>CADDZO010000282.1 GCA_902812395.1 bacterium | reverse complement strand
AAGGCAAGGTGATCCGGTTCCCTGGTCCCAAGCCGCTGAAGGCTGCGCTGCGGCGCCTCCGCCGAGCCTCGCGCGCCCACTCCCGCAAAAAGACCGGCTCCGCCAACCGAAGGAAGAGCGCGCGGCGACTGGCGCGTATCCATGCCCGGATCGCCAACTGCCGTCTCGATGTCTTGCACAAGGCCACGACCTGGCTGGCTGCTCGATACGAGACGGTGGTGGTCGAGGACCTGAACCTGGCCGGGATGCTCCGCAACCGGAGGTTGGCCCGCAGCCTGGCCGACCAGTCCTTCGGGACCGTGCGGCACCAGCTCGGCTACAAGGCCTCCTGGCGCGGTGGCCGGCTGCTGGTGGCCGATCGGTTCTTCCCCAGCTCCAAGACGTGCTCTGGCTGCGGAACAGTGAAAGCCAAGCTGTCCCTGGCCGAGCGCATCTTCCGCTGCGAGGGCTGCGGCCTGGTCATCGACCGAGATGTGAACGCTGCGGAAGAACTTGCTCAAGCTCGCCGTCAGTGGGACGGAGAGGATAAACGCCGGTGGAGCCGAGGTAAGACCCAGCAGTGCTGGGCACACGGCGATGAAGCAGGAGGGGACCCCACGAAGCCTGCTTCGTGGGGACCTCAAGCAGGAACCCGGCACCGCGCGAGCGGGTCAGACCGGGACCGCCACCGGGCAACCGGTGGCTGCGGGTCGGTTGGCTCATGCTCACTGATCCGCAACGGCTTCCTTCCCGCGGTCGCCCCCGCCAGCCTGGCCGCGGGCCGTCAGAACGAGTACTACGCAAACGATGAGGAGCTGCTGTTCGCGGTCGCCGATGCCCTGCGGGAGGAATACCGGCCATCATCGACGCCGGCCTCGACCTCCAGGTTGACGATGCCTGGTTCCCGATGATGTACGAGCTGATCGTGCCCCCGGGGACGCTCGAGGACTATCGTCGATGGGCCGTGCCGCGAGTCGAGGCGCTCAACGCGGCCCTGGAGGGGCTGCCCATGGAGCGAGTGCGGTACCACATCTGCTGGGGGAGCTGGAACGCACCACACACCGGCGACGTCCCGCTGAAGGACATCGTCGACCTGGTCCTGCGGGTGCGCGCCGGTGGTTACGCCCTGGAGCAGGCCAACCCCCGGCACGAGCACGAGTGGCGCGTCTGGGAGACGGTGGCACTGCCCGAGGATCGGGTGCTCTTGCCCGGGGTGATCAGCCACGCGACCAACGTGGTCGAGCACCCGGAGCTGGTCGCCGAGCGTCTCACTCGTCTGGCTCGACTGGTGGGCCGGGAGCGGAGTGATCGCGAGCACCGACTGCGGCTTCGCTCAGGGACCCCTGGTGCGTCGTGTGCATCCCTCGATCATGTGGGCCAAGCTGGAGGCCCTGGTCGAGGGTGCCCGGCTGGCCTCGGCGGCGCTCTGGTGAGGAATGCGCTGGCCCGCATCGAAGAGCTCCTGGCGCATCGCCCGGTGGCGGCCGTGGCACCGGAGGCACGGTCCTGGAAGGCGGATCTAGCCTCCCGCTCCTCATCCGTGAGCTGGTTGGACCCGCCAGGAGCGGTTCGCCACCCGCCCTGGCCCGTCACGAGGTCGACCCCGTCTGCTGCGGGGTCGCGGACACACCCAGCATGACGGTCGGACCGGGGACGCCGACCCCGGCCATCATCGACTTCGTCCTGAGCAAGCTGACTCGGATGCCGCTCCAGGACACCATCCGGCGAGATATGGTCATGCCTCGGCCTCACGGTGGGAGGGCTGGTGGTGCTGACCCTGTTCCCAGATCTCGCTCTTCCTCCCTCATCTGCTCGGGTACGGAGGTCGGTCCAATCGGCCACAGGGCCGGGGGGCCGATGGTCGGGAGCACGACCGGAGAGTTCGTGGCCATGGAGGTGGGGGGTGGGCCGGGACCATCGCCCGGTGCGTGGCCGCGACCACGGGACGGGTCCCCGTCGTCGCGCACGTCGGCCACGTCGACCGGCGGCGTCGGCTCGGGCTGGCGGACCGCACGGCCCGTGCCGGCGCCGACCCCTCGGTCGTGATCACACCGTACTTGTCTCGAGAAACCCGGCCTTGGATGCCGAGGACTTGATCAGGACTGCGAATGGACACGATGTCGAGCAGCGATTCGAGACCCTGGAGGTCCTCGCCATTGCGTGTGGCGAGGCGCGCTCGATGTGCACGTGCGGTCCCCGCGATCAGGAGGTTCATCGTTCGGGCCCGTGGTCGACGACCTATGCGAGCCACCTGGGCCGCCAGCAGACCATGACTCTCGACGACTCGGTGGTCGACCGGCAGCGGATCGAACCATCACTCGATCGACGCGAGGCGACGCAATCGCCCGGCCCGGCGCATGGGATCGTGCGTCACGAGCACGCCGAAGTGCGGTTCGGCGGGCGTGACGACACCGATCGCGAGGTCGCCTTCGCCGGTCGGGACATCCGTGGCGATGACCACGCTCGTGTCGAGGACGATCCTCACTCCGCCTCCCAGGGATGGCGCAAAGGCACGTCAAGGAGGTCTCGATCCTCGGACCAGCCGGGATCGGGAGGGCCAGAGAAGAGGTCGCGGATCTCATCGAAGCGCCGCCACCGGCGGGAATCAGCCCGAACCAACCGTGCGGCGGGACGACCGCTGACGGTGATGGTGATCTCCTCGCCCGCTTCGACCCGGCGCACCAAGTCGCTGGCGTGCTGCCTCAGCTCGCGAGGGCCCACCACGTCCACAGGGCGAGCCTGGCACCGGTGCTACCCGCCGGCTTGTCGACTGGCCGGCGGCCAGGCATCGCCTCAGGGACCCGGGCCGGCATCGCTCGACCACGGTTGACCACGGCGGGCCCGGGGTGCACCCTGACGACAGGATGCCGGCAGCGGGGTCGGGTGACCTGGTGTTGGCGCTGGACGTCGGGACCTCGTCGGTCCGGGCGCTGCTCTACGATCACCGTGCCCGGCCGCTGCCCGATGCCCGGGTCCACCTCCCCTACCAGCCCCGGATCGACCGCGACGGCACCGTCGAGGTCGACGCCGACCGGCTCGTCGGCCTGGTCGGTCGCTGCCTCGACGAGCTGCTCGGCCGTGCCCGGCCGGTGCTGGCCGGCCCCGTCGGAGCGGTCGGAGTCTCGACCTTCTGGCACAGCCTGGTCGCCACCGACACCGAAGGTCGGGCGCTGACGCCGCTCTTCCTCTGGGCCGACACCCGAAGCCGTCGGGCCGCCCAGGAGCTGGCCGGCCGGCTGGACCCGGAGGCGGTGCGGAGGCGGACCGGTTGCACCCTACACGCCAGCTACTGGCCGGCCAGGCTGGCCTGGCTGAAGCGGGTGCGGCCGGCCCTCTGGCGGCGACCGGTGCGCTGGCTGAGCTTCGGCGACCTGCTCTACTGGCGCCTCTTCGGCCATCCCGCCACCAGCCTCTCGATGGCCTCGGGCACCGGCCTGTTCCGACTCGCCGACCGCTCCTGGGACGAGGAGCTGTTGGCCGCGCTGGACGTCGATCCGGCCGGCCTGCCGCCGCTGGCCGAAGTCGAGAGCGGCCTGGCCCCGGAGTTCGCGGCTCGCTGGCCCCGGCTGGCCCGGACGACGTGGCTCCACGCCGCCGGGGACGGCGCCCTGGCCAACCTGGGCAGCGGCTGCGTCGATCCCACCCAGCGTGCCCTCACCGTCGGCACCTCGGGCGCGCTCAGGGCCATGTGCTCGGGGCTGCCGGTGCCGCCACCGCCCGGGCTCTGGTGCTACCGGCTCGACGGCGAGCGCCTGGTGGTGGGCGGAGCGCTCAGCAACGGCGGCAACCTGCAAGACTGGATGTCGCAGGTGCTGAACCTGGACCGGCGGCGCCTGCAGGCGCAGCTGCGGCAGCGCCGGCCGGGGGGGCACGGGCTCGTCTTCCTTCCCCTGCTGGCCGGCGAGCGCAGCCCGGGCTATGCCCCCTATGCCTTCGGCGCCGTCGCCGGTCTGACCCTGGCCACCACCGCCGAGGACATCGCGCAGGCCGGCCTGGAGGCGATCGCGATCGAGTTCGCCCGCGTCGACCGCCGGCTCGACGAGGT
>CADDZO010000281.1 GCA_902812395.1 bacterium | reverse complement strand
GCATCGTGGCCAACCAGGTGGTGCCGCACCCGGCGTACGTTCGCTTCGCCGCCCATTACGGGTTCAGGCCGGACTTCTGCGAGGCGGCAGACCCCGAATCGAAGGGTGTGGTGGAGCATCTCGCCGGCTACGGCCAGCGTGACCTGGTGGTACCGGCGGAGGGGTTCGAGGGCGATGTCGGACGAGCCAAGCGGGCGGCTGTGCTCTGGGGTCTGGAGGTGAACGGCAATCTGCACAGTGAGATCCAGGCGGTGCCGGCGGAGCGGCTGGAGGAGGAGCGCAAGGTGCTGCGGCCGATGCCCTCGCTGCGAGCGGTGCTGCGGCGGCCCGAGCAGCGCAAGGTCGACCGGCTGCAGAGGGTGCGTTTCGGCTCCACGCACTCCTCGGTGCCGAGCGCGTACGTCGGTCATCGGGTCGAGGTCGGCGCCGATGAGGGCACAGTGGTGGTCAGCGAGGGCGAGCGCGAGATCGCACGCCATCCGCTGGTGGGGCCGGGTGAGGTCTCCATCCTGGACGAGCACTCCCCCAGCCACAGCCGGCAGCCGGCACGTCGACTCGGGGTGCAGACGGCCACCGAGCGCAGTTTCCTGGAGCTAGGCCCGGTGGCAGAAGCGTTGCTGCGGGCGGCAGCGGCGGCGGGCACCATGCCCCTGGCCTCGGTGCTGGGTGAGATCGTGGCGCTGGAGGCGAGCTGGGGGCGGCCGGCGCTGCTCGCCGCCCTGGAGCGAGCGCTGCGCTTCCGACGTTTCAGCGCCGACGACATCCGCGCCATCCTCGAGGCCGGCGAAGGCGTCCCCAACCCGAGCACCGAGGGGGCACCGCTCAAGCTGGGCCTGCCCGAGGTCCCGGTCCGGCCGCTCTCCGCGTACGCCCTGGAGGCGATTCGATGAGCGCCCCCGCTCCGCCGCTGGCGCCGGACCTGCTCGCCGGCCTGCGCCGGCTCAAGCTGGCTGGAGTGCGCCACATCGCGCCTGAGGTGTGCCAGACCGCGAAGACGCAGCGCTAGTCGCCGGAGGAACTGCTGCGCACCCTCGTCCAGGCCGAGCTCAAGGCGCGCGACGAGTCCAACCACCGGGCCCGCCTCAAGCAGGCCGCCTTCCCGGTGGCCAAGACTCTGGACGAATTCAAGGTCCAGCTCTCGTCGGTGCCCCAGGCGACCTTCGACTCCCTCTCCTCGCTGGAGTGGGTCCGCGCCACAGAGAACCTCTGTCTGGTCGGACCGGCCGGGACCGGGAAATCGCATCTGCTCGTCGGCCTCGGCCACGCCGCGGTCGCGGCCGGCTTCCGGGTTCGCTATTTCAGCGCCGCTGAGCTGGTCGAGACCCTCGACCGGGGCCTCGCCGACAACTCGGTGGGGCGCGTCCTCGAGACCCTGCTCCGCGCCGACCTGGTCATCTGTGACGAACTCGGCTTCGCCCCTCTCGACGGCACCGGCAGCCAGCTCCTCTTCCGCTTCGTCGCCGCCGCCTACGAGCGCCGCAGCCTGGGCCTGGCCAGCCACTGGCCCTTCAACGAGGGGGGCCGCTTCCTGCCCGACCACGCCACCACTGTCTCCATGCTCGACCGCCTCCTTCACCACCCCGCCGTCGTCGTCACCGAGGGCGAGTCGTTCAGGATGCGCGAGTAAGACTCGCGGCGGCCTCCTGACCGCCGCGCCGCACCTGCGACATCAGGAGGTGCCGGCCGAGGGCTGAACGGGCTCGCCACCCACGGTCAACAGGGTCGTCGAGGGGCTGGTCGCACGCGGCCGCCGCTGCCGACTTTGAGTTGGCCACAACCGCGTCATTCCAGATGGCCATTGACAGTTCCGGAAGGCCTCTTGGTAGACGCACTTGGAGTTCTCCTGCCACCAGGCCAGATCGGGCTTGGTCTTCTTCTCCACGTTCCAGAGCCGCTGGAGTTCTTCCGCCGAGTACCACTTTTTCTCGGCTTCGTACCGCGCCTTGACCCGGGTCAGGGCCCAGTTCCAGGCGAATCGAGCGGCTCCGGCATGGGAGCGGAGCCTCCGCTCTTGGGTCGGGGTGGGATCGAGCGCGTACCGGTAGGCCTGGAGCACCCCACGGAGCGGGCTTCGTGGGGACCCGGCCTGCTGCAGCTTCACAGGTCCTCCCCGGTGGCCACTGCGATGGCCTTGGCCGCTCGGTTGGCAGCCGATCGCCGCCCGGAGAGGCGAGCGCAGAGGCTGGTCAGGATCTCGGTCACGTCCCGGACCAGATCGTCATCCACCTCGACGGGGTCCACCACCAGCAGCCGACGTCCTTGTGCGGATAGGGCGGCCTCCACGTACTCGGCACTGAAGCGGGCGAACCCGTCACGGTGCTCCCCCACCGATCGTGGTTGCCGTCTTGTCCCGAAGGAGAGACAGGAGCTTGCGGCGCTTGCCGTTCAGCGCAAAGCCGACCTCGGTCACCACGCGGCCCACCGCCAAGCTCTGGGCTGCCGCCCATGCGGTCACCCGAGCAACCTGTCGGTCCAGATCCGCGCGCTGGTCAGCGGAGGACACGCGGGCATACACGGCGGCGATCTCCGGAACGGCAGTGACCGGCGCCTGATCCACCAGGATCAGCCGGCCGGGACGGCGCGCAGGAACCGGGAGCTTGCCTTCCCGGAACCAGCGGTAGGCGGTCACGAGATGAACGCCTTGTTGCCGTGCCCACTCCGTCCAGTGCACCCCTGCATATTACCATAGGCTCGAATGCCAACAGTTACCGACCCCACATGACCAGTCCGCAGAAGGAACCTTGCGGCTGCGGGGCTGGTCTGACTGTCATCCGGGGCCCGCACCCCGCCTTCCGTAACTCACCCGCTCGGGTCACGATCTCCCAGGCTCACGCCAGGGCGACGACACGGCCCCGCACCGCGCCTCGGCCTGGAGCAGGCGTACGCGACGCCCGGGCCGAATGAGTCGGGCGGCGAGATGGAGGTCCGACTTGGGCAGGACGCCCAGGACTCCATGGTGAGACCGGCCAGCCCGACGGCGGATTCGGGCTCCAGTGGGCTCCAGTCGACGCATGGCGCGGGCGAGGACGGCGCTCACCGGGCTGCCGCGCTGGGCGTCGGAATCCCATCGGCTCTGGGTGGCCTGGGTGGGACGGAAGCCCCCGTCATCGACGGGTAGGTAGAAGGGGCTCGGGGGAAGGGTGATGGGTTGCTTGTGGAGGTCAGGACGACTGCGGGGAAGTGCGAGGTGCCGCCAGCGTCCGTCGCCCCTTTCCGGTTCGCGACCGGAGTGGCTGCACCTCCAGGTCCCCCATCTCCAGCAGCTCACCGCACCGCTCGCAGCTCAGCCCCACCCAAATCTCCTCGCCTCCTCAGCAGCGATGGACGCGACGCGGGCTCAGGCCCCCGCCCCTGCTCCACTCCCGACCCCCGGGGCACACAGAGCGGCATCACCGGCCCCAGTGAGCGGCCCATGGGGGTGAGGAGGTACTCGTATCGGTCCGGCCGGAGCTGGTAGCGGCATCGCTCCGCGCCGGGCGGCGCTGGGCTGCGGTCAAATGCACCCCGCTGGGCATGTTCGATCTGGTGGTGGCGCTGGGGATCGGCGTGCTGGGCCGGCCCGGACCGCCCTACGCCATTCCCACCACCCCGACCACCGCCTGCCTCTGCACCGCGGGGCGACCCACCCGAGCCACCCTTCGTCGCCAGGGAGGCGGCCAAGGCGCTGCGGCAGCTCGCCGAGCGGCACCGCCGGGAGCCGGCGATCGACCTGCCGGGGAGGGACGCGCTGCTGCTGGTCCAGATCCGGGGCGCGGACACGGCCGGCCTGCGGCAGGTCCTCTCCGGAGTCCCGCACGATGCCGGCGCTAGGCTCGGAGGCCGCCCGCTTCGCGGCCGGGCTGGGTTGGGTCTGCCACCGGCTGGGCGACTACGCCGAGTCCCACCCGAGGTGACGCAGGAAGCGGTCTTGGTGACGCTCTCGGCCTCCGCTGACCTGGGAATCGGGGTGCCGGACGTTCTTCTGGATGCCGTTGCGGGTCAGTGAGCATGAGTCAGCCGACCCGCAGCCACCGGTTGCCCGGTGGCGGTCCCGGTCTTACCCGCTTGCGCGGTGCCGGGTTCCTGCTTGGGGTCCCCACGAAGCCTGCTTCGT
>CADDZO010000280.1 GCA_902812395.1 bacterium | reverse complement strand
TCGGGGTTGCGCTTCTTCTCCGCGTTCCCCAGCCGATGGAGATCCTCGGCTGAGTACCACTTCTTCTCGGCTGCGTACCGCGCCTTGACCCGGGTCAGACCCCAGTTCCAGGCGTAGCGAGCCGCTCCGACATGGGAGCGGAGCCTCCGCTCTTGGGCCGGGGTGGGATCGAGCGCGTACCGGTAGGCCTGGGGCACCCCACGAAGCGGGCTGCGTGGGGACCCGGCCTGCTGCAGCTTCACGGCTCCTTCCCGGTGGCCGCTGCGATGGCCTTGGCCGCTCGGTTGGCAGCCGCTCGCCGTCCGGAGAGGCGAGCGCAGAGGCTGGTCAGGATCTCGGTCACGTCCCACACCAGATCGTCGTCCACCTCGACGGGGTCCACCACCAGCAGCCGACGTCCTTGTGCGGATAGGGCGGCCTCCACGTACTCCGCACCGAAGCGGGCGAACCAGTCGCGGTGCTCTTGTCCCGAAGGAGGGCCAGGAGCTTGCGGCGCTTGCCGTTCAGTGCGGAGCCGACCTCGGTCACCACGCAGCCCACTGCCAAGCTCTGGGCTGCCGCCCATGCGGTCACCCGGGCGACCTGCCGGTCCAGGTCGGACCTCTGGTCAGCGGACGACACGCGGGCATCCACGGCCGTGATCCCTGGAACGGCACTGACCGGTGGCTGGTCCACCAGGATCAGCCGGCCGGCGCGGCGCGCGAGAACTGGGAGTTTGCCTTCCCGGAACCAGCGGTAGGCAGTCATGGGATGAACGCCTTGTTGCCGCGCCCAGTCCTTCAAATTCATCCCTACATACATAGGTTCACATGCCAACAGTTACCACCCCCCAGTCCAAGGTCATGGCGGCGAAGAACGGGTTCCTTCACGGCTACCACGCTCAGGCCGTGGCCAACGAGGACCAGGTCATCGTCTCCGCCGAGGGCACCGATGAGAAGAACGACAAGGCCCAGCTCCACCCGATGAACCACCAACCAGTCGCTCGACCAAGCGGGCATCGAAGAGCGACCGGGAAAGCCCGTGCCGACGCCGGCTGCGCATGAGGAGGAGAACTTCGCCGCCCTCAACGAGGACGACCCTGACCGCGACGTGGCCGTTCGCACCACGAAGAAGCAACTGATTCGGCGCACCGGCCGGCGCGGTCCCCCTGAGGGACCGACGCGACCCTGGTCGAGCAGCTGGACCGCAAGGTCTCCCACATGACGGGCCGCGGTCCCCAGGCGGCGCACGTTCAGGCGGAGAGGCAAGGCCGCGGCGGACTCGGAGCGGACGCTCATCTGCGGCCGCTCCCACAACCCTTTGAAAGCGCTACCGGCGCCCGCTCAGCAACGCGGCAGCGCCCCCATACCGCCGGATGGCAGCTCAAGTAGCCGGCTGAACGGAGGGCTCCGTCACCGCATCACGCCATCGGCAGGTCACCCGCCGCTCTCGGCCGTTCGCCCCTCGCGCATCTCCCAGGGAACGCCAGCTCCCCGAGAGCCCCCAGTATGCCCTACAACGGGCTCAGATCGTAGATTTATGTCATCCGCGGCACTGCCGCCCGGCCTCCGGTGGAGGAGGTAGAGGAGGTACAAGGTAGATGGTTCGACGGTCCCCGCGCGCGGTTCTCGCGCTCACCCTCGCGCTCGCGACCCTGCTCGCCGCCTGCGGCGGCAGTACCAAGCAGGCACAGCAACCGCCGGCGGGCCCGAAGCAGACACTGGTCATCGCCCGCTCGATCGAGGACGCCGTGACACTGGACCCCAACCAAGCCTACGAGTTTTCCAGCATCGATGTCACACATGAGACCTATAGCAATCTCGTGACCTACGCCAAGGGAAACACCACCAGGGTCGTGCCCGAGGTGGCCAGCAGCTGGCACATGTCTCCAGACGGCATGACGTGGACGTTCCATCTCAAGAAGGGAGTAACCTTCGCCAACGGCGATCCACTCACGGCGAATGACGTCGTTTACTCATTCGAACGAGTCGTGAACCTGCCCAAGAACCCTGCAGCCTGGCTCGTAACTCAGATGGGGATCACAGCCGCCAATGTCGCCAGCCAGGTCACAGCTCCCGACCCCTATACCGTGGTCATCAAGCTGACCCAGCCCATAGCGCCCGGTGCGTTCCTGGCCATCATGGCCTACCCGACCACTGGCATCGTTGATGAGAAGGTCGTGAAGGAGCATGTGGTCAATGGCGACTGGGGCCATGGTTGGCTCGACGACCACTCGGCTGGTGGCGGACCTTATGTCCTCGATGTGTGGGATCGGGCGAGCCAGATCGTCCTCAGCGCCAACAGGCACTGGACGCTTGGCCCGATGCCAGAAATTACCCGCGTTGTCTATAAGGACACGCCGGAGAGCACGGCGCAGTTCGACCTGCTCCAGAGGGGGGGTGCCGACGTGGCCGTCACCCTTACCCCCCAACAGCTACAACAGCTGCAGCAGAGCAGCAAGTTCAAAGTTGTCAAGAAGCCAGACCTTTCCCTGGAGTATCTGGGACTGGACGTGAAGAACATCCCTGCACAAAGCCAGCCCCTGGTGCGGCAAGCGGTCAAGTACGCGATCGACTACCAGGGTATCGTCAAGAACCTGCTCTCCGGGAATGCGATCCTGAATCAAGGTGTCGTGCCGGAGGGCATGTACGGCTACGACTCGAGCCTGCCCTACCATCAGGACATCGCCAAGGCGAAGCAGCTCCTGACCCAGGCAGGTTACCCGAACGGCTACACGGCAACCATGCTCGTGCCAAGCGAGAACGTGCCGGGCGGCGTTGCGGGTTCCGATCTCGCAGCTGTGCTGAAGAACGACCTGGCGAGGGTTGGCATCACGGTCAACCTCCAGGTCGAGCAGTCTTCTGAACTGTACACAACTTACCGGGCGCAGAAGTCGCAGATGGTGCTAGCCGAGTGGGCAGCTGATTATCCCGACCCTGACGATTTCGCGAAGCCGTTCGGTGACTATGGCACCCAGTCACTAGCCTGGAGATTGAACTGGAACGATCCCCAGCTGAGCCAGCTCGTCGTGAAAGCGGGCGGCCTCCCCAACGGTCCTGAGCGGGCATCGCTGTACAAGCAGATCAACGAGTACGAAATGCAGAACGGGCCGTTTGTGATCCTCTACCAGCCGCTAATCACTGACGCCATGGCAAGCGATCTCCACAACGTGTTCATCAACCCCATCTGGGGCATCGAGCTCTCGGACGTCACGAAGAGCTGAACCTGCGTGCAGGCGATGGCCCGGCGCCCCATCGGCGAGGCGCCGGGGCCATCCCGGCCTCCGGCCGTCGTCGGGGCCGCCCAGGTTGGGATTGGCCCAGTGGGAGAAGACGCCCATGGCACGTTCCGTCAGCACCCAGGCGAGGGCGGCGTTGACGGCCTCGAAGACCCTGGTCTGAACGGTCGCGCGGCCGCCGGAGGGAGCCGGGAAGCGAGGGTAGAAGAAGGAGCCCGGCTCGGCCGTGACCTCCAGCCGGCGGAAGGCCCCCTCGTTCTGCGGGACCCGGGATCGGTGAAGACCTTCATGGCGAAGGCCGCATAGGCACGTGCGTGGTTGAGGTAGGAGTTGATGCCGGCCGCGATCTGCGGGCTGCTGCCGCTGAAGTCGATGGCCATTTGGCCACCCGCCACGGTGACCTTCACGTGCACGCGCACCGGTTCCGTCCCCGGGCCGGTGTCGTCCAGGAAGTCTTCGTACTCGTAGGCGCCCTCGGGGATGGCCGACAGTGCCCGAGCGATGGCCGCCTCGGTCCGGTCCAGGATCTGGTCCAGGCCGGCCTCGAAGAGGTCACTGAAGCGACGGCTGATCTCGACCAGCCGGCGACAGCCCAGGTGGTTGGAGTTCCGCTGCGCCAGGAGGTCGCCCCCGGAGCCGGTCGGGAAGGCGGACGTTGGCCAGCAGCAGACGCTCGAGGTCGGGCTCCAGCTTCCCCTCCCGGAAGATCCGCACGGGCAGGATGCGGAGTCCCTCCTGGCAGGCCTCGGTGATGCCGGCGACCAGCTCGGAGCCGGCAGCGGCACCGCCCACGTCGACCTGGTGGGCGCAGTGAGCGACGGCCGTGACTCCCTGCGCCAGCGCCTCCCTGGCCGGTGGCTCCAGGCGGAGGCGCAGGGCCGGGG
>CADDZO010000279.1 GCA_902812395.1 bacterium | reverse complement strand
CCCCTCCTCCCCCATCGCCTCGACCAGCGTCGCGATACCAGCGCGGTCCAGCTCCACCCCTCGAAGGCGGGCCTGGGCGGCGAGCAGGGCCCCGCCGCCCAGATCGTGACCCGGCGCCTCAGAACCGGAAGAAGAGGTGACGGACCCGCTCGATCACCTCGGGATCGCCGGTGGGGCCCGCCGGGAAGCGACCGAAGACCGTGAGGCCGAAGTCCGAGGGCGTGAAGTGGAAGAGCGCGTCACAGCCCGAAAAGTCGCCCGGCTCCGGCTGGGAAGACCATTGCCCGTCCTTGACCGTCGCCCGCCAGCGACCCCCCAGGGGCCGGAACCTCGATCCCGTGTACGCACGCCCGTCCGCCGGGCGAGTCCTGGTCGACCGTGTACTGCATGATGATGTGGCAGTAGGGGATCAGAATCCCCGCGGTTGCCTCGTCAAGCACGGCCAGCTTGTTTCCCAGCCCATACTCGATGTCGTACAGATGGATGCCGTAATCCATGATGTGGAAGGCGGGGTGGGTGACCATGAAACCCCGGGCATCCGCTCTCTCACCCCGTCTTGCCACTTCCCAGCGCGCCAGGCATCCCTCTGGTGACGTCGATCATGTGCCCGACCAGGTCGCGCACCTGCCACTCCGTACAGCGCGTCTGCACGTATCAGTTGTCCGGATCCTCGACCAGGGCAAAGAACTTCTCCTGGTCCCGGCGGAGCAGGTCCATTACGGTCGGCTTCCCCTCCGGAGCCATCGGGTTGACCGGTGCGATCACTGCCATCGTCGAACCTCCTCTTCCTTCGCGCACGAGCGCGGACATCAGCGTACACACCCGCTCCTGCTCGTCGGCGTTGACCGCGTGGCCCATCCCCGGGTAGATGCCCAGGTCCACCTCCGCCTCCAGGCGGGCCAGCACCCGGGCCCCTCCTGGACCAGACCGGCAGAGACGAACGGGTCCCGGTCGCTGCAGCCGAGCAGCACAGGCGTCCCGCTCAGCCGGCCAGTGGGCCGGCGCGGGGTCCCTGGGGGGCCGATCAGGCCCCGCTCCAGCCCACAATGCCGCCGTACTGGCGGGGACGGCTGGCCGCACACTCGAGCGCCAGGCAGGCGCCCTGCGAGAAGCCGAGGAGCACCAGCCGGCAGGCGCCCAGCCGGCGCTCGACCTCTGCCACCAGGCCGTCCAGCAACGCCAGCGCTCCCTCCAGCCAGGGCTGGTTGCGCGCCACCGGGTCGGTGAAGGGGTTCGGGTACCAGCTGCCCGCCTCCGCCTGAGGTGCCCAGAACGCGAACCCTGGCATCTCGACCGGAGGGCCCAGCCCGACCAGGATGTCCTCGGCCGAGGCGCCGCGACCGTGGAGGCAAAGCATGGCCGCCGCCGCCCGATCCAGCGGCGATCCGACCTGCAGCACCGGCTGGTCCTGGTGGGGCAGGGCCATGGCCCTCAGCCCGGAGGGGACCCGGCGAAGGTCGGTACCCGGATGGGCGGCAGATCGAAGGTCAGCCGCTGGCGGCGGCCCTCGTACTGAGGCGGGAGCTGGAGCTCGGATCCGAGCCGGTCCGGCGGCTCGTCCACGGTGAAGCCCGGCCCGTCGGTCGCGATCTCGAACAGGACCCCGCCCGGCTCGCGGAAATAGATGGAGTGGAAATACTTGCGGTCGATAACCGGGGTGACCTGGCGGTCGGCCCCGACCAACCGCTTCCGCCAGGCCCGCTGGTGGTCGTCGTCGCGGGCCCGCCAGGCGACGTGATGGACGGTGCCGGTGGCCTCCACTCCGGCCGGGGCTCGCCGCGTGGCCAGCAAGTCCAGCAACGAGTCGGGTCCCCCGGCGCCGGTGGCTAGCCGCAGCTGGCCGCCCTCGCGCCCGGTCTCGCGAAAGCCCATGACCTCGACCAGGAAACGCTCGCTGGGCTCGTCTTCGCGCACCGTAAGCCGGACCGAGTGGAACCCGCGGATCTGGTGCTGGGGCGGGACCGGGCCCTCTTGCCATGGGCACCAGCGATCGTCCGAGGCCTGCCCCACCAGCTCCAGCTGCATCTCATCGGCGTCTCGGAAGGCGATCACACCCAGCCCGAACCGCTCCGCCCGCGCGGTCTCCACCCCCATCCCGGTCAGCCGCTGCGACCAGTAGCCGAGCGAGCCCTCGGGAACAGCGAAGGCGACCGTGGTCACCTGTCCCACCCCCTGCGGCGCCCAGGGGAGCTGGGGCCAGCCGAAGAAGGTCAAGGCTGTCCCCGGCGTACCCAGATAGTCGCCGAAGTAGAGGTGATAGGTGTCGGGGACGTCGAAGTTGACGGTCTTCTTGATGAAGCGGAGGCCGAGTACCCGGACGTAGAAGTCGACGTTCTTTTGGACATCACCCGTGATCGCGGTCACGTGGTGGATGCCCGGAACGCTGTCGGGCATGCGCACACCTCCCAAATGCTCCGAACCCGAAGCCATGTTAGGTCGGCTCCCGGAGTTCCTCCTCGATCCGTCTCCATACCTCGTCCGCCCGCGGCCGTCGCCGCTCCTCGGCCACGTGGGCAACCAGACCGATTGCCCGGGCCATCACGGCCAGGCCTCGGCACATCTCCCATCTCAGCCCGAGCTCACTGGCCACAGCCCCGATGGCGCCGGTGGCGTTGGTGGGCAGTCGGCGGCGAGGTGCGCGGCCGCCTCCTCTGCCACCAGGCCCATCAGCTCCACGTGCGGACCGCGAAGCCGTGTTCGGCCGCGACCTGAAACAGCCGCAGGACGCGGGGGTCGCCGCGTCGGTGGACGGGATGGCCGAGGTCCAGCACCGGCCGTCGGGCGACGACGTGGTCGGCCACGATCCGCCGCGCCGTTTGACGCTGGTCCCCGCCTCTGGCGACCCCCTCCTGGAGCCTGCGGGCGGCCGCCTCGACCGGGCCGCCGTAACGATCCCCCATGCCCAACAGGCCGGCGGCCACCGCCCCCTGCAGCGACTCCGGGGCCCCCAGCAGGGTGAGCCGGGTCGCGAGGGCGCTCGGGGTGAGGCCGTGCTCGACCAGCGGGACCACGATTGCGTCGAAAACGGCCGCCTCGTCGGGCGAAGGCAGTCGGCCGGCCAGCTCCAGGAAGGCGAACGCGCCCAGCGACACACGCCCGATCAGATCGGCCAGGTCGTGACCCCGCACCAGGATGCGGTCGGGGGCGGCTGCCCCGAGCTCGGTGCGCAGCGGCCGCCGGCTCATCCGGACACCGTGAACGGCGTCTTGTAGGAGCTGTTGCCGAACTCCGCCGTCTGCACCAGGCGGACGCGGCACCGGAAGGTAAGGTGAGCGCGCAGCCGCTCCTCGATCCTGGTCGCCAGAGCCGGATCGGGCTGGCCTGGCAGCTCGACCTCGATCGGCACCGGTGGCTCCATCCGCACCTCTCCAGTCGGCCGCACCACCCGGGCCCAGCCAGTGACTATGGGACGGAACCCAGCCACCACCGCCAGCACTGCCGAGGGATAGACGTTAACGCCTCGGACGATGAACATGTCGTCGCGGCGGCCCAGGCAGCGCATGCGGAAGCTAGTCCGCCCGCAGGGACAGGAGGTGCCTTCGATTCGGATCACGTCCCCGCCCAGGAACCGAATGACCGGCATGGCCTCCCGGGTCAGTGCGGTGTAGGCCAGCTCGCCGATGGCGCCCGCCTCGATCTCCATCGGCTCCCGGCCGTCCGGGTCGACCAGCTCGGGCCAGACATGTCCGATGCCACAGAAGTGCATCCCCATCTGCTCCGGGCACTCGCCGAACAGGGAGGGGGCGACATCGCCGATCCGTTGCGGATCAGTGAGCATGAGTCAGCCGATCCACAGTCACCGGTTGCCCGGTGACGGTCCCGGTCTTACCCGCTTGCGCGGTGCCGGGTTCCTGCTTGGGGTCCCCACGAAGCCTGCTTCGTGGGGTCCCCTCCTGCTTCATCGCCGTGTGCCCAGCACGGCTGGGTCTTACCTCGGCTCCACAGGCCCCTCTGCCACTGACGGCGAGCTCGAGGAGAAGATTCTTCGCAGCGTTCACGTCTCGGTCGATGACCAGGCCGCAGCCCTCGCAGCGGAAGATGCGCTCGGCCAGCCTTGGCTTTCACTGTCCCGCAGCCAGAGCACGTCTTGGAACTGGGGAAGAACCGCTCGGCAACCAACAGC
>CADDZO010000278.1 GCA_902812395.1 bacterium | reverse complement strand
CGTCCGGAGAGGCGAGCGCAGAGGCTGGTCAGGATCTCGGTCACGTCCCGGACCAGGTCGTCATCCACCTCCGATGGATCCACAACGAGCAACCGGCGGCCCTGTGCCGCCAGCACAGCCTCGACCTCCTCCGCGCCCAAGCGGGCGAACCGGTCGCGGTGCTCCACTCCGATCGTGGTCGCCGAATTGTCGCGCAGGAGGGCCAAGAACTTGCGGCGCTTGCCGTTCAGTGCGGAGCCGACTTCCGTCACCACGCGGCCGACTGGAAGTCCCTCGGCTGCTGCCCATGCGGTCACCCGGGCGACCTCTAGGTCCAGGTCAGACCTCTGGTCGGCGGAGGACACGCGGGCATCCACGGCCGTGATCCCCGGAACGGCACTGACCGGTGGCTGGTCCACCAGGATCAGCCGGCCGGCGCGGCGCGCGGGAACTGGGAGTTTGCCTTCCCGGAACCAGCGGTAGGCAGTCATGGGATGAACGCCCTGCTGCCGATCCCAGTCCTTCAAGGTCACCCCTACATACTATCATAGGTTCAAACGCCAACAGTTACCGACCCCTGCACCGGCGAGGCTCCGTCCCATGCGCGGCGTCCCATGATTCCGGCCCTCGGGACCCATGACCCGGTGCCGATAGCCCCTGCCGATCGAAGCGCAGCCCGAACTCTTGAGGGCTTCGAGCCCGAGGCACCCCTCGCGTAGGGAGAAGGTCCCCGCGGGGATTGCGTCCCTCGACCGCGGTCACGCCCGCTGCAGCCTCGAGCGTCCGAGCTCGGATCCCGCCCGACCCAGGGCCACGGCCACGAAGTAGGGGCCGGAGGAGTTCACGGAGATCGCCGTCTCGAAGCCGGTTCGGGGGGCCCGCGCCACCCGCTCAAGGGTCCCCGGGCCCGTCCCGGCCAGGATCTGCCACGCCACCACCTCGGTGGCGCCGTTCCAGCTCACGTACACGGTGGAGCCGCCCACCGCGTTGCTGCCGACCGCAAGGGCCGGGGGCTCGGATGGCCGTCCCACCCAATCGCGGACGAACGCGCGATAGGACTGGTCGTCGGCCGGCAGCCGACCGTCGAGCACCAGCTCGCCGTTCGGATCGAACTCGGAGACGTAGGGCTGGGCGCCCCAGCCCACGAAAGCGCCCCCGTCGGGAAGCAGCTCGACGCTCCCCTGGTTCGGGACGAGCAGCTCGGCCGGGTGCGTGTACTGGCGCTCCAAGGTGACCCTCGCCGCCGTCTCGTTCAGGCTGAGCACGATGGCCCGGGACTGCTTCTCCATCGCCGGGGAGGCGCCGTTGTCGAAGATCGAGAGCTGGGCTGGACCGTGGGGACGGACGTGGTGTTGCCAGTAGAAGCGCGCGCCCGGACCGAAGCTGAAGGTGGAGTGCTTGCCTCCCAGGCGCCAGACCACCTGCCCGGTTTGGCGTGACACCTTGTACACGCTCCAGGTGTTGCGAGACGAGATCAGCAGGTCCCCGTCCGGGGCCACCGCCACCGAGTTGACGTGGAAGTAATCGAAGGGGGCCTTGGTGGAGGGCTGCAGCTTCTGGTAGGTGTCCTCCACCGGCACGTGCTGGAGGCTGCGCCATTCGAAGAGGAGCCGCTGCGTCGCCACCTCGATCTCCTGGACCACGCCCTCCAGGACCTGACCCCGGCGCGGGCCGCCGAGGCTCGAGAGGTCCGCCTCGACGGTGTCGTAGGCGGTGATCAGGGCGGTGCCCTGGGGGGTGAGCGTGAACTCGTGCAGGTCGGCCTGCAGACCGTTCTGGGCGTGCACGGTGGCCACCCTCTGGTAGGTCGAGTCTGCGATCACGCCGACGCCCTTGCCGTAGCCGTTGACGATGTCCCCCTCCCACCAGGTGAGGTGGGACTGGCCCTGGAAGTCTTGGACGTCGAGGCCCATGGTGAACGTGCTCGAGGGCTGGAACCACACCAGGTGGCCCTCGAGGTCGACGATCATCAATCCCTGCTGGCCAGGACCGCCGGTGGTGTACCCCTTGGGCGCCAGGAAGATGTAACGGGGGGTACGTCCTGTCCTCGCCCCCGGGCGGCCAGTCAGCACCATTCGGGGCGGCTGCAGGTCGGGGCGTGATACGAAAGAGTTGACCGCCTCCGGCGTGATCGGGCTCGGTGAGGGGGCCGGCGAGGGCCGCGGCCAGCGATAGCCGAGGTAGCCGGCCCCTGCCAGCAGGACCAGCCCGGCTCCTCCCCTCAGGGAGGCGCCAAGGAACTGGCGCCGGTTCCACCTGGTCGGCCTCATCCTTCCGTCCGGCCCTGCGCTACCGGAGCGTCCCGAGCTGGCGTGCCGGTACAGGCCCTTCCCGGGCGGACGCCAACAAGATCGGCGGTCCCGGGGACGTTGCCGCCGGGGTCTTTGGGGTCGACGCCCCGGCCGAGACGGCTCCCGATCATGTGGAGAGAGGTCGTCCGGTGGTCGGCGGACACGGCCGCGTCAAAGCCGATCATCCGATCGGGGTCCCCCGAGCGTCGAAGGTCTGATCAACCGACGGGAGCACGACAGAATCGTAGGAAGGTGCCTCGAGTCGCACCAGGTTGGGGAAGTCGCCGAGCGCCGATCGGCGCTCCGACGGGTTGACCGGCGATGTGAGCGGCGTCGGCACGTCCCACCTCAGCCCGGGGGCGAGCCCGGCGGTCCAGTGGGTGGTGGAGTCGCGCCTCGGCACGAGGGGTGGGACGACGAGATGGGGGGTTCGCGTTGCGCCGCATCAGCGGCACGAACCTCCGCGCTCTCGGGGATGGGATGGGCCGGCCCTCTGGTTCGCCCGGAGTCCGGCGGTCGCCGCTGATCGCACCTGCCCGTCGCTCGAGCCCCGACCGTCGTCCGACACTGGCTCCGCCGCTGAACGATAAGGTTGGACCGCGCCGGGTCGGTCGGTGCTGCTCCGGAACATCTGAGGAGGGCGCGATGGCGGGCAGGGTGCGGCTAACGGTCGCGATCAGTGACTACGACCACGTGCGAGAGGTCTTCGACGGTGTGGAGGCGGTCGGCCTGGAGCTGGTCCAGCTCCGCCTCCCGATCGAGGACATCTTCTACCGCTTCACCCGCTTCCGCGAATGGGAGGTCTCGGAGTTCTCGCTTGCCAAGTACGCGTCGCTCCGCTCCCAGGGCGACGACTCGCTGGTTGCCATTCCGGTCTTCCCCTCGCGGGTCTTCCGCCATTCCGCGCTCTACGTTCGGTCAGACTCTGGCATCGAAGAGCCGCGTCAACTGTCCGGATGCCGGGTCGGGGTGCCGGAGTGGTCGCAGACAGCCGGCGTCTACGTCCGGGGCTTTCTGGCCGAGCAGTACGGGTTGCGGATGGAGGAAGTCGACTGGTACCAGGCCGGGGTCAACCAGCCCGGGCGCACGGAGAAGGTTGGACTGCGCCTGCCGGAAGGGATCCGGCTGACAGCGATCTCCGACCGATCGCTCGGGGAGATGTTGCTGGCCGGCGACCTGGACGCGGTGGTCAGCGCCCGTCCCCCGGACGTCTACCAGCAGGGGGACGGCCGGGTACGGCGGCTGTTTCGCGATCCCGTCGCCGAGGAGGAGGCGTACTGGCGCTCGACCGGGATCTTCCCGATCATGCACGTGGTGGCGATCCGCGGCGACGTCTACCGCGTACATCCCTGGGTGGCGATGAACCTGTTTCGGGCCTTCGACGAGGCCAGGCGGCGGGCGGTGGCGCGGCTGTTCGAGGTGACCGCCTCGCGCATCCCTCTGCCCTGGGGCCCGGCCACTGCCGAACGCTGGGTCGGGCTCTTCGGCGGGGAGTACTGGCCGTACGGGGTGGAGCCCAATCGCGCCACGCTCGACGCCTTCTGTCGATATGCGGCCGATCAGGGCATCTGCCACCGTCGGCTGGCGCCGGAGGACCTCTTCGCAGAGTCGGTCCAGAGCAGCTACCGGGTCTGAGCGAGGGTCGGACCCTCCCAGCCAACCGCCCGTGACGGAAGCGGTGGCTGAAGGATGGCCAGCACCAACACCTGGTGAGCTGGCCAGGTCAGGGGGTGGTAACTGTTCGCGTTTGAAGCTATGGTAGTATGTAGGGATGAATTTGAAGGACTGAGCGCGGCAACAAGGCGTTCGTCCCATGACTGCCTACCGCTGGTTCCGGGAAGGCAAACTCCCAGTTCCCGCGCACCGC
>CADDZO010000277.1 GCA_902812395.1 bacterium | reverse complement strand
GGGGTGGAGGTGGCGATCCTGGACGACGCCGGCCGGCAGCTGCCGCAAGGGGCCGTGGGCGAGGTCGCGATCCGCGGCCCCAACGTCATGGACGGCTACGAGGCCAACCCGGCCGCCAACCAGCAGGCGTTCGCCCACGACTGGTTCCGCACTGGTGACCTGGGGACCATCGACCCCGACGGCTACCTGACCCTGCTCGGCCGAATCAAGGAGCTGATCAACCGGGGGGGTGAGAAGATCGCGCCTCGCGAGATCGACGAAGTGCTGCTCCGCCACCCGGCGGTGGCCGAGGCGGTCGCCTTCGGCGTCCCTGACCAGACCTGGGGCGAGGAGGTGGCGGCGGCGGTGGTGCTCCGGAGCCACGCCGACCGGCGCGACCTGGTCGCTTGGTGTCGCCAGCACTTGGCCGACTTCAAGGTCCCGCGTCACCTCTACGTGGTGGACGAGATCCCGCGTACGCCCACCGGGAAGATCCAGCGTCGCCAGGTGGCGGAGGCGCTGCAGGCCCAGTGAGATTCGCCATCCTGGGAGCCGGCGCGGTGGGCGCCTTCGTCGGCGCTCGCCTGGCCCGGGCGGGTTGCGACGTCGTCCTGATCGCCCGAGGGCCCCACCTGGCGGCCATGCAGCAGCGTGGCCTGCGCGTGATCGAGCCCGAGGCCGACTACGTGGTCCCCGTCCGGTGCACGGATCGGCTCGAGGCGGTGGGGGAGGGGGAGGTGGTGCTGGTCACGCTCAAGGCGCACAGCCTGCCGGCGGTGGCGCCGGCGCTGGGCCGGGCACTGTCTCCGGGCGCGACCGCCGTCTTCTGCCAGAACGGCGTCCCCTGGTGGTGGTTCGTCGGCACCGGCGAGCCACTGGAGGCGGTCGACCCCGGAGGGGTCATTGCGGCCAACATTCCGCTGGACCGGGTTCTGGGCGCGGTCGTGTACGTATCCTCGATCCTGATGGAGCCGGGGGTGGTCCGCCACCTGGAGGGCACCCGGATCTCGCTGGGCGAGCCGGACGGCTCCCGGGGGACGAGGGCGCCGGCGCTCTCGGCCGAGCTGCGTCGGGCCGGGCTCAAGGCCCCGGTCCAGACCGACCTCAGGCGCGAGATCTGGCTCAAGTTGCTCGGCAACGCCACCCTCAACCCCGTGAGTGCCCTGACCCGGCTCAGCTTGGGCGAGCTGCTCGGCCAGCCCGATCTGCGCGACCTGATCCGGACGGCGATGCTGGAGGTGGAGACGGTGGGGCGGGCGCTGGGGATCGAGCCCGACCTGAGCCCCGAGCGGCGCCTGGAGGGGGCGGCTCGGGTTGCCGAGCATCGCACCTCGATGCTCCAGGACGTGGAGGCGGGGCGTCCACTGGAGGTGGAGGCGCTGGTGGGGGCGGTGGTGGAGCTGGGGCGGCGCCTTGCGGTGGCCACCCCGGTGCTGGACGTGGTCTACCGGCTGGCGCGCGGGCTCGATCGGGGGCTGCGCCAGGGAGCCGGCGTCCGGTAGGCTGTCGGTGGCGGTAACAGTACGTACTGGTACCGACAGCTACCAGTGACCGCTTACTCTAAGAGGACAAGCCCATGATCTCCTTCGAGCTGACCGAGGAGCAACGTGAAATCCGCGACTGGGTCCACGAGTTCGCGGAGCGCGAGATCCGGCCGGTCGCAGCCCACTACGACGAGACGGAGGAGTTCCCCTGGCCGGTAGTGCGCAAGGCTGCCGAGGTGGGGATCTACGGTCACGAGTTCCTGGGTCAGACCTTCGCCGATCCGACCGGCATCATGCCTGCGCTGGTGGCGGAGGAGCTGTGCTGGGGGTGCGCGGGGATCGCGCTCGCCATCCAGGGCACCGGGCTACCGGTGGCGGCGATCTTCAACCAGGGGACCCCCGAACAGATCGCCACCTGGATCCCGGCCTGCTATGGCACGCCACAGGAACCGGCGCTGGGAGCCTTCTGCGTGACCGAGCCGGACGCCGGCTCGGATGTCAGCTCGATGCGGACCCGGGCGGTGAAGAAGAACGGGGACTGGGTGATCAACGGCCGCAAGATCTTCATCACCAACGGCGGTATCGCCGACGTGCACGTGGTGGTGGCGGCGGTCGATCCCGACCTGGGGGTACGGGGCCAGGCCTCCTTCGTCGTTCCCAAGGGGACCCCCGGGCTACGCCAGGGCAAGAAGGAGAAGAAGATGGGGATCCGCGCCTCCCACACCGCTGAGGTGTTGTTCGAGGACGTGCGCGTGCCCTCTGACTGCCTGCTCGGGGGCGAGGAACGGTTGGAGGCTCGGATCCGGCGAGCTCGCAGCGGCGAGCACTCGCGGTCGGCGGTCGCACTCAAGACCTTCGAAGCCACCCGGCCGATCGTCGGTGCCCAGGCTCTGGGTATCGCCCGAGCGGCCTTCGAGTTCGCCCTTCAGTACGCGAAGGAACGCAAGCAGTTCGGCCGGCCCATCATCGAGAACCAGGCCATCGCCTTCAAGCTGGCCGACATGGCGACCGAGATCGAGGCGGCACGCGCCCTGATCTGGCGAGCGCTGTGGGAGAGCCGCCACGGGGGGGAGTTCAAGAAGGCGGAGGGCTCGATGGCCAAGCTGAAGGCAGGTGAGGTCGCGGTGAAGGTGACCGAGGAGGCGATCCAGATCTGCGGTGGCTACGGCTACATCCGCGATTTCCCGGTCGAGAAGTGGCACCGGGATGCGAAGATCTACACTTTGTTCGAGGGCACGTCGGAGATCCAGCGACTGGTGATCTCGCGCGCGATCAGCGAGTAGATGGCGGAGATGCTCTCCGCCCCTCCACAGCGGGAGGACCGGCGGCAGCGGCTGCTGGACGCGGCCCTCCACCTGTTCGCCGAGTGCGGCTACCACGACACCTCGGTGGATCAGGTGGTGGCCGAGGCACGCACCTCCAAGTCAGCCTTCTACGAGTACTTCGAGTCCAAGGAAGACTGCTTTCGGGTTCTCCTAGAGCAGGAGGGTGGGGCGCTGGTCGCGGCAGTGACCACCACCGCCCACAGAGTGAGCGAGCACCGCCAGCGGATGCGCCTTGGCATCAGCGCCTTCGTCCACGGCTGCGCCAGCCGCGCCCGGGCGGCGCGCTTGCTGCTGGTGGAGTCGGTGGGCCTGTCGCCTTCCATCGAGCAGCTGCGCAACCGGCTTCACGCCGAGTTCGCGAGCATGGTCGAGGCGGAAGTCAGGTACGCCCGCGAGCACGGCGACGAAGCGCTGGCCGGGGTCGATCCGGCCGTATACGCTCGGGCGGTGGTGGGGGCGGTCAACGAGGCGGTGATCTGGTACCTGGAGGAGGGGGCGAAGGAAGACCCGGCCCGGCTCGCCGACCAGCTCTGCCGGGCCTTCAACGTCTAGATCTAGACCCCACTCCCGTTCATTGACGCCGCGGGCGGCGCCTCGTGCGTTCCGGGAGCTGCAGCTGAGCCTCCCCGCAGAGGATGCCCACCGGATCGGGCCCCGAGCGCCCGCGATCGACCATCCAAACGGATGTGCTATGATCGGAACATGAGTACGCTCGGAACCCAGATGCGGGTGCGGCACCTGCTGCGGGTCTGGGCCGAGTACGGTGCAGGGACGTCTGCGCCGGCGGTACCCGTGCGGCTCCTGCGGCTGCTGCGGGATGCGCAGGCCGGGTGGGCACGCGAGGCGGCCGGGGTTCCGTTCGCCGCTGACCTGCTGGTTCGTCAGTCTCTGGAGGACATGCGGCGGGCGGCCGAGGCCCTGGCCCGGCCGGACGCAGACCGGGCGTCCTTGTCGGCCCAGGTGCATGAGGCTGGTCAGGCGCTCCTGGAGTCGCTGGAGCGGCTGGAGCGCGAGGGTAGGCAGGAGCTGGCCTGGACCGCCTGACCCTTTCTTGGCCGGCGACCAGAGTGATGCGCGGCTGCCGTTCCTTGGGTGGTGAGCTGCACGGGGTCGGGTGGGAGCTGGATGTGGCCCCAGGTCTGGGCGCGTGTCACACCCACCTGCCAAGAGCCGGTGGCCTGGGTGGGCCGGCCGATGGGGGGTCGGTAACTGTTGGCATTTGAACCGATTGTAGTATGTAGGGGTGAACTTGAAGGACTGGGCGCGGCAACAAGGCGTTCATCCCATGACTGCCTACCGCTGGTTCCGGGAAGGCAAACTCCCAGTTCCCGCGCGCCCCGCCGGCCGGCTGATCCTG
>CADDZO010000276.1 GCA_902812395.1 bacterium | reverse complement strand
GAGGTGGAGGTGGAGGCAGAGGTGGTGCCGACGAAGGTCCGGATCACCTCCCGCGGCGGCGCCCCCGGGGCCGCCGGCCCGAGTCCGTGACGAGGCTCGGGCCCCGGACGTGACTGGGGATCGGGCTGCGCCGGCCGCCCCGAGGACGGAGCCGATGGCGCCGGTCCAGGGCCCAACCGGGAGGCCTGCCAGGCCGATCCGCCGGCTCGGCCTTCCCAAGCGCCGCCGGAGGGTCGCGTCGTCGGCTGTCCCCCTTCCGACCGTGACACCTCCGGTTGGGGCGCCGGACGCGGCCAGGCCGGCACCGGCCTGGCGGGTGGGGCCAAGGGCTGGTGCTGCTCGGGACGGGTGTGCGCACCAGACCAGGTGGACTGCCTAGGAGCGGCGGACGTCTCGTTCCGCGACGGCCAGGCGGCCGCGCGTGCCAGCGGCGCCGGAGGCAGGGCGCGCCCGACCGGCGGCGGCGAGGACGCCGGTTGCCAGGTCGATCGCTCGACCGGTCGAGGCAGCTCCTGGCGCCAGCCCAGCTGCTCCTGGCGTCCCCCCACCGGTTCGGGTACCGGCGGCACCGGCTCCTGGTGATCCGGGCCGGGATTGATCCGCCGGAAGGCCGCGAACTTGCTAGCACGCATGATCTAGGTCGCGAGAGCGACGTCCCCCGCATCCTAGCGGCCCCGACCAGCCGATGTCACGTGGCGGCCAAAAGCTCGCCCCGCAGCTCCCGTAGGCGCCCGGCTCGGATAGCCTCCCGAACTCGCGCCAGGAGGCGGGTGGTGAAGGTCAGGTTGTGCTCGACCAATAGCGTCACCGCCAGAGCCTCCCGGGCCCGGAACAAATGGTGCAGATAGGAGCGGCCGAAGCGGCAGCAGGCGGAGCAGGGGCAGCCGTCCTCGATCGGGACATCCTCCCGGAGCCGGCTGCTGGCCCCGATGTCGAGGCGGAAGCGGGGCAGTTGCCAGTGCAGGGCCTGGCCATGCCGGGCGAGCCGGGTGGGCATGGCACAGTCGAAGCTGTCGATACCGCGGAACGCCCCCTCGACCAGGTCGTCGGGCTCGCCCACACCGAGCAGGTGGCGGGGACGATCTTGGGGAAGCAGCGGACAGACCAGGTCCACCACCCGGTACCAGTCGGCCTTGGTCTCACCCAGGCAGTCCCCGATGCCGAAGCCGCCGAAGCCCATCTCCGCGACCGCGACCGCGCTCCGCCGTCGCAGCTCCGGATAGACGCCGCCGTGGACGATGCCGTAGAGGGCACGGTCGCCCTCCAGCCCCAGCGCCCGGAAGCGTTCCAGGCAGCGGCGGGCCCAGCGCAGGTTGCGCTCGGCCGCGTCCCTGGTTACGCGGAACGGCACGTGGTAGGCGGTGCACTCATCCAGGCAAAAGAGGACGTCTGCGCCCAGGGCTGCCTGGAGCTCGACATCGCCCTCCGGGGTGAGGCGGTGGCGACGGCCACTGGCCGAGACCCGGAACTCGACGCCGTCCTCATCTACCCGCACCGCCTCCAGGTCGGGGCCGGTGGGCCCGGGCAAGCGTCGCCGTCCCTTGAGTTCGTCCGCGACCTGCCCGTGGCGGAAGCTGAACACCTGGAACCCGCCCGAGTCGGTGGCCAGGACGCCGGGCCAGCCCATGAAGCGGTGCAGGCCGCCCACGCGCGCCACCGGCTCCGGCCCGGGCTGGACCGCGAGGTGAAAGGCGTTGCAGATCAGCGCTTGGACGCCCGCTCGGCGGGCCACCTCCGGATCCAGGCCCTTGAGGGCCGCCCGGGTGGCAACGGCGAAGAAGCCGGGGGTCTCAAGCGTGCCGTGGGAGGTCCGGATCCGGCCCACCCGGGCGGCCCCGTCGGTGGCCAGGACCTCGAACGCGAACACGGACAGGAACGGTAGCGCCAACCGAGAACGGCGACACGACCGGTTACGATCGGCGATGTGGCCGAAGGGCTCGACGACGGGGATCGTCCTGGCCAGAGACGCCGCACGCGCCGCCGACAGAGCCGCGGCGCACATTTCTGGATGCTGGCTACCTCCCTGGAGAACTTCCGCCGTACTCAGGAGCACGGCTTCACCGTCCAGGGCCTGCGCTCCCGGCACCGGCGGCGGGCGGAGGCACTGCGCCCCGGGGACCGCTTGCTCTACTACGTCAGTGGACGGATGGCGTTCGCCGCCACCTGCACCGTGACCTCCACCCTCTTCGAGGACCACAGCCACATCTGGCGCTCGGCCCACCGGGAGGAGGACTACCCATGGAGGGTCCGCATCCGGCCCGACCTGGTCCTCGACGAGCGAGTCTGGATCCAGGCCAAGGACCTGGCCTACCGGCTGGAGTACGTGCGCAAGTGGCCGCCCGAGCACTGGTTCCTGGCTTTCCTGGGCCATCTCCACCAGCTGCCAGCCCGCGACTTCCGCCTGATCGAGGACGAGCTGCGCCGGGCGGACACGGGGGCGATGGCGATCTGAGCGCCGATCCACTCGGGGTCCGGGCGGCCTGCGCGGCGGTGGTCGAGCGCTCCCGGGACGTCGAGCAGGGACCCCTGGAGCGAGCGCTGGAGGCGATCGGTGCCAGCCCGGTACCAGCCTGGGATCCCTGCCACTACCAGGGACCGCCAGAGCGGACCGTCCGCTACCTGCTGGTGCTGGACACGATCAACTTCAGCTTCTGGGGCGGGCGCGGCGGCTATCGCCAGCTGGCCCGGGCCGTGGCTGCAGTCTTCGCCGCCGGCGACGAGTTGGAGCGGCCCGACCGCCTCGCTGGCCTCAGCGCCGAGCGCCTGGGCCAGCTGATCGGCTCGTTCCCGATGATGGAGGAGCGAGCCGCGGCGCTGCGCGAACTGGGCCGGCGTGGCTTCGACGGCCTGGTCCAGCCAACCGCGGCCGGCACGGCCCGGATGCTGGCCCGGGAGCTCACCTCCTACCACGACGTGGCCGAGTACGACGGGATCCGTGTCCCCTTCCTGAAGCGTGCCCAGATCCTCCCCGCCGACCTCGCCGGCGCGGGAGTGGCCAGCTTCGCCGACCTGGCCGACCTGACCTGCTTTGCCGACTACAAGCTGCCTCAGATCCTCCGCCACCTCGGCGTCCTCCGCTACTCGGAGCGCCTGGCTCGTCGCGTTGACAGCTGGGAAGAACTGCGGAGCGGGGAGCCGGCCGAGGTCGAGATCCGCGCCGGGACGGTGGTGGCGGTGGAGCGGCTGCGGGAGGCGCTGGCGGCGCGAGGCAGAGACCTGCACGCGATGCAGGTGGACTGGATCCTCTGGCAAGCCGCCCAGGGCACCTACCCGATGCGGCCCCACCACCGCACCCGAACCACTTTCTATTGAACGTGCGGAGTGCCACCCGGGCGCGGACTGCTTCGGTGTCACATTCGAGAGCGGGTGCGGTGCCTCAAGGACGTGGCAGCACATCAGCGAAAGGCAAGCCGACGGAGCCTGTCCGGTGAGGAGCGCCGATGATGGCCAGGGTCTGGCTCGTGCCCGAGCCTGAGCCGACGCGCCGGGTGGTGGACTCCTTCGATCGACTCTTCGCCTCGCAGTACGGGAAGCTGGTGGCGATCGCCAACCGGGTCCTGGCCGATCCGGCCGAGGCCGAGGACGTGGCCCAGGAGGTGCTCTGGGAGTTCCACCGACGGTACCGGGCCGACGCCGCCTTCGCGCCTGCCTGGCTGCACCGGGCGGCGGTGCACACTGCCTTGAACCGGCTCCGCAGCCGGCGTCGGCGCGAGCGTCGCGAGCTGGACGACGCCCGGGGTCGGCCGGCGGCGGCGTCCGATCCGGAGCGGGAGGTGGAGGCGGCAGAGGAGCGGCGTCAGGTGCGAGAGGCGCTGGCCCGCCTGCCCACCAAGGCGGCCTCGGTGCTGGCACTGCGGTACAGCGGTCTGAGCTATGTCGAGGTCGGGGCCGCGCTGGGCGTCGGCACCGGCCAGGTGGGCACGCTGTTGCGGCGTGCCGAGCAAGCGTTGAGGAAGGAGCTGAACGGTGCGACATCTGTCTGAAGGGGTGCTTCGCCGGCTCTACGACGAGCCGTACTCGCTGGACGAAGCCAGCCGTGCCCATTACGGGAGCTGCGCAGCCTGCCAGCAGCGCTTCTCCGCCATCGCCGGGGACGCTCGGAGCGCGCAGGCGGCGTTGGCGGTCCCGGCCGCCCCGGTCGATCCGGCCGCGGCCCTCCGGCG
>CADDZO010000275.1 GCA_902812395.1 bacterium | reverse complement strand
ACCGCTCCACCGCCGCCGGCGCCGGTTGCTCCGAGGGCAGGCTCATCAGGGCGGCGACCGCCCCCTTGCTGGGCTGGCCGATGAGCACCGCCAGGCGCGTCTGGCGGGCCGCCGTGGCCAGTCGCTCGCCCAGGTCGCGGTCGCGGGCCTCGCGCTCGATGGCGTCCTCGCCCTCCGCGGCCGGGATCGAGACCACGCAGCCGATCAGGGTCCGGCCGGCCAGGGGCACGCCCAGCGCTCGGCCGCGCGCCTCTAGCTCACGCGGGGCGTGCGTCCCGGCCAGGATATCGGCCAGCAGCGAGCGGTGGCTCTGGCGCTCCAGGGTCTGCCGGTCGCGGTCCAGGAGCCGGCTCAGCGCGATGGCCACGGCAGCTCGATCCATGACCGTGTACCAGCGAGGCCGCACCGGCTCGTGGACGGAGGCGGCGAGCCGTCCCCAGCTCTCGCCCCGCGCCCCGATCGCGGTCACCAGCCAGAGGCGGCCACCGGCCGCGGCCAGCTCCGTGCGCCCGTTGCAGGCCAGCTCGCGGGCGCAACCCGCCCAGGCCTCGACCAGGCGCTCCACCTCGGAGTCCCCTGGTTCCCAGACCAGCACCTGGTGGTTGAGGTTCTCCAGCAGGAGGGGGCAGCCCATCATGACCGCCGCGCGACGCACGATGGTCGCGGCCGAGGCTCCCTCCAGGGCCAGGTCGGTGAAGGTGTCATGGATCTCCTGACTGGCTCGTAGCTCCTCCAGCTGGGAGTCGATAATCAGGGCGTGGGCCGCCTCGGTCACCTTCACGAACCGCACCTCCCGGTGGAGGACGACCACCGGCAAGCGGTGGCGCTCGCCCGCCCGGACCAGGCCCGGCGGGGCCTTGGAGAAGCGCCGGCCCAGCTCGATGACCAGCCCGCTGACCCCGACCTCGACCAGGGCGGCCACGTACTGCTCCAGCTGGTCGGGGTCCTCGGGGAGGGCGATACCGGTGCTGAGCAGCAGCTCTCCGCCCACCAGGAGGTGGGCGATGTCGGGCACCTCGCTGACGTGCACCCAGCGCACCGGGTTGCTCAGGCCGGCCCGGCCCGCCACCACCTCGGGCTCGCCGGCGGTGAGCTCGGGCAGGGCCAGGACCTCGGCCAGGCTGGGCAGCAGACGCGTGTGGGCTCGCCCGGGATCGTCGATCGGCCATCGCTTCCCCGACATCCCGTCAACTCCCTGCCCGTCATGCTAACGACCCGTCGGACCCACGACCACCGCTATGCCCCCGCCCGGCGTCGGGCGCCTGCTGCTTCGCCCCGCCCGGGCCCCGCCGCTCAGCGGGTGAGGTCGACCACCACCGCTTTGCGCTGGGTGAAGCTCTCCAGCATCCCCTCGAGCGAGAACTCGCGCCCGATCCCTGACTCCTTGAAGCCGCCATAGGACATCCCGGGCAGCTGGCCAAGCCCGCGGTTCACCTGCACCCAGCCCGACTCGATGCAGTGCGCCGCGCGCAACGCCCGGCTCAGGTCCCGGCACCAGACGTAGGCGGCGAGCCCGTAGTGGGAGTCGTTGGCCATCCGGATCGCCTCCTCCTCGTCCTCCCAGGGGATGACCACCAGGACCGGCCCGAAGATCTCCTCGCGCGCGATCCGCCAGCCGTGGTCGACCCCGGTGAACACGGTGGGGGTGACGAAGTAGCCCTCCGTCAGCGGGCCCTCGCGAGGAGGCAGGCCACCGATCGCCACCCGGGCCGACGCCTGCGCCAGCCCGTCCTCGATATACGAGCAGACCCGACGGAACTGCCGGGCGTTGATGATCGAGCCCATGTCGGTGGCCTCGTCGAGAGGATCACCGACCCTCAGCCGGGACAGCCGCTCCACCAGCCTGGCCAGGAAGGAGTCGTGGATGGAGCGGTGCAGGAAGAGCCGCGAGCCGGCGGTGCAGGACTGCCCCTGGCGGGTGAAGCGCATGCCCGTGATCACCCCCTCGACCGTGGCCTCGTTGTCGGAGTCCGGGTAGACCAGGGCCGGGCTCTTGCCCCCCAGCTCCAGGGAGACGGGCACGATGCGGTCGGCGGCGGCGTGCATGATCAGCCTGCCCACTTCGGTGGAGCCGGTGAAGGAGAGCTTGCGCACGAACGGATGCCGGGCCAGGGCGGCCCCGGCCTCCTCGCCCAGGCCGGTGACCACATTGAGGACCCCGGGGGGCAGGTGGCGGACGCAGATCTCGGCCAGGCGCAGCACGCAGAGGGGTGCGTCCTCAGCCGGCTTCAGCACCAGCGTGTTGCCGGCCGTGATCGCCATCGCCACCTTGAGCGCGGAGAGCTGGAGGGGAGAGTTCCAGGGCACGATGCCGCCCACCACCCCGATCGGCTCGCGGCGGTGGTAGACCAGGAGCTGCTCGGAGATGGGAACCACCTCTCCCTTCGTCTCCTGGGCAACGCCGCCGAAGTAGCGGAAGATGTCGATCGTGCTCCGCACCTCGGGACGTGACTGGGGCCGGATGGCGTTGCCGGTCTCGGTGGCGATGAGCCGGGCCAGGTCCTCCACCTCGGCCTCGAGGTCGTCGGCGATCCGGAGCATGGCCAGGCCCCGCTCCCGCGGGGGCGTGAGCCGCCAGCGCTCGAAGGCGGCCGCCGCGGCGCGGCAGGCACGGTCCACGTCCTCGGCCTCGCCCCGGGGGACGGCGGCCACCGCGCTGCCCCGCCGGGCCGGGTTCTCCACCTCGATGGTGCGGCCAGAGGCCGCCTCCACCCACTCCCCCTCGATCAACATGGGCCGATGGGGCACCGTCACCGCCCGGCCCGCCCGATCCACGCCGGATGTCTCCTCCACCACTGGAACCCTCCTTCTCGGCGCTGCGCTCGTCCACGGGCCTGGAGCGGCGGCGCCGCCCGCCGCCCCTGCCATGCTCCGATTATTCCGGGACCGCGAGCCCGGGGCCGCCGAGGCCCACCTCGGACCAGCGGCCGTCCGTTCTCCTGGACCAGTGGTCCGATCTCCGATCCCCACGACGCCCACCTCGCCCTGGCTGAGCGAGGGCTGACCACCCCTCGCCGCCGCCGGGCTCGCCCCGTCCCGGCTCCGCCACCGGGTCGAGCCGGTCGACCTCGAGCTGGGGCAAAGAGGCCAGCCCCGATCCGTGCCGGTCAGGCGAACGCCCCCCTTGCCAGGGCCCCGCCCTCGAAGCCGCCCGGCATCGGACTGCCGCCAGGGGTGGGCCATCCCGGCCAGGACCTGGCCGGGGACCGGGAGGGGGCTGGTAACTGTTGGCGTTTGAACCTATGATAATATGTAGGGATGAACTTGAAAGACTGGGCTCGGCAGCAGGGCGTTCATCCCATGACTGCCTACCGCTGGTTCCGGGAAGGCAACCTCCCAGTTCCCGCGCGCCGCGCCGGCCGGCTGATCCTGATGGACCAGCCAACGGTCAGTGCCGTTCCATGGATCACGGCCGTGGATGCCCGCGTGTCCTCCGCCGACCAGAGGTCTGACCTGGACCGGCAGGTCGCCCGGGTGACCGCAGGGGCGGCAGCGGAGGGACTTCCAGTCGGCCGCGTGGTGACGGAGGTCGGCTCCGCACTGAACGGCAAGCGCCGCACGTTCTTGGCCCTCCTGCGCGACAATTCGGCGACCACGATCGGAGTGGAGCACCGCGACCGGTTCGCCCGCTTGGGCGCGGAGTATGTCGAGGCTGTGCTGGCGGCACAGGGCCGCCGGTTGCTGGTTGGGGATCCATCGGAGGTGGATGACGATCTGGTCCGGGACGTGACCGAGATCCCAACCAGCCTCTGCGCTCGCCTCTCCGGACGGCGAGCGGCTGCCAACCGAGCGGCCAAGGCCATCGCAGCGGCCACCGGGAAGGACCCGTGAAGCTGACCCAGGCCGGGTCCCCACGAAGTCCGCTTCGTGGGGTGCCCCAGGCCTACCGGTACGCGCTCGATCCCACCCCGGCCCAAGAGCGGAGGCTCCGCTCCCATGTCGGGGCGGCGCGCTACGCCTGGAACTGGGGTCTGGCCCGGGTGAAGGCGCGGTACGCAGCCGAGAAGAAGTGGTACTCGGCCGAGGATCTCCATCGGCTGTGGAACGCGGAGAAGAAGACCAAGCCCGATCTGGCCTGGTGGAGTGAGAACTCCAAGTGCGTCTACCAGGAGGCCTTCCGGAACCTGGACCGGGCGCTGGAGGACTTCTCGAAGTCCAAGAAGGGGC
>CADDZO010000274.1 GCA_902812395.1 bacterium | reverse complement strand
CCGGCATGAGCGCCTTTCAGCACACGATCCAGCCGTACGTCAGAGGGTCCTCACCGACCAAGCAGCTGATGATGTATCCGCACAACCTCGTCCCCCAACTTTTCTGGACCGAGACCGGGTGCAGGGCTGGCGGCGTTCCTGTGGCTGCTGGTGCAGGCGTTCCGCACGTCCGTGCAGGGCTGGGAGCCTTCCTCGCTTCCGACCCGTGGCGGGCTCCTCTACCTCGGCGGGCCGCTGGCCAGCGCTATCGCATGTACCGAGAGCGCTACCGCCGGCCGCCACCAAGGGAGGGTGGTGGCTGGTCGTAGGGACCAGCGAGCGCTTGTCGTGGAAACCGGTGAGCCAGTTGTGCCAGACCCCGGCGGTGAGGGCGAGCAGGCGCTGGGCGACCCGGACGAAGACGCCGAGATGGGTGCGCCCGCCGTGCTCTTCGAGCCCCAGCTGGCTCTTGAGGGGTGTCGTTGATGGACTCGATGCGCTGACGGATCCAGCCCAGCTTGCCGTAGCGTCGGCGCTGGTTGCGCCGATCCGGCCGGACCAGGGTCGCGCCCAGCTCGCGCACGAAGTCCTCGAACTCCCGGCCGGCGTACCCCTTGTCGGCGAGATGAGCAGGCCCCGACGGATCGGCGAGCCTGCCAGCATGACCTCGGCCACCTCCCGGTCGCCGAGCTTGGGGTCGGCCAGAGCCCACGCGACCACCGCGCCGTCGGGGGTGGTGAGCAGGTGGAGGCGCAGGCCCCAGAAGAAGCGCGAGTGGGAGGCGCAGTAGCCGGAGTTGGCCCAGCCGGCGAGCTCGGAGCGCTTGACCGTCTCGCGGGAGGCGCCGCCGGGCACTGGCGTCGAGTCGAGCAGTCGGAGCTGATCCCACGAGGACGGAGTCGGACAGGCGAGGCGGCCGGCCGGGGCCTCGGCGGAAGCCGAGCTCGATGAAGAGATCGTCGACTTGGACGTAGAGTGCCACGATGAGGGTGTCGAGTTGGTTTTGGACACTCCATATCTCGGCGCCCTCGCCTTACTGGTTACGGCCTGCTTCCGGCTCGTAGCCTATTCGGAATCAATCATCTAGCCGTTGTCGGGGCTGCTGTCCACTTCTCCACCAGTCCCGGAGGTCAGGCTGCCCCCAGCTTCACCGGACCGCGGCGACGGCTCGGCGGCGGTGCCCTTACATCACCGCGCGGTCTCATAGCGCCTCATGGCGCACGAAGTCGGAACCCCGAGCTGGCCGCTACGGCCCGACCTGCCTGCGCATTCCACCCGGGGTAGCCCACGGCTGCCGGGCGCTGGAACTGACTCACCTGCTCTACATCACCTCGCGGGTCTATGACCCGGCCGACGAGGGCCGCATACGTCACGATGACCCCTCGATGGGGGTTGACTGGACGGCGTTTCCAGAGATCACGTGAGCCCGACCCGATGATCGCCCGGCCGACGCCGGGAGGGGGTGAGTGACATGTTGGCGATGGTTGCCGACCTCGGCACATCCGGGAGCACCAGGCGGCTGGCGGCAGCCGTAGCGCGACGACTGCCAGCGATGGGGCGGGTCATCGAGCAGCGGAACCGGCTGGCGGCGGAGCTGGCGGCGACGCAGGTCCGCCTTCGCGAGCGCGAGGCGCTCGTGCAGCGCCGGGACGAGGAGCTGCAACGGCTGCGGGAGCTGCTGGGAGCCGGCGCCCGGGCGGTGCAGTTCGTGCCCCTGGGGCACTACTACTCGCCGGTGCCCTCGCTAGAGGAGATCGAGCGCGACCGGGGCCGCCTCTTCGGACCCCCGCCCCGCGAGCTGCCCGGCATCGACCTCAACGAGCCAGGTCAGCTGGAGCTGCTACGCTCCTTCGCCGGCTTCTACCGCGAGCTGCCGTTCCCCGTTCATCGCCAGCCGGGGTTGCGCTACTGGTTCGACAACCCCTCCTATTCGTACTCGGACGCGACCTTCCTCTACTGCATGCTCCGCCACGCTCGGCCGCGGCAGATCGTCGAGGTGGGGTGCGGGTTTTCGTCCTGCGTCATCCTTGACACCAACGAACGCTTCCTGGGTAACCGGGCTCACTGCACCTTCGTCGATCCCTATCCAGACCTGCTCCTCGGTCTGCTCCGTGAGGGCGACCTCGCCCGGGTCCGCCTGCTGCGCTCGCGCCTCCAGGACGTGCCCCTGGCCGAGTTCCTCGCCCTGGAGGCGACCGACGTCCTGGTGGTCGACTCCACCCACGTGGCCAAGGTCGGTAGCGATGTGCAGCACCTGTTCAACGAGGTCCTGCCCCGGCTGCGCTCGGGCGTCTACGTCCACTTCCACGATGTCTTCTATCCCTTCGAGTATCCGGAGGAGTGGATCCGCGAGGGAAGGGCGTGGACCGAGGCCTACCTCCTCCGCGCCTTCCTGACCTTCAACCGCGAGTTCGAGATCGTCGCCTTCAACACCTACCTGGAGCGCTTCCACCGCGAGTGGTTCGAGCGTCACATGCCGCTGTGCCTGCGCAACGAGGGGGCCAGCATCTGGCTGCGGCGGCGCTGAGGCGCCGGGTACCGGCCGGTTGGTGCCCGCGGCTCACGATGGCCCGGTCCGGCTCGGTGACCCGAGCAGCTGACGCCATAGCTCGAGGACGTCATCCCGTTCGCGCTGGAGCGAGTAGCGCTCCCTCACGAAATCGGACGCGCGTCGGCCCATGGCCAGCACCCGGCCCGGTCGGCGACGCCAGTCCGCCAGCACCTGCTCCACGCGAGCGGCGACCGCGATCACGTCCCCGGCCGGTACGGGGTATGCGAGGCCCCGGCGCATGAACTCGGCCCCTCCACCTCCGTGGTAGCCGACGACGACGCAGCCGCAGGCCATCGCCTCCGCGGCCGGAAGCCCGAAGCCCTCCTGCTGGCTGAGGGCGAGGAAGATCAGCGACTCGCGCATAATGCCGGCCACCTCTGCCGCCGGCCGCCCGTCGATGGGCGCCACCTCGACCCCCTCGAGTGCCCCGCGCTGGCGGAGGATGTGGAGCACCTGGTTGGCCCCGTCCGCTCCCTTGCGAGGCATGAGGCAGATCCGGGCCGCCTTCTCCGATGAGGGCGTGAAGAGGCGGTCGTCGATGGCGACCGTGATCCGGCGGACCCGCAGCCCCGGGAACGCGTACCCCAGCCAGCGCCGGTTGTGCTCGGACACCGTGACCACGGCGATGGTGCGGGCGTCCTGGTAGGGGAGGGGTTGGGGATCGAAGAAATCGCATGAGCCCAAGGTGTAGGAGGCGTTCTGGTTCAGGATCACCCGCCGGCAGTCGGGGCCCCAGCTCCCGATCGCCGGTCCGTACACCTCGGGCCAGACGACGACGTCATGGGCCGGGTCGGGTTCCACCTCGTCTCGGGAAAGGGCAGGGGTCTCCGGTGGGGCCCACCGATATCGGAAGCCAGGCCGTTCGTGCACGACCGCCGCCCGGTACCCGGACCGGGTCAGCTCGTCGACGTGCCGGTAGATCACCTGGACCCCGCCCACGGGCGGTTCGACATCGGGGCAGACGTACCAGATGCGCGGCTCGGCTCCCGTTCGGCTTCGGAGGAGCCGATCCTCCGGTGATGGATGCTCCCGGTCTCCGATCGTCCGCGGCGTGGGCGGTTCGGGCCGAGAGGGCGCCGGAGGGTCAGTGATCGGACTGAACGACCGCCAGACCAGACAGCCGGGCTCGTGCAGGGCGCACGTCATCCGCTCCGGTGATGGCGACCCGTCCAGCCGCTCGACGACGGCGAGCCAGGTCCCGAAGCGGGGATCGTGTCGCACCTCGATCAGCCGCCACCAGGTGGTGGCGCCGCGCGGCCGTACCAGATTGCCGGGCCGAGCCCTGGCCGAGGGCCATCCTGCACGTGGACCTCGACGCCTTCTACACGTCGGTGCACCAGCGTGACGAGCCGGGACTGCGGGGAAAGCCGGTGGCCGTGGCCGGTCGTTCATGTCGTGCCGTGGTCATGGGCGCCTCCTACGAGGCACGCTCGTTCGGGGTTCACTCGGCCATGCCCCTGCACGAGGCGCTGCGCCGGTGCCCGGAGCTGGTCGTGATCCCACCCCAGCAGAACCGGTACCGGGAGGCCAGCCGGCAGGTGCAGGCCATCCTCCGCCGCTTCGCCGCCCCGGAGAAGATCGAGACGGTCGCGCTCGACGAGGCGTACCTCGACATTACCGCCCGCACCCGCCACGGGACCTCGGCCCCGG
>CADDZO010000273.1 GCA_902812395.1 bacterium | reverse complement strand
TCCGGGGCGGGGTGGCGATCGCGGATCTCACGCTCGGCCTCAACGGTGAAGGACACGAACCCGCGCTGAGAGCTGCGGGAGCTCTCCCACCCAGCGGACCTCCCTGGCAGCGCCGCCGGTTGCGCGGGCGCTGGTCTTGACACCCACCCCGACCGCAGGTAGCATTGCCCGCCGGCGCCTGCGGGTGCTTTGACGCGTGGCCCGGCCCGGGGGGCCGGAAGGGAGGGTGATATGCGAAGAGCCTGTGTCCTGGCCGGGATCGTCGCCGGGGTGCTTGGCACTGCTGCCTTCGTCGGTCCGGTGACTGCGGATGGCACCACCATCGCCTCCTCGCCCACGGCCGGCGCTGGTACCGACGGCTTCGAGCAGTGCGCGGCCAGCGGGCAGTACAGCACCAACCGCTCGGAGTCATACCTGGCGGTGAGCCGGGCTGGCCAGCTGCTGGGAGAGTCCAAGTTCTTCTTCTCTAGCCCCTATGAGGGGGCGATGACCGACTGGTCCCAGGTCTACCGCTTCCACCTGGGCACCTACCAGGTCGCGCCCTCCGGGGTCGGCAACCAACTGCTACCCGGGTACGACTGCGTGACCGGCCCGGCCCAGGACCTGCCAGCCTGGGACGACAACACCGACCCCAACCTGGCCTTCGACTATCAGGGGAACGCCTACTCGACGGTCCTGGCTTTCAACTGGGACAACAACCACAACGCGATCTACGTATCCAAGAAGCCGGTTGGACAGGCCTGGCAGCGCCCTGTTCTCATCGACGAGTTCGACGGCAACCGTGGCCTCGGTCGCTTGTACGACAAGCAATGGGTGGCGGCGGACGCGAACCCGCCCTGCCAGGCGGGCCAGACGCACGGCTGCAGCCCCTTCAGCGGCAACGTGTACGCAGCCTGGACCATCTTCGGCAACCAGACCGGCCAGATCTACTTCTCGCGTTCGACCGACAACGGCACTACCTTCTCGCCGCCGCAACTGGTGAGCCAGTTCACGGGACCCTTCAACACCTTCGTCTACCTATCCGTGGACAGCCAGGGAACGCTGTACCTCGAGTACACGGACTTCGGGAAGAAGTTCTCCACATTCGGCACCGCCGAGGTTCGGGTCTCCACCGACGGTGGCCTCACCTTTAGCAAACCGTACACCGGCCCGAGCTTTCAGAGCGAGCCCTTGGTGGCCCGGACCAATTTCGGCAACACGCTCCCCAACACCACGTTCCGGGATGGCATCACCGACTATTTCACGGCCAGCCAGGCCCACCCGGGGACGCTCTGGATCGTCGACGAGCAATGGGACCTCGACGGCTGCAAGGCGACGTCCTCGCCCAGCGGCGACTACGACGTCGGTGTCTGGCGATCCACCAACCGCGGCCAGACCTGGACCGAGCTCGGCTGCGCTAACGACCCCTCCACCCAGGGCGACGCCACCGATCAGTTCCAACCAGAGGTGGCGACCGACGCCCAGGGACACGTGGCGGTGGCCTGGTACGACCGGCGCAACGCCTGTCCGACCACACAGCCGGCGGGCGCGCCCGGCTACTACACGGAGCCGGGAGCGACCAACTACTGCATCCAGACCGGCCTGCAGTGGTATAACGACGCAACCGGGGCCAAGGTCGGCAGCAACGTCTTGCTGGGTCCGAGTTGGGATCCGCAGCAACCCGCCAACGAGGCGGCACCGGTGGGATCGCCGGCCGGCTACGTCTCGGACCTGCCCAGCCCGCTCGGCCCCTGCTACAGCTCCGGAATCCCAATCTGTGTCACCTTCATCGGTGACTATTTCGGGCTGGCGGTGTTCCAGGGCATGGCCTACACGCTCAACGTGAGCACCTACCCGACCTACCAGCACGACCAGACCGTCGCCGACTGGTCGCAGGCACCGACTGTGCCATCGATCAGCCCCCGCTCGGTCGCTCCCGCCGTCAACGACTACTACCAGCAGCAGGTCCTGAACTCGGCCACGGCGCCCTTCTGAGGGCCGGCCCGGCGTGCGGTCCGGCGCTACCCGGCCGTAGCACCTTGCTAGTGTCGGGAACATAGGTCAGTGGCCAGACAGGTTCCGAGGTGGCCGCGACGCACGCCCGAGTCGGCCACTCCCCGGCATCGCGACGAGGTCGGTCCTTGACCAGGAGCTGCAGTTCCGGGACCGAGGGCAGATCGGCTCGGCTGCGCTGCTCAGCGCTTGCCGTCCCTACAGGTGGAGATCCGGCGCTCTGAACCTGGTGGCAGCGGCACCGTGCCCGACGTTGGGCGGGGAGCTCGGTTGCCATGAGCGGGTTCGCGCCACCACCCGCTGCCAACCGAGATGAGCCGGCCCCAACCGGGTCCTGGGCCTCGCCCTCCAGGTTCGAGCGGAGCGGCCCGCGAGCGAGCAGGCCCGGGCAGCTCCATCTGCAGCCCTAAGGTTCGAGGAAGGTGCGGCTCTTCACCAACCAGGCGGCGTGCGAGCGCGCCACGCCCCCAGGGCTGCTTCGCGATCGAGCTCCACCAGGAGAAGTCCCAGCGGGATCTGCCAGGTGATGTCAGGAGGCGGCTCCCCCCCATCGCGGCTCCGGCCGCCGACGCCTTCTCGACCGAGACGGAGGTGGTGACCCTCGAAGTGAGAACGGAAAGGGCGGAGGGACAAGCCGCTCGACGACGCCGGCCTCAACCGCTTCCGCTGCAATCGTATGTCCGGGTGCTGGTCGAGGAGCCGCACCGCCAGGCCACCGCACGGAGTGCGGCCTGAGGCCGATCAACGGCGCAGGACGGCGGGATCCTTGGCAAAGAGCATGGCCTGGCCGCAGGCTTCGCAGACCAGTGCCCAGCACTCGGTCGTGGGTCCGCTCAGCCCGGGGAGCCTGGTCCCGTGGCGCACCAACCGCACGTTGTTACCGACGTCGGCCAGCAGTCGCTCGCCCCGCAGGTGGGGCAGGGCGTGGGATTGGGCGGCGAGGCGGGCATCTGGATCCTCGCTCAGGATGGTCCGGCGGGCCGACGACGTGCCAGCATCGTACCTGCTGAGCATACGTTGCGACCCCGGAGAGGAAGGAGCCTCCACTATGCCCGACTACGGAAGACCGGTTCGCTTCGGATTCTTCCTTGTCCCCGACGCCGCTCAGCCGCAGGAGGCGCTGCGTCTGGCCAGGTTGGCCGACGAGCTGGGCCTGGACCTGCTCGGCATCCAGGACCATCCCTACCAGCGCCGATTCCTGGACACCTGGACCCTGCTCTCCGTCATCGCTGCCCAGACCCGTAGGATCACGTTGTTCCCGGACGTGGCCAACGTTCCCCTCCGACCGCCGGCAGTGCTGGCCAAGGCCGCTGCCAGCCTCGACCTGCTGAGCGGGGAGCGGGTAGAGCTGGGAGTGGGCGCGGGTGGGTTCTGGGAGGCGATCGAGGCCATGGGCGGACCCAGCCGCACCCCGGGCGAGGCGGTGGACGCGCTGGCCGAGGCGATCCAGGTCATCCGTCTGTTCTGGACCGCCCAACGCGGGGTGCGCTTCGAGGGCCGCTTCTACCGGCTGCGCGGGGTCCACGCCGGACCGGCACCAGCCCACCAGATCGGGATCTGGGTGGGCGGTCTCCGGCCACGGATGCTACGCCTGACTGGAGAGCTGGCCGATGGCTGGATCCCCTCCGCCTCCTACGCGCCCCCCGAGGTCCTGCCCGACCTGCTTCGCCGGATCGACGCGGCGGCTCAAGCTGCCGGACGCGATCCGGGCGAGATCACCCACCTCTACAACGTGTACGGCCACATCACGGATGCGCCTCCGACCGCACTCTTCGAGGGGCCAGTGGAGAGCTGGGTCGAGGCGCTGGCCCGGCTCACAGTCGAGGTGGGCATGGACGGCTACGTGTTCTGGACCGACGGCGCCGTCGATGCCCAGCTCCGGCGCTTCGCTTTGGAGGTGGCGCCAGCCGTGCGCCGCGCCGTGAGCCAGGCACGGACCAACGGTCAGGCGGCGCTCCGGCCCCAGAACTCATGAGCCGTTGCGGGTCAGTGAGCATGAGTCAGCCGACCCGCAGCCACCGGTTGCCCGGTGGCGGTCCCGGTCTTACCCGCTTGCGCGGTGTCGGGTTCCTGCTTGGGGTCCCCACGAAGCCTGCTTCGTGGGGTCCCCTCCTGCTTCATCGCCGTGTGCCCAGCACGGCTGGGTCTTACCTCGGCTCCACAGGCCCCTCTGCCACTGACGGCGAGCGC
>CADDZO010000272.1 GCA_902812395.1 bacterium | reverse complement strand
GTTCCAGCGCCGGGGCCCGGACCGCGCCCAGCTCGCCGCCCAGCCCAGGGCCTTCGGCCGCTTCGAGGCCAGCCGGCCGAACGAGATCTGGATCGGTGACGTCCTGGTCGGGCCGTTCGTCCCCCACCCACGCGTGGAGGGCAGCCGCCGAGCCCACCTGTTCGCGTTCCCCGACGACCACTCCCGCCTGCTCGTGCACGGTGCCTGGGTCTCCGAGGAGAACACCCGCGCCGGCCAGCTGGTGCTGCGCGCCGCCATCCTGCGTCGGGGGTTGCCGGTCAGGCTGTACCTCGACAACGGCCCGCCCTTCCGGAACGCCAACCTGGAGCGCACCTGCGCGGTGCTCGGCATCCACCTCGTCCACCGCCGGCCGGGCATGCCCCAGGGCCGGGGCAAGGTGGAGCGCGCGTTCCGCGTCATCCGCGAGCGCTTCCTGCTCGAGGCCGAGCAGGCCGGCATCCCCGACCTCCAGGCCCTCAACGACCGCTTCCTGGCCGGGGCGGAACCGTACCTCAACACCCGCGTCCACCCCGAGACCGGCCAGGCGCCCATCGAGCGCTTCCTGGCTCCGGGGCCGCCGCCCAAGGCTGACCCCCGACTCCTGGAGGAGGCCTGCCGCTGGTCCGAGCTGCGCAGGGTCGACCGCACCGCCTGCGTGAGCCTGCTCGGCAACCGGTACCGCGTCGACCCCGCACTCTGCGGTCGTCGCGTCGAGCTCCGCTACGACCCTGAGGACCTGAGCCGGCTCAGCGTCTACCTGGACGGGCTCGCCGCTGGCGACGCCATCCCCTTCGTGGTCGGCCGCCACGTCCATCCCGCCGTCCCCCAGGCCGCTCCACCGCCCGCTCAGCCCACCGGCGTGGACGACCTCGGCCTGGTCGAGGTCCAGCACTCCGAGCAGACCCTCGGGCCCATCTCCTTTCGCCAGCTCGGCCAGGCCCAGGACGAGGCTGAGGAGACCGAGGTGGAGGACGACGCCGAGAGCGAGGAGGCCGGGGAGGAGGACGCGTGAACCAGCCCGCCACCTGGGTGAGCCACCTCGGCTTCACCCGCACCCCCTTCTCCAAGTCCCTCCCTGCCCACCAGCTCTTCGGCCGCACCGCCCACCAGGAGGCCATCGCCCGCATCCACCTCTGCGTCCAGGAGTCCGCTCTCGGCGTCTTCGTCGGCGAGGTCGGCGCCGGCAAGACGGTCGCCATCCGCGCCGCCCTCTCCTCCCTCGACCGGACCCGCCATCACCTCATCTCCATCTCCAACCCCGCCTTCGCCGGCACCCGCGGCCTCTACCACACCATCGTCACCTCCCTCGGCGCCAGCCCTCGCTTCCACAAGGCCGAGATCCTGGCCCAGATCCAGCACCTGCTCGCCACCGAGGAGGCAGAACGACACCGTCGTGTGGTCCTGGTCGTCGATGAGGCGCATTGGTTGAGCCCCGACCAGCTCGAACAGCTCAGGCTCTTGACCAACGCGGAGATGGGCTCCAAGTCGCCCTTCGCCGGCCTCCTGGTCGGCCAGCCCACCCTGGCCCGTCAGCTCCGCCTCGGAATGTACGCCGCGCTCGAACAGCGGATTGGCGTCCGCTACCGCCTGCCCTCCATGGACCTCGCCGAGTCCGCCCACCACCTCCAGCACCACCTCGCTCTCGCCGGCCGCACCGACCCACTGTTCGCCGACGACGCCATCGCACGCCTCCACCGCCTCGCCAACGGCCTGCCCCGCGCCCTCAACGTGGCCGCCACCGCCGCCCTCGTCGCTGCCGCCTCCGAACGCAAGGCCCTTGTCGACGACGACTGCGTCAAGCGCGCTGCCGGCGAGCTCGCACAGCAGTGAGCCTGGTCGTCTCCGCCCTCCTCACCTTCACCGAGCAGCTGCACCTCTGCCTCGACCGCGGCGCATACCTCCCCATCGCCGTCCACCGGGCTGGCAGCGCCAGCCTCTACCTCGGCCGCATCTGCCCCGACTGCTTCTACGTGGACGAGATCCTCGCCGTCTTCGCCAGCCGCCACCTCGCCGAGGCGGTCCGCTGGTTCCTCGACGCCTCCGGCAACCTCGACCCTCCGCCGCCCGACACGTAGCCCGCCTACCCGACCACCGCCAGAGCGTCGTATATCACCACGACGCTCTCCTCATCTCCACCATCCCCGCCGTCGCTGCCGAACCTTGCCGAATCATCCCCGCACAGTTCTGCCGTCCCGTCTCCAGACTGCGCCGCCGTCAACAAGCGCCAGCCTGGCCGACATGGCGTGGGTGGCGTGTTTGCGCTGGACCATCGAAGAGGGCCTCGAACAGAGCAGGGGCGAGTTGGGCCTCGACCACTACGAGGCGACCCGGTATCGGGCCTGGTACCACCACATCACGCTCGTCCTGCTCGCGCTGGCGTTTGTGAAGTCCGTGCAGAGAGACTGGGGGTAGCAGGGACATCCCGACCAGTGTCCCGGAGGTGCGCCGCCTCCTGGAGGTCGTCCTGCCCCGCGTCGCCTGGACGCCCGAGCAGGCCATCGCCTGGTACGAGCAGCAACGCAGACGGAAGGCGGTGGCTCAGCGGTGCCACCGTCAGAAGTGGATGAGCGAACACCCATACGGACCAGACTAAGCCGCGCTGTAGTACTAGCGCTGCTCCAGTGAGGTCAACCCGAACCCTCGGGCGGTGGCGATGAACAGATCCAGGACCGCCCAGCACAGGCTCAGGCAGCTCTGCTCGCCGGGGAAGCGGCCGATCACCTTGGTCCGCCGCTTGACCTCCTCCAGCGAACGCTCGAGCAGGTTCGTCGAGCGCAGCCGTCGCCTCAGCCGCAGCGGATAGCTCAGGTGCACGCAGAGCGCTGGCAGATCAGCGGCCAGACAGGCCGCCGCGCTTGGGTAGGAGCGCTCCAACTCGCCCACCAGACGCCGCAGACGATCCCCCCGTCGGCCGCCGAACCGGCCTCGTCCAGCGCCGCCCAGTACGCCGCCTCGACTCGCTTGCGCAACTCGTCGTCCCTCTTGGGCAGCCTGGCCACGATCTTCCTGAGCACGTGCACGGTGCAGCGCTGGCGGTCGGCGTCGGGCCACAACCCCTCGATCGAGCGCACCAGGCCGGGCCCCCCATCGCTCACCACCAGCAGCGCCGAGCGCAGGCCGCGGCGGATCAGGGTGCGTCCCATCTCCAGCCAGTCGTCGTAGCGCTGGCCGAGGACGAGGTCGAGCAGCACCCGGTGCCCGTCCTCGTCGTAGCCCCAGGCGACTAGCACGCCCGCTTTGGGGCCGCTCGGACGAGTCGCCAGGCAGGTCGCGTCCAGGTGCAACACCAGCGGCCTGACCTCGCCCAGGCTGCGCGCCCGGAACGCCTGGTAGCGGGCCCGCAGCGGCTGCGTGATCTCGCTCACCGTGCGCCTCGAGACGTGGCCCAGACCGGCCTCGGCGATCAGGCTCTCGATGTCGCGATCGCTCAACTCGCGCACCCAGCCGTCGATGATCAGCGTCTCCAGCGGGCGCGTGCGCAGCGCCGTCCGGCCGTTGCTCGGCAGCACCTTGCTCACGAACCGCTCCGCCGCCCCCCGAATCTGCCGCACCTGCACCTCCAGCTCGCCCTCCGCCGTCTGCACGCGCCGCGGTCGGTTCCCGTTCCGCGACCCGCGCGCCTCACCCGTCCGCTCGTATCGCGCACGCCCATGAAGGCGGTCACCTCGTCCTCGATCGCACGCTGCAACACCAGCCTGGCGCCCAGACGCCCGATCTCCCCCAGCCGCTCCACATCACCCCCGTCGACGCTCTCGACCAGCATCTCGGCGATAGCCTCCTTAAGGGCGGCGCTCGGCGCTACTCTCTTCTCCACCGCGTAGTCCTCCAACACGGTGATTGGTTGTCACCGCGGAAGGCTATGCCGTCTTACTTTTCCAGCGCTCCCCGGACGCGACCGCGGTGGAGGGTGACGCGGTCGCAGCCGAAGGCGGCGCTCGCAGGCTGATCGGTCGCGGTTGGTACGACCTCGTGCTCAGTCATGGTTCGTCTTTGGCGTTGGCGCTTCACGCTGGTCACGCTGATCGAGTAGTCCCCCCCAGCAGGCCGGCCAAGGGCATGTGGTGCCGAAGAAGCGTCTCCGCATGGTGGCTCGCATCGGTCTGGCTGAACCCGGAGGTATCGAACTCTACCCGGGCACGTCGCGGGCCTTCCGAGGTGACTGTGGGCCTGTGGGACGGTGGCCGCGACTGGCGGCGCGGTCGGGCTCGCG
>CADDZO010000271.1 GCA_902812395.1 bacterium | reverse complement strand
ACTCAGGAGGGACGCACCACCATGACCGATGATGCCATGCTCGGCAGCCTTCGCCGCCGGGTGATCCTGCGCGCCCAGGAGCTGGGTAACGTGAGCCAGGCCTGCCGGGAGTTCGGGATCAGCCGCACCACCTACTACCAGTGGTTCCGGCGCTGGGTCCAGTACGGCCCCGGCGGCCTGGAGCCGCACGCCAAGCGCCGGCCCCAGATGCCCAACCAGGTCTCGCCGGTGGTCGAGCAGGCGATCCTGGACTCCATCAGCGTCTGGCCCACCCACGGTCCCCGTCGGATCGCCCAGCAGCTGGGGCAGCCGGAGTGGGGCGAGCATGAGGTCTCCCACTGGGGCGTCTACAAGGCCCTTCGGCGGCTGGGCCTGCACCGGCGAGCGGCACGCCTGCGCCGCTTCGAGCTCCTCCAGGCTCGAGCCACCGGCATCCTGACCAGCTCCACCCGGGAGCTGGTGGAGGCGCGGCCAGCCCAGGCTCAGGTCGAAGCCAAGGCGCCCGGCGAGCTGGTCGGCCTCGACACCTTCTCCGTCGGCCGCCTCAAGGGGCTGGGCCCAGTCTGGCAGTTCACCGCCACCGACGTGGCCAGCTCCTCCACCTTCTGCTGGCTCAGCGATGGCCGTGATGCCCAGCGCTCGGCCTACTTCCTGGAGCTCCTGGTCGCCCACTACCGCGACCTGGGCCGGTCTCTCCACCGGGTCCTGACCGACAACGGCTCGGGGTACGTTAGCCATGTCTTCCGAGATCGCCTGGCCAGCCTCGGCATCGAGCACAGCCGGATCAGACCTGGACGCCCGGCCACCAACGGCCACGTCGAGCGCTTCCACGGCACCGTGCTCCACGAGGTTTACCGGCTGGCCTTCCGGCGCCGGTACTAGCGCACGCTCTCCGAGCTCCAGGCCGATCTGGCCGGCTTCGTCGGCTGGTACAACCACCAGCGCACCCACTCCGGCCAGCGCCTCCGCGGCAGGACCCCAGCCGCGGTCTTCACCAACGCCGCCAACCGGGGTCGGGCGGCATGACCAGAGGTCGCAGGAGGATGCTCCCGCTGTCAACACCTCTCGATGGCTTGACACTCTAGTCCACCAGCCGGATGCCGTCGGGATGAGCGGCGAGGAGCACCTCCAGCGCGCTCGTGCCGATCAGGTAGGAGCCGTCGGGGAGCGCCAGCCCGCAGCCGGGCGCCGAGCGCACGCCTCCCACCTGGGTCCGCAGCGCCTGGCGGACCCGGCCCACGACCTGGCTCCAGCTCGAGCAGAGGACGGGCTACACCGGTAGGCCTGAGGCCACGGCGCCGACCCACAGGGCACAGAGCAGGCGGCCCCGGAGGGCGGCGGCGACCCGGGCCGACAGCGTCTTGCCCGTCCCCACCAGCATCCAGGGGGCCGGCGTCAGGGTGGCCGCCACGACGTCGTCCGGCGCCCAGGCGACCGTCACCAGCGCCGGGTCGAGGTGATCGCGGAGGAACGCCCAGGCGTGGGGCTGGCCGCTGAGGACGACCAGCCAGCGCGTGGGATCTGTCGGCGGCGGTGCTCCCGACACCCGTCAATGATCCGCAAAGGGACCGCCTGGCGCAGCCCCCGGACCGGCACCACCGGTTCGGCACCGCCATGGCGGGCCTGACTCTCCGCATGCTGTCCGCGCTGGGACCATAGGCTCGGGCCATGGCGCTGGACACGATCCCGCTGTCCTCCATCCCGAACATCACCACGTCCCTCCCCACCATGCCATTGGCGGTGGCCGGCGACCTCGCCGGCCGCCGCCTTGGCCCCTACCTGCTGGGGCAGAGGATCGGTGCTGGTGCACACGCCGTCGTGCACGTCGGCCGCCACCAGATGATGGGCGTCGAGCGGGCGGTCAAGGTCCTGAGGCGGCCGGTGGCGGTGGCCTCGAGGGATCGTGATCGCTTCGTGCGCGAGGCGGCCATCGCCGCCGGCCTGCGTCATCCGAACGTCGTCAGCCTCTACGACTGTGGGGTCGAGGCCGATGGGACGGCGTATCTGGTGATGGAGTACGTGCCCGTCGGAGCCTCGCACAGCGGCTACGCGAGGGGGTGCCCCCAGCCCCCGAGGTGGTGGCCGCCGCCCTCGATCACGCCCACCGCCAGGGGGTGGTGCATCGCGACGTCAAGCCGCCAACGTGCTGCTCGGCTGGGATGGCACTGTGCGCCTCGGCGACTTCGGCATCGCCCTCGCCGGCCCCGACCTCGAGACCACGGACGGCGGCCGCGAGGCGAACGATTCCCCGCTTGCGCAGGGAACGCCGGCCTACATGTCGCCGGAGCAGTGCGACGGCCGACGCTCCCTGGATGGCCGTTCCGACGTCTACTCGCTGGCCGTCGTGCTCTACGAGATGTTGACCGGACGTACCCCGTACGGGCACGGCAGCGCCGCCATCGCCGGTCACCTCGACGGCCGGCCTCCCCTCGCCCGGCAGGTCAATCCCTACCTCCCGGAGGCGGTCGACCGGGTGCTGGCCCGAGGCCTGGCGCTCGATCCGGGGCAGCGCTATCCCACTGCCGGCTGCCTGGTGAGCACGCTGGCGTCGGCGCTGGGCGGCGTGCCGGCCATCTCCGACCCGGACGGCGCCTGGAGGTGCGACGGGTTCCTCGGAGAGACGGAGCAGGGGGTGTCCGACGAGTCCACGGGGGGCGACCACACCACCGTGGCGGCCCCCGTGACGCGCGCCCGCCCCGAGACCGGGACCGGCGACCCGCGTTCCCGCCTCGGACGCCTCGCGGCGCGCTTGCGCATCGTCCGCACATGACCCCCGAGCCCCGGATGCGCGGCCTGTGGATCTGCTTGAGGACGGCCTCCGCCCGGCGCGTGGTGGAGGTCGCGATCGAGCCGGATCGGCCGGCGCCGGATCTCGTCGAGGAGCTGGCGCGACACGTCGGCCTCGCCCCCGGGGTCGAGGTGCACTCCATCACCCGTGGCCGCCGTCTCGACGCCTCAGGTGCCGTCGCCCATCTTGGCCTGCGAATGGGGGAGGAGCTGTGGCTGCTCCCCGCCGGCCGGGCTCCGGCCTTCGTTCCCCCGCCCGAGCGGGCAGAGGCGTGGGAGCTACGGGTGCTGGGAGGACCGGCGGCCGGCCTTCGCGTCCCGCTGGGCACAGGTGAGCACCTCCTCGGACGGGGAGGTGAGGTCGATGTCCGGCTGCCAGACCGCACCGTGTCGCGTCTCCACCTGGGCCTTCGCGTGGAGGAGGGCGTGGTCACCGTGCTCGACGCCGGCTCGCGCCTCGGTGTCCACCTGGATGGACGCCCGATCACCGAGCGACGTCTCGAGCCGGGGGACGTGATCGAGGTGGGGTCGTCGTTGATCGGCGTGCGGCGGCGGGAGACCCACGCCGCGCCCTTGCCCCGAGACGGTCGGATCCCGTTCAACCGGCCTCCGTCGGCCGGGGTGACCGAGTTCGAGGCCGAGGTCAGGCTGCCGACCGCCCCGGGCCGGCCGCAGCGCCTCCGCCTCCCGATCGCGGCCTGGCTCGGCCCGTTGCTGCTGGGTGGGGCCCTGTGGCTGACGAGCCGGAGCCAGCTCGCCCTGCTCTTCGCCCTTGGCACCCCCCTCATGGCGGTGATGCCCGTGCTCGAGGATTGGCTCCTCCACCGCCGGGAGGGGCGGCGGGAGGCCCGCCGCTTCCTGGCCGGCCTGGCCGTGGCCCGGCGCGAGCTGGCGCGGCTGCGGGCGGAGGAGCTGCGCCACCTCCGGGCCTGCTTTCCCGACCCGTGCGAGCTGGAGGACCGGGCCTGGGGGGTCCGGCCCACGCTCTGGGAACGGAGACGGGACGCCCCCGGCTTTCTGCGGCTCCGCCTCGGCTGGGGCGACGTCCTCTCCCGCGTCCGCGTCCAGGCCCCCGACGATGCCGTGGCCCGGATCGAGGAGGTGGCTGCCCTGACCGCGTCTCCGGGGGTCCTGCCGGCCGCTCCGGTGACGCTCGACCTGGCCGCGCTGGGCTGCGTTGGCCTGGTCGGGCCGGCGCGCGAGCTGGCCGGGCTGACGCGCTGGTTGATCGTCCAGGCGGCCGCCCTGCACGCCCCGGGCGAGCTGATCGTCGCCGTCTTCCCGCCGGCGGCTCGATCGGAGGAGTGGGCCGGGGTTCGCTGGCTGCCGCATACGCGCGACCAGCTCGGCCCCGACCTCCCCACGGTGCCCGCCACGGTGCGCGGCCAGGAGCGGCTCGCGAGCGCGCTGGTGGGGCTCGTCGC
>CADDZO010000270.1 GCA_902812395.1 bacterium | reverse complement strand
GCGGTCGACGAAGAAGCTGGGACGTTCAAGCGGCTGGCGGGAGCGTGGCACGGATGACGTCTTCGAGGTCGTCAGGGGAGAGGTCGAAATCGCCGGCCACGCTCTCCAGGGACTCCCCTGCTCGGAAGCGTTCGAGCACGGCGTGCACGGGCGCCCCACTCTTCACGAACAGGGGTTGACCAAACCCTCGCGACGGGTCCACGACGAGCAAGGGACGGTCCGTGATCGGCAGATGGAGGCGGAGAGCCCAGGTGTCAGAGTCGAACTCGACGCGTCGCAGGTACTGACGGATGATGTCGGCAAACGCTCGCTGGCCGGTCAGGACCGTGACCAGCAGCTCCTCGTCGTCGCTCTCTCGGGCGTAGTTGTACAGGATGCCGGCCCCATCGGTGTAGAGGCGGCGCGAGGCCAAGGCATGCTCCAGGCCGATCTCCGACTCGAGAACCCGGAGCGCCTTTCGGATATGCTGCATCGAGACTCCGGCGCGCCGGAATGCCGCCACCACCATTCCCTCCGCGAGGCCAATGAAGGGAATGCTCGGCTGCCGCCCAGGTACGTCCAGGCTGGTCACGATGGCCCGATGGCGCTGGCCATTCGAGACCATGTCACCCCGGGTCCAGGCGTGAAACGTCCGCGCCGGGACGCCAAGCATCCACGAGGCTTCACGCGAGGTATAGAGGGGCACGGTAAACCGGATATCCCGGACCATCACCGACTCGCAGGCACCTCCCGAGATCGAACGGCCACCCTGTCATCGCCATCATGCCACAGGGTACGTGCCGCCTTCCCGACCCCTCGTAAACCACCCGCCCGGGCCATCGCGACGGACATCGACTCGACCGAGCCCGAGCTCGACCGGATACACGTCCAGCTCACGTGGTCCCGCAGCGGGGCGACGACGCGGAGGAGGGCGAGGGCCGGCGTCCAATGCGGGGCTCAGCCCGGCCGGACCGTCCCCCCACCTCGAAGCAGCCCCGGGCGCCGGTGTGGCAGACTGGGCCGCGGGGCCTCACCCGCAGCAGCAGCGCGTCCCGGTCGCAGTCCAGGCGGGCCTCGACCAGCGGCTGGAGCGAGGGCGGGTGGAGCCCACGGTGCGAACTATGATCCGGCTGGCTGATGTGCTCCAGGTGACGTTCGAGGTCGCCCCGGGCAGCGGTCTGACGGTCAGGCCGGCGGCCCAACCCGTAACCATGGGCCAACTGCGGGCGCGGCGGGAGGAGATCCTGCGTGCCATGGCCGCCGCCGGCGCGCGGAACCCGCGCGTCTTCGGGTCGGTGAGCCGGGGCGATGCCGGTCCGGGCAGCGATGTCGACATTGTCGTCGAGCTAGAGGAGGGCCGAACGCTGATGGATCTCGGCGGCCTGCAGCTGGACCTCGAGGACCTGCTCGGAATGCCGGTCCACATGATCACCCTCCCCCGAACGCCGCCGAAGGATCCGGAGGAGAGGCGGGTCCTCGAGCGCATCGAACGCGAGGCCCTCCCGCTGTGATGGGAGACGAGCGCGATCGGCGGTTGCTCGAGTACATCCGCCGCAGCATCGATCAGGTGGAGCGATACCGGTCCCGCCGCACCGGCTTCGGCGTCGATGACATGGCCGAGGACGCCATTTTGCGCCGGCTGGAGACCGCCGGCGATCAACTCCGCCTGATTGAGCATCGAAGTAGGGCGCTCCAGCCATTGACGACTCACCTATATGGATTGCGTGGACCAGTACTCACGGAAGTGCTGGATCAGGCGGCCCTCGAACTCAAGGATTGCCACCCAGCGGCCGTGCTTTCGAATGCCCTGGGATACGTCATCGAACTCTGCCTCCCACTCCGCGATGGCCGTGGAGCCGTCGAGGTACAGATTCAGCAGTCGGCAGCTGATGTTGGCTTGCGATCGGACCACCTTGCTCTGCCAGTAGGCGCGAATGCCATCGTGCCCCTCGATCGGAGGTTCCAGGACGCGCTCGTGATAGGACGCCGTAGGGGTGAAGATGGTCAGGATCAGCTCAGGATCCTGCCCGGCCCAGGCGCGGAAATAGACGTCCAGGGCTTCCCGCACATCGTCCTTGGTGAGCTGTAGCTGCATTCTCAGTCCTCCAAAACTTCGTGAACGGTTAGCGGAGCGTCGTACTGCGTGTGCCCGATCAGGACCTGGTAGATCTCTTCGGGATTTCTCAGTTTCCGATGCGAGAGATCGGCGTTAGCGACAGATTCGGGATCTAGCAGGACCCATCGCCAGGGTCCGCAGTCGACCGCGACATCCGTCGTGAAACCGGTGTAGTAGCCGTGCATGACCGTCTCGCCTGGCAATACAGCGAGATGAAGAGCACCGAAGTAGCACATGTCGCTTTCGTTCTTCCAGACGCCGATCAGATGACGGTCGATTAGCTCGGCCTGAATCTGATTGCGATAAGGCTTGGCGTGGCCCTGGGTGCGAGGCTCGGGTGGATAGTTCTGGATTCGTACCAACCTATCGGAGATAGCGATCAAGTGGGCGATGTCCGCATGATATTTGCCTCTGCTGAAGGCATAAGCGGTGGCCCACGTGCCGCTTAGGTGCTGAGCCGAAAAGCTGGATGCAATCCCGGCCAGGAGATCCGTCAGGGTGACGCGTCCAAGTATGCCTGAGTCGGACAGCTGGCACGGGATCTCTACTGGGTCGAAAGGAGCCGTGGTTACAAACGAGCTGGATCGGATCGTGCTGGCGAACGAGCTGCTCGGCCGGGAGAGAGGTGAAAGCCTATCTCTAATCGTAGTATACCCGACCAGTTGCAGGGCAGCGGCGAACACTCGCCCTGGAGGCACGGCCTCCCCCCGCAGCCAGGCTTGAAGATGACCGGGTTGGATATCGACTCGTGCTAAGGCAGCCACTTGGCGAGCGAACTCATCCTTGTCAAGCCCAGAACGGTCGAGTGCCTCCGCCAGGACATCCGCAACGAATTGCTCAAGATCACACGCATACCGGGGATGGTCAAATAGGTCGAGCTTCTCCCCCATGGCCCTAACCTGCTATCAGCGCCATTTTGGCACCGGAGTCTGAGTCAGTCAGAGCCATCTGCTTTGCTTCGACGACGTTGAGCTGATTCACCATGGGACATCGATTCGGTTCGCCGAGCAGGAACAATGCCACGGTCCTCAAGTGCGTCTCGCAGCTCCCAGACCATTACCTCCAGCGTGGTCACCCGCTCTTCGATTTGGTCATGGCTTGCGGTACGCGACCGGTGGGCGCGGTGCCCAGCTGAGGCTGGGGTCCCCGCCAACCCGAGCAGGTCGCGCAGATCCATGATCTGGGCCTCGACGGACGCAAGGCGGTACTCTAGCGCTTCCTCAGCACCCGAATCTGGGCTTCCGCTTCGCAAGGCGCGCTCAACGCTTTCCAGGCGTTGCTCGAACTCCGCCAGGCGGGCCATCCCCACGTCCCCAACCTCTGGGCTTTCCTTGCCCATGAGACGATCTATGGACACCCCAGCGAGTTCAGCGGCGGCCAGGAGCGCGACTGCTGGGACCGAATGCGGGCGGCGCCTCCAGTCATACCAGTTGTGGCGGGCGACCTTCCCGGCTTCGAGTTCGGGCAGTCGAAGGGCAGGACGAAGGCGGCGAACCATCTCGTCGACCGTCAAGCCGGCTCGGCGCCGGGCGGCCTCCAGGGCTCGTGTAACACGCTGCTCCAGCTCTTCTGGACGAAGTGGCGTCGCCACGCACCCAGAGTAAGGCTATTGCCAGCAGGTTGGCGGCAGAGGGCTTGATCATTGCTGGCATAGAGCCATAATATGGGCGATATGCCAGTTGATGTGGCAGACCGCCAGCATGAGGTGCCGAAGGCGTGGCCTCGTCCTCGGCCCGCCTGGGAGCAGTTCCAGGGGTGGGACAGCGAGGGCGGGTGCACGGCCCGGACGGCTGTTGGGTGGAGCTGGACTGGGCGTAGCCTCACGGGGCCAAGACGTGGCTCTGGGTGGGGGAAGCCATGAGCGGAACCCGCCGCAATTGCGAAACCCGGCCCGACCCCATCGAGGAGGCAGTGGACCGGCTGGTAGCGGCTCGGGTTGAGCAGGGGCTGCCGCCCACCGTGCAGGACCCGGTCATCCTGGCCAAGATCGCCGCCATCCTCCGGTCGGCGCTGGGTTGGGGCGAGCGCGAGGGGGGGTCGGTGGGAGGCCGAGAAGTGCTCGTAGGCGTCGATCGCACCACCGACCGCGCCCATCCCGAGACGCGGATCGTCCGCCTCCGGGACTGGGAGCAGGCCTCTCGTTGGCTGCACGAGAGGCC
>CADDZO010000269.1 GCA_902812395.1 bacterium | reverse complement strand
GACTCCTTCCGGGCCAGGTCGACGCCAGCGATGAGCGTGTCCGGAGTGATGAGCCGCGCCCGGCGCTCCAGCTTGGCGGTCCTGCGACGCATACCGCGGGTAACCTTCATCGGGAGTCCCTCCTCCTGGTTGGTAATTGCTTCAGGAGTGTGGAGGGACTCCTCCAGGGCCGCAACACTGGCGCCGGCGGGCGCAGGACGGCTGTGGAAATGACGCGCCGCTGCCGCGTCGCTTGGACAACCCTCCGGGTTGCCCACATTCCCACAGCTCGACGGCGACGGGACATCCCCATGGTGAGGACCTAAAGCTATGCCTGCAGGCGATCCTCCAGGGAGAGAACTCCTCGTCCGTTCCCCATCCCGGGTGCACCACGTCCACTCTGCCTCACGCACTCCCAGGCCTATGGCTTCAAGCACCAACTGACCCAGCACAACCTCTTCCATACCGCCTTCAAGAACTTCGATAAGTGGCGCACGGTCAAGGTCTTCGCCCTGCACTCCCGCTGGCACCTGGTCAACGTGCTACGTTGCGAGAACCTCCGTGTCCTCGGGAAAGGTGGACCGGCGTACTCCGCTACTGGGGGAAGCGGATCCTGTGGCAGAAGCGGCGCACCACAGCGCACGTGGACGCCTTCAAGCTCTCCTACGGAGAGCTGACCTTCTTCGACCCCGTCGCCTACCGGCCTAACTACACCTGGGACACCCTGACCGCGACGCTGAAGCGGCTCCAAGGTGTGCGAGGCCCGCCGGGGCCGGGCCCTGGACTACCTCGACGTGGCCCTGGACACGCCGTTGCGGCTTCACCCGCCCGAGGTGCAGCAGCAGCTGTCCAGATCGCCGGCCCACCACCTCCGCTATTGCAGTGGTTCTTTCCATGCTGGACCGACACCCAGGCAAGCTGCTCCCGGCGGACGAGGCTATCGCCGACTAGGCCGAGGCCGCCCTGGCAGCGACCCGGTGACGGTGCCCGTCCGGTGCTTGAGACGGCGAGGGCCGGCGAAGGGACGCCTGCTCAAGCATCGCCAGCGAGCTCCGGCAGCTATCTCCATGTGCCCGAGTCCTCTGACTGGGCATGATCTCCGACATGTCCAGAGAGGAGGACACCGCGATGGACGAGTTGCCGAAGTCGCCACTGCCGGGAGTGCCGGTCGAGTTCCCGTGGGCTCGGCCCGGCGATCTGGTACTGCCGCGCGGCGCCACCACCTGGTGGCGGCTGATCGAGGTGCGACACGATCCCCGCTTCGGGACCTGGCTCGCCGTCATCGAGCAGCCGGACAGGTCGCCATCACCGGACCGGATGACCTGTGCCCTGCATGAGCCCGGCTGTCTGGTCTGGCGACCGTTCAGTCCGACCACTGAACCTCCGGCGCCCTGTCAGCCCGAACCGCCCACACCCCGGACGATCAGAGACCGGGAGCATCCCTCACCGGAGGATCGGCTCCTCCGAAGCCGAACCGGAGTCGAGCCACGTATCTGGTACGTCTGCCCCGATGTCGAACCGCCCGTGGGCGGGGTCCAGGTGATCTACCGGCATGTGGGCGAGCTGACCCGGTCCGGGTACCGGGCGGCGGTCGTGCACGAACGGCCCGGCTTCCGATATCCATGGGCACCATCGGAGACCCCTGCCCTTTCCCGAGGCGAGGTGGAACCCGACCCGGCCCATGACGTCGTCGTCTGGCCCGAGGTGTACGGGCCGGCGATCGGGACCTGGGGTCCCGGCTGCCGACGGGTGATCCTGAACCAGAACGCCTTCTACACCTTCGGCTCATGCAATTTCTTCGATCCCCAACCCCTCCCCTACCAGGACGCCCGCACCATCGCGGTGGTCACGGTCTCCGAGCACAACCGGCGCTGGCTGGAGTACGCGTTCCCAGGGCTGCGGGTCCGCCGGATCACGGTCGCCATCGACGATCGTCTTTTCACGCCCTCATCGCAGAAGGTGACCCGGATCTGTTATATGCCTCGCAAGGGAGCGGACGGTGCCAACCAGGTGCTCCACATTCTCCGCCAGCGCGGGGCACTCGAGGGCGTCGAGGTGGCGCCCATCGACGGGCGGCCGTCCGCCGAGGTGGCCGCCATCATGCGCGAGTCGCTGATCTTCCTCGCCCTCAGCCCCCAGGAGGGGTTCGGCCTCCCGGCGGCCGAGGCGATGGCTTCCGGCTGCATCGTGGTCGGCTACGACGGGGGCGGAGGGGCGGAGTTCATGCGCCGGGGCCTCGCATACCCCGTACCGGTCGGTGATGTGATCGCAGTCGCCGCTCGCGTAGAGCAGGTGCTGGCGGAGTGGCCCCGCCGGCCGGATCGGGTCCTAGCCATGGGCCAGCGTGCGTCCCGGTTCGTGAGGGAACGCTACTCGCTCCAGCGCGAACGGGATGACGTCCTCGGGCTATGGCATCAGCTACTCACGTCACCGAGCTGGACAGGGTCATCCTGAGCCGCGGCTGGGCACGCTCTCCCTGGGGTCCTGAGCCGCAGTCACCAACCAGCCTGCACCCAGCGTCTCAGCGCCGCCGCAGCCAGATGCTGGCCCCCTCGTTGCGCAGGCACAACGGCATGTGGCGCTCGAACCACTCGCGGTGGAAGCGCTCCAGGTAGGTATTGGAAGCGACGATCTCGAACTCGTGGTTGAAGGCCAGGAAGGCACGGAGGAGGTAGGCCTCGGTCCACGCCCTTCCCTCGCGGATCCAGTCCTCCGGATACTCGAAGGGGTGGAAGACGTCGTGGAAGTGGACGTACACTCCGCGTGGCAGCCGGGGCAGGACCTCGTTGAACAGGTGCTGCACATCGCTGCCGATTTTGGCCACGTGGGTGGAGTCGACCACCAGGATGTCGTCTGCCTCCAGGGCAAGGAACTCGGCCAAGGGAACGTCTTGGAGGCGCGAGCGCAGCAGGCGGACCCGGGCGAGATCGCCCTCCCGGAGCAGACCGAGGAGCAGGTCCGGATAAGGATCAACGAAGGTGCAGTGAGCCCGGCCGGCCAGGAAACGCTCGTTGGTGTCGAGGATGACACAGGAGGAGTACCCGCATCCCGCCTCGACCACGCGTCGCGGCCGGGCATAGCGGAGCATGCAGTAGAGGAAGATCGCGTCCGAGTACGAGTAGGATGGGTTGTCGAACCAGTAACGCAGCTCCGGTTCCCGGTCGACGGGGAACGGCAGCTCTCGATAGAAGCCGGCGAAGGAGCGCAGCAGCTCTAGCTGGCCTGACTCGTTGAGGTCAATGCCGGGCAGCTCGCGGGGTGGGGGTCCGAAGAGGCGACCCCGGTCTCGCTCAATCTCCTCTGGCGAGGGGACCGGCGAGTAGTAGTGGCCAAGGGGCACGAACTGCACCGCCCGCGCGCCGGCTCCCACCAGCTCCCGCAGCCATTGCAGCTCCTCGTCCCGGCGCTGCAAGAGCGCCTCGCGCTCGCGAAGTCGGACCTGCGTCGCCGCCAGCTCTGTCGCCAGCCGGTTCCGCTGCTCGATGACCCGCCCCATCACCGGAAGTCGTCGCGCTACGGCTGCCGCCAGCCGCCTGATGCTCCCGGATGTGCCGAGGTCGGTAACCATCGCGAACATGTCACTCACCTCCCTCCCTGCATCGGCTGGGCGATCATCGGGTCGGGCTCACTTGATCCCGGGAAACGCCGTCCAGTTGACCCCGATAGAGGGGTCGTCGTGACGTATGCGGCCCTCGTCGGCCGGATCGTAGACACGTGAGGTGATGTAGAGCAGGTGGGTCAGCTCCAGTGCCCGGCAGCCGTGGGCTACCCCGGGCGGGATGCGGAGGCAGGCCGCACCGTAGCGGTCCCCCATCAACAGCATCATCGTCTCCCCTCGGGTCGGCGACCCCTCGCGCAGGTCGTGGAGCCCTACCTTCAGGCCGCCGATGCAGTACCAGCAGTCGGTCTGCCTCTGATGGATATGCCAGGCCTTGGCCGTTCCCGGGCACATCAGCGAGTGGCTCCACTGATCGAAGTAGGAGAAGAACTCGTCCATCTCCCGAATGATCTCGCGGAAGAACCCGCGCTTGTCGGCGCGGGTCATCAGCTGCTTGATGTCGACGCCCTCGACCATTTGCACGCTTGTCCCGCACCCAGACCTCCGTCTCCGGCCGCTCCCGCCGGCGCAGGCGGACGAAGTTGGAGCCGATAGAGCCTGGCCCCGTGACCAGGAGACACGAGAAGCGTCGGCTTACCGGGCGCCTACGACCTCGGGCCGCCCTGGAGCAGGTGGCCGGAGGGGCTGACCTCACCGCGTCGGCCGCCGCACCTCGCCACCCTCCCGCTCGTCGTCCCAGTCCTTAT
>CADDZO010000268.1 GCA_902812395.1 bacterium | reverse complement strand
CTTGCGCACCCTCTGGACGATGGCCACCAGCGGCCGCGCCTACGACAGCCGGATCGCGCTCGGGCTCGTTGGCAGCAAGGTACAGGCCGCTTGACGAATCGGCCTGCTCGCTGGCTTGATTGGACCCAATGGGGCGACCCCGAGCGCCATTGGGGAGAACCCGCGACTGATCTTGGGGCGTCCCACCCTTCCCACAGAACTCGAACGAAGGATGATGGGAAGAACCTGCTATCACGCTATGTGGAGTGGGGAAGGGACAGGGACGACACCGGATCCAATCACCAGCAGCCGGCTCATGTCCGCCACCGCACATCCGTGCCCTTGACAAGGAGGTCATAGGATGATCAGTCCATGTGCAGCGGTCCGATGACCGCCCCTGTGATGAACTGGCGGGTGAACTCGAGTGGGGAGTGCTGGATCTGCTCCTTGGTGCCCTGGTCCACGACCCGGCCGCCGTGGAGCAGGATCACGTGGTCGGCGATCTCGAAGACCGCCCGGATGTCGTGGCTGATCACGACCGCGGTGCAGCCGCGGCGGCGCTGGAGGTTGCGGATCAGTTCGCACAGCAGCGCCGTCCGCACGGGGTCGAGGCCGGAGTCGGGCTCGTCGAAGAGCAGGATCTCAGGCTCCAGGACCAGCGCCCGGGCCAGCCCGGCCCGCTTGCGCATACCCCCCGACAGCTCGTTGGGCATCCGCTCCTCGGCCCCAGCCAGGCCCACGTCTCGGAGCCGAGCGGTGACGATCTCGCGGATCTCCCGCTCCGAGGCCCGAGTGTGCTGGCGCAACGGGAAGGCGACGTTGTCGTAGAGGTTCATGGAGCTGAACAGGGCCCCGTCCTGGAAGAGCATGCCGATCCGCCGGCGCAGGGCCAGCAGCTCGCGCTCGCGCAGGTGGGGGACGCTGAGCCCGTCCACGACCACGTCCCCTCGGTCGGGCAGGAGCAGGCCGACGAAGTGGCGGAGCAGGACCGACTTGCCGGTTCCGGAGGGGCCCATGATGGCGGTGATCCGGCCCCGGGGGATGTCGCACTCGACGCCGGCAAGGACCTGGTTGGCGCCGAAGGCCTTGTGCAGGGCCCGGCAACTGATCACCGCCCACTCGGGCTGCGCTCGCCGGCGATCGTGTTCCAGCACCATCGTCCTCATGAGGTGGGAATGGGAAGGTTGGGGTTGTGGCCCCAGAACACCTCGGTCATGAGCGCGTTCAAGAGCACCGTCATGACCAGGCTGATGGCCATGGTCCGGGCCACCGCCAGGCCGATCCCGACCGGGCCGCCCCGGACGTGGAAGCCCTGGTGGACGGCGACGGCGATGATGGTGAGGGCGAACACCACCGCCTTCAGCAGAGAGAAGCCCAGGTCCTCCAGGTTGGTGAAGCGCCAGAAGTAGGCGAAGTAGACGCCGTCCGAGACCACACCGATCTGGAAGTGCTGGACCACCCAGCTGGCGAGGTAGCTGCTGCCCAGGGAGAGGACGTACATCAGGGGCAGGACCAGGAGGGCGGCAGCCAGGCGGGTGGAGACGAGGTAGGTGACGGGGGCCACGCCCATGGTCTCCAGGGCGTCGATCTCCTCGTTGACCCGCATCGTCCCCAGCTCGGCCACCAGCCCACACCCGACCTTGGCCCCGATCGCGAAGCCGAAGAACAGCGGCGTGATCTCGCGGGTGTCACAGAGGGCGTTGAACACGCCGGCCAGGGACTCGGCGCCGCCGAGCTGGTGCAGCGAGTAGTAGGCCTCGACCGAGCATTCGGAGCCGCTCAGATAGGTGATGACCAGCGCGACCGGAGTCGAGCCGATGGCCAGGAAGGCCGCGTACCACCAGATCTCGCCTGCATAGCGGAACGAGGCCGGGATACGAGCAATGGCGTGGGCCGCAAACCCCATGATCTCGCCGATCGCGTCCAGCGGCCGGAACAAATCGTCCAGTCGCTGCGCCACACCGGCAGTGGAAACTCTGCTCGCCACCTTCCTACCTGAGCGTGATCTGGGAATGGAACAGGGCCAGCACGGTGGGAGTGAAGACGTACTCGAATACGCTGATCGAGACGAAGCACCAGACCACGGCGGAGTGAACCGCCCGGGCCACGCCTTCGGCGCCGCCTCGAGCTGCGACACCCTTGTAGATGCAGATCGCGGCCACGATGGCGCCGAAGATCACGCACTTCACCTCACCGCCCAGGACGTCCACCACCGTGCCCTGGGTCCAGAAGCTGCCCAGGAACCCGCCTGGGTTCACCCCGACCAGGAAAGCTCCCACGAAGAACGAGGCCAGGGTGGTGAAGCAGATCATCGGAAAGTTGTAGAGCGCCGTCATCAGCATCAGCGCCAGGGCACGAGGCACGACCACGAAGAGGACGTTGCTCAGGCCCATCACGCTCAGCGCCTCCAGCTCGGAGCGGATCTGGCGGGCGCCCAGGTCGGCGACGATCGCAGTCCCGCTCACCGCAGCCACCATGAGACCGGTGGCGACGGGGCTGAACTCGCGGACGTTGGCCATCACGCTAAAGCCGCCCAGGCGGTACTCGGCACTGGCGGCGCGGAAGAACTGGCCTGCCTCCAGGGAGACGATGGCGCCGAAGCCCATGCCGGTGAGGAGCAGGGGGACGAGGTTGGCGGCTAGGATCAGCCGGCACTGCTCCAGGAACTCCTTCCAGTAGAAGGGCCGACGGAAGGAGCCGCCGAGGGCGTTGGCGAAGAGCAGAGTCAGCTCGCCGAGCCCGGCCAGCGACCGTCCGACACCGCCCACAGTGGCCCTCGTCCCTACCTGACCTCCGATCACCACGGCACCTGACCCTGGCTCCCGGCCGGCGTCGAGGCGCCTCCGTTCCTCCTGATGTCATCGACGCGCGACGCCGGAAGACTGATCGGCCGCCCGACGCGGTCGGCTCGCCACCGCGGCCTGTGCCGGCGGACCGTCGGGGAGGTGAGCTTGCCGGGCGGTACCGGCGCACCCGGGCCCCATTTCGATCGGAGGCGGGGCGACATGGTCGGCGTGCATGCCGCCGTTGGTAGAGCATGAGACGCTCTATGGCATCCGCCCTCCTGGCCTGCGTCCTGGCTCTGACGGCCTGGGGGAGCGCCGACGCGGCCTCGTTGGGCAGGGTGTCACCGACTCCCGGTCCGGCCCTGGCCGGCCCCGGTTCTGCGGCCCGCTGCCACGTGGCCGACCTCAAACCGTGGCCGCCGGGCCAGGCGCAGGGTGCGGCCGGGCACGTGATCCAGGTCTTTTGGTTCAGCAACATCTCCACCGCCTCGACCTGCTACTGTTCGGCTACCCGGGCATCGACGGCCGGCCGCTCCACGTCACCGTGGTCCGGGGTGGCCCGGTCGCTCCGACCACGCTCTCCCTCGCTCCGGGCGGCACCGCCTCGCTCGCCGCTTCCTACCCCAACCGCGGCGTCTATCCCCGGGGATGCCCGAGCGGCCCTCGGATCGAGATCACGCCGCCAAACGCCTACGGGCACCTGGTGCCCGTGCAGTGGAACCTCGAGCCGGCGTGGGGGTGTCCGCCAGGCGATCGGTGACGGCCTGGGTGCCAGTGGAAGCCGTTTGCGGTCGCTCAGGGCGGCCTCGGCCGAGGCGGTGACGCAGATCCGGACGACGGTCGGTGGTCACCGGGCAACGGGCATCGCCGGTCGTGGCCCCGGCCCCATCTCAGCGGATGCCGACCCGGATCCGAGAGGTCCACCAGAAGGTTGTGAGGTCGGGCCGCCCGGCTGGTCCCCCGCTCGGTCTCGGTCGCTCTGCGGCCTGGGGCGGGCCACCGGCCCCAGGCCGAGGGCGCAGCCGACCAGGCGCTCAACCGTCCCCCAGGTGCTGCTGGCAGAGGCAGACCTCGCCAACCCGCAGAAGGCACCGGTGGCTTGCAGCCTGGGCCTCCCTGTCCGGCCGGTCCCGATCCCGGCACGCTCGGGCACCACTGCCAGGGCGCGGTCGGTCCGGGCTGGCACCATCGGCAGGTTGTCGCAGCCATGGAGGACGGACATGCCGCCTCGCCGGAGGATACGGGTCACCTCCGGAATGGTCGCTTCCGGGTCCAGCCGGTGGAACGACTGAGCGCAGGTCACCACGTCGGCGCTGCGCCGGCGATGCCGATTGCCCCGGCATTGCCCCGCAGGTAGCGGACTCCCGGCGCCGCAGGCGCCTGACGAAGCATCTCCGAGTTCGGCTCGATCCCCAACACCCGTTCGGCCGTGGCCGTCCCGAACCAGAATGGGAGGCGCCACGCACCAGGTCGATCGCCAGCCAGGGGCTGGTAACTGTTGGAGTTTGAACCTATGATAGTATGTAGG
>CADDZO010000267.1 GCA_902812395.1 bacterium | reverse complement strand
GTTCCAGGTTCCTGAAGGCCTCCTGGTAGACGCACTTGGAGTTCTCGCTCCACCAGGCCAACTCGGGGTTGCGCTTCTTCTCCGCGTTCCAGAGCCGATGGAGTTCTTCGGCCGAGTACCACTTCTTCTCGGCTGCGTACCGCTCCTTCACCCGGGTCAGACCCCAGTTCCAGGCGTAGCGCGCCGCTCCGACATGGGAGCGGAGCCTCCGCTCTTGGGTCGGGGTGGGATCGAGCGCGTACCGGTAGGCCTGGGGCACCCCACGAAGCGGGCTTCGTGGGGACCCGGCCTGGGTCAGCTTCACGGGTCCTCCCTGGTGGCCGCTGCGATGGCCTTGGCCGCTCGGTTGGCAGCCGCTCGCCGTCCGGAGAGGCGAGCGCAGAGGCTGGTTGGGATCTCGGTCACGTCCCACACCAGATCGTCATCCACCTCCGATGGATCCACAACCAGCAACCGTCGGCCCTGTGCCGACATCGCAGCCTCGACCTCCTCCGCACCCAAGCGGGCGAACCAGTCGCGATGTTCCCCCACGATCGTGGTCGCCGTCTTGTCCCGAACCAGGGCCAGGAGTTTGCGGCGCTTGCCGTTCAGTGCAAAGCCGACCTCGGCCACCACGCGGCCCACTGCCAAGCTCTGGGCTGCCGCCCATGCCGTCACCGGGCAACCTTACGGTCCAGGTCGGACCTCTGGTCAGCGGACGACACGCGGGCATACACGGCCGTGATCCCTGGAACGGCACTGACCGGTGGCCGAACCAGCGGTAGGCAGTCATGGGATGAACGCCTTGTTGCCGCGCCCAGTCCTTCAAGTTCACCCCTACATACTCTCATAGGTCCAACAGTTACCAACCCCTCTCGAGCTCCCAGCGCAGCGCCGGATCGAGCGCCGAAGTAGGACCTCCGGTTGGGCATGGCCAAGGGCGGGGGCAGTCGGCTGCTCAGCTCCGGGCAATGGGTGCTGGGTCGGGGACCGAATCCGCCCCCACCCTGGCGGCCGGCGGCCGGCGGGCACGTCGGCGCCGGACGGCGCGGACGAGGGCGACGGCCAGGTCGCCCAGGGCGGGCCCGGGATCGAATGGGTCCAGTACCGACCGGACCGTCCGGCCGCCGCCGAACGATCTCAGGTAGGCGCCGGCGTCCAGCTGGCCGGCCCGGATCTCCATCAGCGCCGCCGGCAGGTCGGTGAGCAGGCGCCGCCAGCGCCAGCCGTAGGTAGGGGTTGGCGGCTGGACCTCGATGCCAAGCGCCTGCTGGTAGAGGAGGTGGGTGAAGTCCAGGCCGCAGGCGACGCAGAGGCCGTGCCAACCCCAGAGGCGGAGGTTGACGTCGAGCAGCTTGAACTCGCCGTTCCGCGAATCCCGCTTGAACTCGAGCTCGCAGGCGCCGCTCAGGCCGAGCCGCCTGATCACGGTTCGGGCCAGCTCCTCCAGACCCGGTACCGGTACCGCCTCCACGTAGGAGCTGCCCAGGCCGAAGTCGATCGGATACTGACGCCGGCGGCGGGCAGTCATGGTCGCCAGCGCCTCTCCCCGGCGGCAGAGCGCCGCCACTGACACCTGCGCCAGCCCGCCGCCGGGGATTGCCTCCTGGACCATGAGCTGGGCCCGGGGGAGCGCCTGTTCCGCTGCTCGCAGCGCGGCCTCCAGCTCGAAGCGGTCGCGTGCCCAGAACGCCTTTCGACCCAGCGTTCGCTGCAGGCGCACCGAGCTGGCTGGCTTGACGATGGCCGGGAACCGAACCTCATCCAGCCCGTGGTCGGAGTCCGGAAACCAGGTCTCCGGCGCGGGTACTCCCGTCGCCGCCGCCAGACGCTGCGTCAGCCGCTTGTCGAGGGCGTGTTGGGCGATCTCCCAGGGCGGGGTGGTGAGGTGGTAGTGGGCAGCCAGCAGATCGGTGGCGCGGGCCACCGCTTCCACTGTCTCGTCCTGGAGGGGGAACAGCACCCAGCCCTCCAGGCCGCTTCGGGCCAGGGCCACCAGAAAATGGAGGAACTCCTCGCCCTGCATCGGGCCCCGCCAGCGTCGACGTCGGGTGTGGCGGGAGAACCAGGCCGAGCGCGGGTCGTCGTCCACCACCAGGCACGGGATCCCCCGCCGGCCCAGCGCGCGAACGGCGGCGAGAGCGCGGAAGTCGCTGCCCAGCACCAGCGCCCCGGGGACCCACGACCGTAACCGCATCCGCGCAACCGTAAGGCGAAAGGTGGATGACAAGCAAGGGGCTTGTCTCCACCGGGGGGCGGACGTCCGTACCGAGGCGGCGGATCGGGCTCAGGCCGCCGTGGGGTAGAGCAGCGCCAGGGCGCGGGTCAGGGCCACAGGGGAGTGCCGGATGACCAGGCCCATGGCGGCCATCACCCAGCGCGGTCGCGCCCCCGGGGCGGCACCGAGCGCCGAGTAGGTCAGCGGCAGCTCCCGGGCCCCCCAGCGGCTCTTGTACTCGCGCAACGAGCGGCCTTCCAGGTCGGACTTGCCCAGGTCGAGCTCCCTACAGCCGCGCTCGACGCCCCACTCGATTGCCCGGTACATCACCAGGTGGTTGGGCCGCAGATGCCAGTGGCGGGGATCGGAGGCCCCGTACTTGTAGACCAGGCGGCGGTTCCAGGCCAAGAAGACCGCCCCTGCTACCGGCTGTTGCGACCAAGTCGCGATCGCCACCGTCCCCAGGCCGGCGTCGATCAGGTGTGACCACAGGCTGACGAAGTAGCGCCAGCGCTGGACTGGCACCCCCTGCCGACGTCGGGTGAGGCAGTGCAGCCGGTAGTAGACTCGCAGGTCCTCCAGGGACCGGCCGAGCCGAACCTCCACCCCGGCCCGCTCCGCCTGGGCCACCATCCGACGGAGTGGAGGCCGCAGCCCGGCCCGAACCGCGGCCGGGGTGGGCTGGAGCTCGAGCAGGTGGAGGACGGAGTCCTGCCAACACCGGGCCGCCGAGGTGGGCAGGGGGGCGTGGACCACCAGCGGGGCCGACGGGCCGTGGCGGCGGGCCAGCCCCTGCACGAGGCCGGCCAGGCTGGCTGCGGAGTCGGCCAGCGGGGCGCAGTGGTCGGTGAAGGGAAGGGCGATGCGACGACCGCCGGGCAGGTGCAGGGTGGGCAGCCCGGCCCGGACGCGCTCGCCCGCCACCAGGGCCGCCACCGACGGCCGCCAGCCGTAGGCCTCGGCCAGGCAACGGGTCCAGGCCGGATGGTGGAAGGGTGTCGCCTCGGGACGGCCGGCGCAGAAGGCCAGCCAGCGCCGGTCGTCCGGATCCAGGTCCACCAGCCGCACGGAGGGACTCTCGGCCACGGCAAACGGTGCTGCGGACACGCCCTGATGATGCCTGCCCGGCTGCCCCGACGTCAGCCGGGCGTTGGTCCGGGGGAGCCTCCTCCCGGTCATGGGAGGGGGCGCCGTTGTCCCGCCGGCAACGGGACCCCACCGCCAGCCGGATCCGAAGCTGGTGATTGGTGCCCGTGTCCCCGCCACCTAGCATCGCGACGGCGTGACCGAGCTCCTCGCTGCCCTGTCGCTGCTCCTCCTGCTCCCGGCCGGCTACCTGCTGCTCCTGGCTCTAGCCTGCCTGCTTCGGCCCCCTCCGGCCCGCGTGGGCTGCCGTACCGCGATCGCGGTCCTGATTCCCGCCCATGACGAGGAGCTGCTGATCGCTCGCTGCCTGGATTCGCTGCGCGCCCAGGCCTACCCCGCCCACCTGGTCCGCCTGGTGGTGGTCGCCGACAACTGCCGGGATGGGACCGCCCGGGTGGCGCGGGAGCGAGGGGCGGAGGTGCTGGAACGCCATGACCCGGCCCGGCCGGGCAAGGGCTGGGCACTGCGCTGGGCCATGGACCGGCTCCTGGCCGCCGACCCGCCGGAGGCGGCGGTGGTGGTGGACGCCGATTCCGTGGCCGAGCCTGGCCTGCTCGCCGGCCTGGCGGGCGCGTTCGAGGCCGGCGCGGAGGCGGTGCAGGCGGACTACCGGCTCCTGCCCGGGTCCTCGCCGCGCGGCTGGCTGCTGGCGGCCGCCTTCCTGCTCTTCCACCGGGTCCGCTTCGGAGGCCGGGCCGCTCTGGGCCTTCCCGCCGCCCTGGTCGGCAACGGGATGCTGTTCGGCCGCTCCCTGCTCCAGCGCGTGCCCTGGGACGCCTTCAGCGGGGTCGAGGACCTGGAGCGGACCCAGAGCCTGCGCCTGGCCGGGGTGGCGATCCGCTTCGCTCCCGGGGCGGTGCTCTGGGGCGAGGCGGCGGCCAGCCGCGGCCAGGCGACGCAGCGTCTGCGCTGGGAGGGCGGACGACGTGGAAGCGTCCGCCGCTGGGTGCCCCGCCTGCTGGCGGCGGGGCTGCGGGG
>CADDZO010000266.1 GCA_902812395.1 bacterium | reverse complement strand
CAGCGAAGGGTGGTGGCACCCAAGCCCCGTCGCAGGTCTTTGGTCCTGTGGCGGGGCTTTTCTTCGTCCCTGGACGCACCGGTCAGCGCCCGAAACGACGCCCGGGATTTTTCCGGGTGAAGTAGCTAAGTTAAGTTAGCTCGACGGTGCCGTCGAGGTCGCTCTCATGACCACGCCGTAGTCGGCCTCTGCCGCCTCGGGGCTCACGTAGCCGTCGAGCACGTCCTCGTGGACCCGCTTCGGGTCTCGCTCCCGCGGGTCGCCGTAGCCGCCCCCGCCACCGGTCTGCACCCGCACCACGTCCCCGGCCCGGAGGGACAACGCGTTGACCTTGAGCAGGTGCCGCTCATCCGCACGCCCCGGGTTCACCACCACGTCGGGCCCGACCGCGGACCTCCCCTCGAAGAGACCCCAGGCCGGGGTTACCGAACGGTCGAACCAGAGGTAGAGACGGGCTGGCGCTCCCAGCTCGTATACGCGATAGACGCCACTGCCACCGCGGAATTTCCCGGGACCTCCGGTGTCCTGGCGCAGCCCGTACTCGCGGATCAGCACCGGGTACTTGCTCTCGTACACCTCCACCGGCTGGTCCTTGAAGGCGCCGTTCACGTTGTTGATCAACCCGTCCTCGCCGTCTCCGCCCATGAACCCGCCCCAGCCCCCGGGAGTGGGCTCCACCGAGAGGAAGGGGGCATCGCCTCGGCGGGGGTCGCGTCCGGCCAGATAGATCACCATCGAGTCGCCGTAGTGAGCGCCGGCCGCTCGCTCGGGGACGGCCTCGGCCAGGGCCTTGACGATCAGGTCGATCAGCAGCCCCAGCGGGGTGAAGTACCACTGACAGGCAGCCGGCTCCTGGGCGTTGAAGATCGAGTTCTCCGGCGCCCGCACGGTCAGGGTCTTGAAGGTGCCGCCGTCCACCGGCCGTTCCGGGTTGACCAGCAACTTGAAGGCGACCCTGCACGCAGAGACGGTCTGGGCGAAGCCGCAGTTGACCGGTCCCTCGGTCTGGGGCGACGAGCCCGCGAGGTCGATGGTCATCGCGTCGCCTCTGACCTCGACCCGGACCCGGACGGGGATCGGGTCACTGCCCAGCCCATCGTCGTCGAGCCAGCCCTCGGCCCGGTAGACGCCGTCGGGGATGGCGGCCACCGCTTCCCGCTCCAGCAGCTCGGACTGGCGGAAGATCTCGTCCCGCGCCTCCAGATAGGTGTCGTAGCCGAAGCGGTCCAGGATCGCCCGCAGACGCGCCTCGCCGGTCCGGCAGGCGGCCACCTGGGCGTTCATGTCCCCCACCAGTGAATAGCCGAAGCGGCCGTTGCGCCGGAGCAGATCGACGATGTCCTCTCGGGGCTGGCCGTCCTGGTAGATGCGGGTCGGCCCCCAGCGCATGCCCTCCTGGAAGATCTCCCGTGAGTCCATCGGCCCGCCCGGGTCCTTGGCGCCCACGTCCAGCCAGTGCGCACGCGTGGCCGAGAAGCCGACCAGCTTTCCCCGCCAGTAGATCGGCCCGAAGATGGTGGCGTCGTTCAGGTGGGTGCCGGTCATGTAGGAGTCGTTCATGTGGAACAGGTCCCCAGGCCGGAACGCCTCCCAGCCGAAGCGCTCGGCAGTGAGTTTGACGCAGACCTCCAGGTTGCCCAGGAACAGCGGCAGGCCCAGCGACTGGCCGAGCACGTCGGCCCGCTCGTCCAGGAGCGCCACCGAGCAGTCCTTGCCCTCGTAGATGATCGGGGTGTAGGCACTTCGGATCAGGGTTGCGTTCATGTCCTGGGCGCATGAGATCAGGGCGTTGCGGATGATCTCGGTGGTGACGGGGTCGGTCATCGCTATCTATCCTCCGGGGTGATCACCAGGTTTCCCAACCGGTCCACCTCGGCCACCCAGCCGGGCGGGATCACGGTGGTCGCGGTCTCCTCCTCGACGATGGCAGGGCCGGCCCGACGCGCCCCCACCGGTAGTCGATCTCGGCGCAGGATGGCCACCTCCCGGATCTCGCGATTGAAGACGGCGGACCGGCGCGCCACCTCCGCCGGCTGCCCATCGGCCGGCGGCTCGAAGCCGTAGACCTCCCGGTCCAGTCTCCCCAGCGCCGCCACCCGGAGATTGACGAATTCGCAGGGGGCGTCCGGCGTCGAGTGGCCGTACCGGGTCCGGTGAGCCTCGTGGAAGGTGCGTTCGATCTCGGCTAGGTCGATGCCGGCCCCGATCGGGATGTTGACGCTGTACTCCTGGCCCACGTAGCGCATGTCGGCCGAGCGGGCAAAGGTGTGGCGCTCGGGACCCAGCGACTCGGCCAGCAGCGCTTCCGCCCCTTGCACCTCCAACCCTCGGTAAACCTGCTCGACCTCGTCGGCATCGAGACCGGCCAGCGGTCGGTAGAAGGTCTGGGTGACGTCGTGGCGGACGTCGGTGTGGAGCATCCCCCAGGCGGAGAACGTCCCCGGGCTCCAGGGCACGACCACTTCCCGGATCTCCAGCTCCTGGGCCAGCCAGACGGCGTGCATGGGCCCGGCGCCGCCGAAGGCCACCAGTGTGAAGTCGCGGGGGTCGATCCCCTGCTTGACCGTGATGGTGCGCATGGCATCCGCCATCTTGGCGTTGACAATGGCCAGGATCCCCTCGGCCAGGGCCACGTCGTCCAGCCCCACCCGAGCGGCCAGCCGGCGGACGGCGGCACGGGCCGCCTCGACGTCCAGGGGCATGCGCCCACCCAGGAAGTACTCGGGATCGAGTCGGCCCAAGAAGAGGTTGGCGTCAGTCACGGTCGGCTCTTCGCCGCCCCGCCCATAGCAAGCCGGGCCGGGGTCGGCACCGGCGCTCTGGGGTCCCACACGCAGCGCCCCCGCCTCCAGCCAGGCCAGGGAGCCGCCACCGGCGCCGATAGTATGGATGTCGACCAACGGCATCAGGACCGGCAGGCCCTGGAGCTCGGTCTCGGTCGAGACCGAGGGACGCCCGTCCACGATCAGACTCACGTCGAACGAGGTCCCGCCCATGTCCACACAGAGCAGGTTGGGGCGCCCGGTAGCCTCGGCCAGGCCAGTCCCCCCGATCGTGCCCCCCACCGGCCCCGAGAGCAGGGTCTGGATGGGTAGCGCACGGGCCACCCGGGAGGTCATGACCCCGCCGCTGGACTGCATCACGTGCAGGGTGGCTGTCACCCCTAGCCGTCCCATCTCCCGCTCCAGACTGCTGAGGTAGCCGGCGACCCTGGGCGCAACGTAGGCGTTGAGCACCGCCGAGGAGGCGCGCTCGTATTCCCTCCACTCTCTGGCCACCTGGTGAGAGAGGGTGATCGGGATGCCGGGCAGGAGCCGCCCCAGCACCTCCTTGGCTTGCAGCTCATGGGCGGGATTGACGTAGGCATGGATGAAGCAGATCGCGACCGCCTCGAAACCCTCCTCGCGCACCCGGCGGGCGATCGGTTCCAGGTCCTCCTCGTGCAGGGGCTCGAGCACGCTTCCATCCCAGCCCAGCCGCTCCCGGACCTCGACCACGTCCCGGCGCCGGACCAGCCGTTCGGGCTTCCGGTAGCGAAGCGCGTAGAGCTCCTTGCGATCGCCTCGGGCGATGGTGTAGGAGTCGCGCAGACCGGCGGTGGTGACCAGCAACACCCGGGCCCCACGCCGTTCCAGGAAGGCGTTGAGCCCGACCGTGGTGCCGTGGACGGTGAAGTCGATGGCGGCGGGATCGGGGATGAGCTCACGGAGCCCATGCAGCACCCCCCGGGCCGGATCCGCCGGCGTAGTCAGCGCCTTGCCGGTGAATGCTCGGCGCTGGGAGCGGTCGGCGACCACGAAGTCGGTGAACGTGCCTCCGATGTCCATGGAAATGCGATATCGCCCCACTGGTTCGCCCCCCGTATCAGCGACGACGGCCTCCGGCGGCGGACAGCGCCACCGCCGAGACGATGACCAGGCCGGTGACCAGGTCCTCGAAGAAGGTGTTGGCACTGAGCAGGTCGAAGCCGTTGGCGATCAGCGCCAGGAGGAAGACCCCGGCCAGCGAGCGCCAGACCGCGCCCACGCCACCGTAGATGCTGGTCCCGCCCAGGATCACGGCCGCGATCGCCTGCAGGGTCAGATCAGACCCGGTCTGGGGCTCGCCGCTGGCCACCCGCGAGACCAGGATCGCGGCCGCCAGCCCGCTGGCCAGGCCACTGAAAGCGAAGGCCGCGACCTTGACCGCGTCCACCGGCACCCCCGAGAGGTCTGCCGCCTCGGCGTTGCCACCGACCGCGAAGATATAGCGGCCCAGCACGGTCCGGTTGAGCAGGACCATGGCCAGGAGCACGAAGGCCACCAGCACCCAGACCGCGATGTAGATCCAACCCGCCCGGCACTGGCC
>CADDZO010000265.1 GCA_902812395.1 bacterium | reverse complement strand
ATCCGGCCAGCCTCCCCGCGGCACCAGGAGCAGGGCCCCGATGGGCTCGATGGCGTCCACCCGCAGCCGGCGCCGGAGCGGTGAGAGCATCTGCGGGGGCGGGCCGAGGAGGAGGTGCGGCGACGGGCGGAGGTCCGGCGGCAGGAGCTGGAGGAGCAGCAGCGGCAGGTGGCGGACGAGGCCCTGCTCCGGCTGGGCGCCTGGCGGGAGCGCCGCCAGGCCCAGATCGAGGAGCGGTTCGCCCCTCCCCACCAGCTGGAGCTGCTGTCCGACCCCCAGGAGCGGCGGCGGTTGACCATCTACCGCCAGCGCCGGGAGGAGGTGGAGGAGCGGGAGCGGGCCCGGCGCCAGGAGGTCGAGCGCATGCGCCGGCTGCGGGTGGACGCCATCGAGCCCATCGGGGCCCTGCTCCTGGTGCCGCGGGGAGGCTGGCCGGATGGCGCCTAGGTCGTCGGCCGAGACCGAGGTGCGGGAGGAGGTCACCGCCCGACGCGGGATCGTCAACCAGGGTGGGCTCTTCTCGCCCTACTACCTCTTCGACGTCATGGCCCGCCTGCACCGGGAGGAGCTGGACGAGGGGGAGATCGCGGCCCTGGCCCGGGAGGTCCGGGGGTGGCATCGGCAGGCGGCGCGCCGGCTGGCCGCCGACAGCTCCCGGGCCGAGGCCTGGCAGTACTGGCACCAGCCCCTTTTGAGCGCCCTGGGCTTCGAGCCCGAGCTCTTGGAGGAGCCGGTGGAGACCGCCTCGGGGACGGTGCCGGTGGAGTGCTTCCAGCCCGACGCCGAGGGCCGGCCCCTGGTCCTGATCGACCTGCACGCGATGGGCGTGGATCTGGACCGCGATCGCTACCCCGGGGTGGGGCGCCAGGACGACCCACCGCTCAGCACCCAGCCCATTGGGCTCGCCTTCGAGGCCGCCCTGGACGCCCACCCCGAGGCCCGCTGGGGGCTTCTGGGCAACGGGGTCGAGCTGCGCCTCTACCGCAAGGGCAGCCCGGTCTCGCGCCAGTACCTGGCCGCCAACCTGCCGGCCCTGGTCGAGGGCGATCGCCGGGAGGAGTGGACGGCGCTCTACGCCTGCTTTCGGGCCGCCGCCTTCGTGCCCGGCCCCGACGGGCGCTGCTTCCTGGACCGGGTGCTGCAGGAGTCGGAGCAGCACGCGGGTCGGATCGCCGACGACCTGCGCGAGAGCGTCCAGGAGGCGGTGGAGGCGCTGGTGGGCGGGGTGATCGAGGAGCGGGCCAACTGGCAGCTGTGGGGCGGCCACGCCCCCGACCGGGAGCTGGCCCGCCGGCTCTTCCAGGAGGCGCTCTACGTCCTCTACCGGCTGCTCTTTATCGCCTTCGCCGAGGCCCACGGCCTGCTCCCGGCCGCCGACGACCCCGTCTACCGCGACGCCTACTCCTTCGAGCACCTGCGCGACCTCTGCGACCGCCCGCTGCCGGACGGAGCGGGCGACCACGACTACCTGTGGCGGACGACCCAGACCCTCTTCAGGCTGGTCCGGGAGGGGTTCGGGGAGGAGAGCGAGGGGCCGCTGCGCATCCCGCCCCTGGGGGGCGAGCTGTTCGCCGAGGCGCACACGCCGATCCTGAGCCGGGCCCGGGTGGCCGACCGGGCCATGCACCGGGTTGTGCGGGCGCTGAGCCTGGAGCGTTCGCGAGGCACCCCACGAAGCCTGCTTCGTGGGGACCCCTCGCCGCGGCGGGACGCCCCCAGCCGCTTCTCCTACCTGGACCTGGGCGTGGACCAGCTGGGCAGCATCTACGAGGGGCTGCTCTCCTACGAGGCCGACATCACCGCCGAGCCCATGGTCGAGGCCCGGCTGGTCAGAGACGGCAGGCCGCGAGGCGAGCTGCTGGTGCTGCCCCAGCGGCTGGTCGAGGCCAGACACCGGCTCGCCGCGGCCACCGATCGGGTGATCCCGGCCGGCCGCTTCCTGCTCCGGGCGGGCGGGGCCCGGCGCAAGGCCAGCGGCTCCTACTACACCCCCTCGCCGCTGGCCTCGGTAATGGTGGAGAAGGTCCTGGAGCCGCTGGTGACCCCGATCGTGGAGGGCTGCGGCCGGCGCGACGCCCGCGGCCGCCCCCAGCGGCGGCCGGAGGAGCTGCTGGAGATCACGGTCATCGACCAGGCCATGGGCTCGGGGGCGTTCCTGGTCCACGCCGTGCACCTGCTGGCCGACGCCTACCGGCGGGCGCAGCAGGCGGCGGGGGCGCCGGAGGAGCGGCTGCGGCCCCGGGAGCTGGCCGCGGTAAAGCGCCTGATCGCCCAGCGCTGCGTCTACGGGGTGGACCTCAACCCCATGGCGGTGGAGCTGGCCAAGGTCTCGCTCTGGCTGGAGACCCTGGCCGAAAGCGAGCCCCTCTCCTTCCTGGACGCCCACCTGCGCTGCGGGGACAGCCTGGTGGGGGCGCCGGAGGCGGTGGAGGGGCACCCCGCCGGAACCGACTCCGGCGGGAGCTCCGTGGAGGGCGAGGGGCCGCGGCTCGACCGCCTGCCCGATGAGGCCTACGCCGCCGTGCGCCCGGGGGCGCCCAGGGAGTGGCGGGAGGCCCTGCGGCGGGTGCGCAAGCAGAACGCGGCCGAGCTGCGCCACCTTCAGCAGGGGGGCTCGCTCTTCGAGGAGCGGCTGCGCCAGGCGCTGGCGGAGGGTCTGGGCCGGCTGCGCCAGGTCCGGGAGGAGATCGTGGCCGGCACCGCCGACCCGGAGGCGCCTCTGGCCCTGAAGCAGCGGGCGGAGCGGGAGAAGGCGGAGCGCTACGCCCGGGCCCGCTCCGAGCCCCTGGTGCGGGCCCTGGAGGAGATCGCGAACCTCTGGTGCGCGGTCTGGTTCTGGCCCGAGGACCCCTCCTGCCCGCCACCCGACACCTTCCAGTACCGGACCATCGCCGAGGAGCTACTGACCGCGGCCCGGGAGGGACGAGAGCCCCGGCTGGGCCCCACCCAGGCGGCGCAGCTGGAGACGGCCCGCCGGGTGGCAGCGGAGCGCCGCTTCTTCCACCGCTGGCTGGAGTTCCCCGAGGTGGAGGCGGCCGGGGGCTACGCGGCGGTGGTGGGCAACCCGCCCTGGGAGACGGTCAACGCCGACCGCAAGGAGTTCCTCGTGCCCTTCGACGCCGAGCTGATCGCGCTCGAGGGCCAGGCCCTGGACGGGGGCATCGAGCGGCTCTTCGCCCGCGACCCGGAGGCGGCCGAGGCCTGGGTGGGCGAGGAGAGGCTGCGCCTGCAGCAGGCCCAGTTCTTCTCCGCCTCCGGCCTCTACGAGTGGCAGAGCAGGGTCGGCGGCTACCTCAACACCTACCAGCTCTTCTTCGAGCGGGGGGCGCGGGAGCTGCGCCCGGGCGGGCAGTGCGCGCTCGTCCTCTCCGGGGCCTTCGCCCTCAAGGCCAACGCCGCCGAGCTGCGCCGGCGCGCCTTCGACGGCCACCGGCTGCGCTTCCTGGTCCTCAGCGACAACGAGCGCAGGGTCTACCCGATCGACCACCGTATGGAGTTCTGCCTGGTCCAGGTGGGCCGGGAGCGGCCCACCGCCGGCCTGCCCTGCGCCTTCCTGGTGGGCAAGCGCGAGGACGGCTCCTGGCGCAGCCTGGAGCTGCCGCAGCTGGTGGAGCTGGTCCGGGCGATGCCGCGGGGGGCGGTGATGGTCGAGCGGGAGCTGCTGGCCCGGCTCAGCCCGGAGACGCTGACCCCGCCCCTGCTCAACCACCCCCTGGACGCCGAGCTGCTGGGCCGGATCTTCCGCCGCTTCCCCCGCCTCGAGGACCCCGCCAGCGGCTGGCGGGCGGTGTTCGGGGCCGAGATCCACAGCTCGGCCGATCGGGAGCGGTTCGTGGCCCGCTCCCAGCTGGAGGCCCAGGGTGCCCGGCGGGTGAGCCCGATCGAGTACCGGCTGGGGGAGGAGCGCTACCTGCCCCTTTTGGAGGGGCGCAACGTCTGGCAGCTCCACTACGGCTTCACCGAGCCCAAGCTCTGGATCTCGGCCCGGGAGGCCGAGGCGAAGCTGCGCCCCAACCCGGAGCTGGGCGGGCTGCGCTCCAACGCCACCCTGCGGGTGGTCTGGCGGGACGTGGCTCAGATGAAGAACGAGCGCACCATCGTCGCCGCCATCGCCCCGGCCGGGACGGCGAGCAAGCACACGCTGCCCTACGTCCGGGCGGGGAGCCTCGAGCCGGCCGAGATGGTGCTGCTGGCCGGGCTCTGGTGCAGCTTCGCCTTCGACTGGCAGCTCCGCATCCAGGGCATCAACCGCATGACCTTCGGGCCCCTGCGCGCCCAGCCGGTGCCCTCCCCGGCCGAGCTGGCGCCGCTGCTGCCCCTGGCCCTGGCCGCGCTGGAGCCGGACTGGCTGCGCGAGGAGGCGGCCCGGGAGTGCGGGGCGGCTCCTCGCGCAGCC
>CADDZO010000264.1 GCA_902812395.1 bacterium | reverse complement strand
AAAAAACAGGGATCCACGCCTAGAATTACCCGCCATGGTTCCCCAGGCGGTTGACTACAGTGCGCCCTTCCAGCGTGCGATCGAGCTGATCGGGAAGCGATGGACGGGGGCCGTGATCCGAGCCCTGATGACGGGCCCGGCGAGGTTCAACCAGCTACTGACGGGGATTCCTGGCATCAGCGACCGGGTCCTCACCGAGCGGCTGCGCGAACTGGAGACGGAGGGACTGATCGAACGTCTGGTGGATCCCGGGCCTCCGGTCCGGGTGACTTATCGGCTGACCCCCCGCGGGCGAGCGCTGGAGACCGTGATCGCATCGCTGGATGCCTGGGTGGCCAGCTGGACGAGCTGGCCGGCCAGGAGGTCTGCGGCGGGGTAGTGGTGGCCGGTGCGCGGCCGCGGCCTGCGGGCCCGGCCGCGGCCGGGCGCTACGCTTACCGGGATGCCCCTCGGCGACCTCTTCCGGCGGAGGCCCCAGGGCGGTGACGGATGTCTGGCCTGCGGCGTCCCTCTGCCGCCGGCGGCGAACTTCTGCCCCAACTGCGGCGTGCGCGTGGACGAACCCGACGCGCAGCCGCTCCACATCGTGGATCGGACCACGGGGCTGTTCAACGATCGTTTCATCCGGCCCGTCCTGGAGGACGAGCTCTCGCGAGCCCATCGCTACGCGCGGCCGCTGGGTGTGGTGCTGATCGAGCCGATCCCGGACGGGCGTGCCGGCAGGGAGGCAGACGGGGAGGTGCTGCGGCTGATGGGTGGGGCGGTGGCAGCCACGCTGCGGGACGTGGACACCCCTGGCGTGCTTAGCCTCCACCCGCCGGCACTGCTGGCAGTGCTGCCCGAGACCGACGTCGCCGGGACCGCCCACGCCGCCAACCGGGTCCTGGACGCGGTCAACAGCGCTCTGGCCACCCGGGGTCGCCGAGCCGTCCTAGGCATCGTCTGCGTCCAGAGTCGAGAGCGGCTGCGGGCCGGGGCCGTGATTGATGCCGCTAGCCGCTCCCTCCAGTCCGGTCGCCCCGAGCTGCTGGGCAGGTAGATCGCAAGGCGTGGCTCCCCGCATCCGCTGCGGGCCGACTTAGGCTGGGGGCTAGTGACGCAGGACGTCTATCTGATCCGCCACGGGGCCACAGAGTGGACCCATTCCGGACAACACACCGGCCGCACCGACCTCCCGCTGCTGCCCGAGGGCGAAGTGCAGGCTCGCACGCTGGCGCTCCACCTGAGCCGGGTCGGGTTCGCGGCCGCGTTCACCAGCGACCTCACGCGGGCCCGGCGCACGGCCGAGCTGCTGGAGCTGCCCGACCTGCGGGTGACCCCCCAGCTGCGCGAGTTCGACTACGGCGAGTACGAGGGTCTCACCAGCGAGGAGATCTGGCGCCTCCGTCCCGATTGGCGCATCTACCGGGACGGCTGTCCCGGGGGAGAGAGTCCGGCCCAGGTCTACCGCCGGGCACGGTCGTTTCTGGAGGCGCTGGCCCGGGTGGAGAGGCCGGTGGCGGTCGTCTCCCACGGCCACTTCCTGCGTGCCCTGGCGGTCGCCTGGGTCGGGCTTGACATCCAGGCAGCCGCCGACCTGGAGCTCGACACCGCCGCGGTCTGCGTGCTTCGGGACGGGGACCGGGGGCGGGTCATCCAGCGCTGGAACTGGACTCCGGAGCTGGGTTGAACCCTGCACCGAGCCGCCCCGGGCTGGGACTCGCCCCGTCCCCGATTGTGGGCATGGGTCCCCGCTGCCTGGGCCGTCGGAGGGAGCGGTGGAGAACCGAAATGAGGCACGCCCCGCGTCGATCGCGCGACCATCTGCAGCAGCCGACGAGACCTGAAGCGGCGGTGCTCCGCCGGGCGCCGTCGGCCGCACGAAGGTCGAATATGGGCTTGCGAGCGTGCTGCGCCAGCGCCATCAGGCTGCGTGAGTTGCGCAGGATGGCCAGCAGTAGGGGTCCTCTTCCCGCCTCTGCCCCAGGTAGGCTTGCCCGGCCAGCTGCCGGTGGAAGTCGCCCGGCATCCGCTCCAGCGCTGGAAGGCCCTGACCGGGCGGTCCAGCCGCTGCGACGGAGGAGGCAGGATCCTCCTCTCGTTCCGGAACTCGGCCAGATTCAGGAGCACGCCTTCGCCGACGTCGATGCCGGTGGGACGACCGGGTCGGTTGGTGCCGACCGGTAGGACCTGGCGCTTGCGGTCGGCAAAGTCGTTGGCCAGGGCGGAGGCCGCCTTGCGAAGCAGGTCACGATCGCTCAAGTCGCTTGAACTCGATCGTCGCGCTCCCGGTCACCGAGTTTCGTGCACGAGCTGGTCCGGCGGTCCAGAGAGTCTCAGGACTCGGGAGCGTACCGCTCCCCACCGCATCCGCCGAGCACTCGGTCCCCCCGGTCAGCGCCGGCGCACCGTCCAGGGCCGGGCCCTCGCCCCAGGAAGCCCAGCGAAGACCATGTAGGCGGTGGTCTCCACCTCGGCCCAGTAGGTGTGCCGCTCGCCCGGGTTGATCAGCACCAGCTCCCCCGCCCGGGCCTCGCCCACGGTCTCGCCCTCCCCGTAGTGGAGCACACCCTCGGTCACGATCAGGGCCAGGGGGAGCGCGTTCCGGTGCTCGGGCACCCGTTGGCCAGCCGCCAGCCGGAGGCCGACCACGCGCATTGCGCCACAATCGGCGATTCGCTCCCAGCCGAGCGGTCGATGTTCCATCACGGCGGCGACTATGATCGCGACATGCCCCCGCCCGCGGATGAGCCTGCTTGCCAGCTGCTGGTCCTGAGCCGGGCCGAGGTCGAACGCCTCCTGGATCTGGACCAGCTCGTGGACGCGGTCGGCGAAGGCCTCCGAGAGGCGAGCGCTGGCCGCTGCTCGGTCCCGGCCCGGGTGGCTGCGTTCACGCCGGCCGGCCTGCTCGGGGCCATGCCCGGCTTCGTTCCCGGCCTCGGCCTGGCGTGCAAGTTGGTCTCGGTCTTTGACGGCAACCACGCCCGCGGCCTGCCCTCCCACCAGGCCCTCATCCTCCTCTTCGACGAGGGTGCAGGCACGCCACTGGCGTTGATGGACGGAACCTACATCACCGCGGTGCGCACCGCCGCCGCCTCGGCACTCTCTACCCGGCTGCTGGCCCGGCCGGCATCGCGAGTTCTGGCGGTGCTCGGGGCGGGGGTCCAGGGACAGGCCCACCTGGCGGCCATGGTCCGAATCCGCGACTTCCACGAGGCCCGCATCGTGTCCCGCAACCCGGAGCACGCTCGGGCGCTGGCCAGCTCCACACCCCGAGCCCGGGCGATGTCCAGCTTCGAGGATGCGGTCCGAGGTGCTGACGTCGTCTGCTGCTGCACCGCCTCGCCCGAGCCGGTGTTGAGGTGGGGATGGCTGAAGCCAGGTGCCCATGTCACCTCCGTCGGCGCCAACCCTGCGGGGCCGGAGCTGGACCCGGAGACGGTGCGAGCCGGACGCCTGTTCGTCGAGTCGGCCGACGCTTTCCGGCCACCGCCAGCGGGGACGGCCGAACTTCAGGGGCTGGATCCCGCGATGGCCACCGAGCTGGGACGGGTTGTGGCGGGCGAAGCCTCGGGACGGACCTCCGAGCAAGAGGTGACCGTGTACAAGTCGATGGGGCATGCCGCCGAGGATGCGGCCGCCGCGTACCTCGTCTACCAGCGGGCGCTGCGGGAGGGCGCGGGCCAGCGCATCACGATCTGAGGCGCGTGCGGATCGTTCACGCCGGCGGGCTCGCCGCTGCCGCCGCCGCCGAGGGCTGGGTGGTGGTGATCGACGTCCTGCGCGCCTTCACGGTGAGCGCCTACGCGCTGGCTGGTGGTGCCAGCGCCTGCCGCCTGGTGGCGGAGACGGCGGACGCACTCGAGCTGGCGCAGCAGCTGCCCGGGGCGGTGATCTCGGCCGAGGAATCCGGGCTGCCGGTGCCCGGGATCGCGATCAGCAACTCGCCCACCATGGTCCGCAGGTCGGATCTGCGGGGACGGATCCTGGTGCAGCGCTCCAGCTCCGGCACCCAGGGCATGGTGGCCGCCCGCCGGGCAGATCGGCTCTTCGCCGCCAGCCTGGTGGTGGCCGGCGCGACCGCGCGCGCGATCCAAGCCGGCGCGCCGCCGGTGGTCACCCTGGTAGCCACCGGGGAGGACCGAGGCCACCCCGAGGACCGCGCCTGCGCCGAGTACATCGAGGGCCTGCTCCGCGGTTGCCGTCCGGACCTGGACCGCCTGCTGCTGCCGCTACGCCAGAGCCGGCGTTACCGCCTGCTGGCTTCGGGCGCGGTGCCCGGCTTCCCCGCCTCCGACCTAGAGCTCGCACTTGTTCCCGACCGCTTCGACTTCGCCATGCCCGTGGCCCGCGACCGCCGGGGACTGGAGGTGACCGCGCTTGCCTGCTGAAGGCCACCAAACCACCTCCGAGGATGCCCTGGCTTCAGCCATGGGG
>CADDZO010000263.1 GCA_902812395.1 bacterium | reverse complement strand
GGCCCCCACGAAGCCTGCTTCGTGGGGTGAGAAGCTCGCCGTCAGTGGCAGAGGGGCCTGTGGAGCCGAGGTAAGACCCAGCCGTGCTGGGCACACGGCGATGAAGCAGGAGGGGCCCCCACGAAGCAGGCTTCGTGGGGACCCCAAGCAGGAACCCGGCACCGCGCAAGCGGGTAAGACCGGGACCGCCACCGGGCAACCGGTGGCTGCGGGTCGGCTGGCTCATGCTCACTGACCCGCAACGGATCACCTGCTCATCAACTCTCGGCCGCACCCGAATCTGCGACATCTGGATCTCCAGGTCACCGTCGCCGGTTTGCACCCGGCCGGGCCGATTGCCGCTCCGCAAGCCCGCCGCCGACATCCAGTCGTACCGGGTCCGGCACAGGAAGGCCTCCACCTCCTCGCTCAGCCGCTCGGTGCAGCGTCAGCCGGACTCCCGGCCGTCCGATCTCGGCAATCCGCTCGGCGTTCAGGACGCCCCCACGCTCAGTAGCCGATGGCCGCGTCCGGCTCCGCGCTCAGCGCTACTTCCCTATGAACGGCGTGGCGCTCCAGGTCGGGGGCACAAGGCTGCCCGGCCTGTGCGCTCGATCCTCAGCTCTTCGCCGCCCTGACGACCTGGCTGTTTCCCTCGTGCTGCTCTACCGTGACGGAGATGAATCCGGCAGCCCGGACCATCCGCTCCAGGACCTCGGCGGGATAGACGCGCAGGGCTGCCTGCCAGGGCGCGGAAGGTCCTGGCTCTGCTGTCGGCCCCGCGGTTACGATGACCAATCGGCCGCCGGGACCGAGCACTCGGTGGATCTCAGACAGGAAACGGTCGGGCTCCTGAACGAAGAAGAACATGTTGACCGCGGCGGCGCATGTGAACTCGGCAGCCGCCCACGGAAGCTGGTGGACGTCGCCGTAGACGAGCTGGAGCCGGCCCGCGACGACGGCGCTCACGTTGCGCTCGGAGGCCAGGGCCAGCATGTCCGGGCTGTGGTCGATCCCGGCTGCCGAGGCAACGATCTGAAGCGCCATCTCCAACAGCTGCCCACCACCGAACCCGAGCTCCAGATAGCGGTCGTGGGGGGTGAGGTGTAACCCCTCCAGAGCGATTTGGAACGATCTCTGGTGCTCCTTGGCATCTCGATAGTGAGCCACCCCGACCTGACCGGTGGGTCGGCGGGCGGTGATGTCGATGAAGCGCTCGTATTCCGGGGTGCCCGGCCGCAACTGGCCAGCCATGCCCTCCTCGACCAGGCGATCGTCCATACCGTGAATGATCGGGGGTGTCGGGCCGGCATTGCCGGCACGCTGCGAGGTATGAGCCGCGTGGCAGCCCTGCTGGCCCCGCTGTTTGGAGTCCGCCGACATGGTGGTGGGACGGGACCTGGCGGTCGGTGCCGCCCGGGGAGCACACTCCTGTGGTGCGACCGTTGCGGGTCAGACGAACCAGCGCTGGGCAGTCCGCGAGACGGTGGCGGAGAGGATCCTGGCCTTTCCCTCCGCGATCTTGCCCGCCAACGCCTCGGTGGACTCGTGGGTGTGAATGGTCCCCAGCCTGGGCAGTGTGACCGTCGAGCGCGAACAGCGCATCACCCCGGTGCTGAAGCGGCAGGAGTCCCGGCACCGTCCCTTCTTCTTGGAGCGGGGAAGCCCAGCCGTCGCCCCTTCCGTTCTCCCTTCCTGGACTTCAGGAAGTCGTGGAGTGCTCGGTCCAGGTTCCTGAAGGCCTCCTGGTACACGCACCTGGAGTTGCGAGCGTCGCCTACGGGCACAACGACATGATCCGCTGGTCGTAAGGAACCGCTCCATGCGGCCGAAAGCGAGGCCGGATTGTCTTGTCGCGTTTGTACGCCTCGCAGACCTTGGAGATGGCTCGAATCGCCAGCTGGGAGCTGAGCCCGAAGCGGGCCCGGATCTCGCCATAGACGAGGCGCTGAAGCCGAAGCTTGTTAGCGGTCTTCTCCCGGAAGGCGACCTCGGCGATCCCATCGCAGGCCGAATTGAACCGCTCCATGGTCTGAAGCAACGCGGCCTGCTGATTGGCCGAGGGTCTGAGCTTGACGGCAAGCGTCAGCTTGACGCATTGAATGCTACCGTCGGTTCCTCCCCATGGCTGAAGCCAGGGGCATCCTTGGAGGTGGTTTGGTGAAGGACAGCCACACTGCACTCTCCAAGCCGCCGCTCCGGGCGCGGATCTGGATCCAGCAGCTGCCAGTGCAGGCAGTCGGAAGGACCTGGCCCTGGACCCCGGCCCCGGGATTGGAGATCACCCAGTAACCAGAACCCGGCTGGATCGTCACCACGCCCGTGAAGGCGGGGTTGCGGACCAGCCTGACACAGAGCGGCTGGTTTGCCTGCAGTTGGGGTGTGGGGCCAGCCGGCAGAAGCCGGAAGGAGGTCACCGCCACTACCACGCTGCCTCGCTGCTCCTCGGTCACCACCGGGTTGCCGGCCGGATCCAGCACCAGTCCCTGCGGCTCGTCCAGTCCGTTGACGATGTCGTGGACACCGTTGCCGGTTAGCTCGACCAACACCCCAGCGCTGATTCCTATCGCATACGTGTGGCCGTACCCTGAGGCCACGTCATCCACCAGCCCGATCCCCGAGCCGAGGATCGTGTCCGTCCCGCTGGGACTGAGGCTGTAGACGCGGCCAGCATTCTCATCCGCGACCAGCACGGACCCATCCGGCATCGGCCAGGCTCCGGTGGGCCGCTCGAATCCACCGACACTGCGCTGGATCACCCCCTGCGGCGACAGGAGCAGGAGCCGACCACGGGGGCTGTCCGGCACCAGCAGCTGGGTGCCGTTACTGGCAATCTGGTCGACGCCCTCCACCCCCGGCACCGGTTGGAGCTGGACCACCGGGGTGACGGTACCGTCCGGCGACAACTTCACCACCCGATCGTGAAGCTGGTCGGCCACGTACAGGACACTGCCCAGCCGCGTGATGCCCTCCACTTCCGGAACGGTCCCGGCCAGCAGCTGAGGGCCGCCCTTGGCTCCAAGCTCCAGGATCCGGCCCGAGTTGTACTCCCCCACCAGCAGCAGACTGCCGTCCTGGAACAAGTCGTCGGGCCCGGCGAGGCCACTGGCCAGGGTCAGGAGGGGCAAGGTCGAGCTGAGGCCGACCGCCGGGGACGGGCTCTGGGCGGAGGCGCAGGCCAGGGGGGAGGTTGGCACTGGATGCTGCGGGGGCGGTGCCGGATGCGAGGCGGTCCCGCTGCCGCAGGCGGACAGTATCAACAGCGCCGCCAGTAGCGCTGCCACGCGGCTCACACCTCACAGCATGCCCGCAATGCCGGCCAGGCGTCTGCGATCATTCGAGAGGTGATCCGTCAGCCCCGGAAACGGAGCGGATTCTCGGGCAGCACGAGGGGTGCTTCTGACCGACCGGTTCCGCCCGAAGCATCTTGGTGGGACCCGTTTACATCGGCGTTGTCGTGGAAGGCTCCCGATCGAGTGAGTCTGCTGACACTGGGCGGTCGCGAGGTCATGCCCTACCGCTTGGGCGAGTACCAGCGGGCGCGCATGGACCGAATCCGAGGACAGGCGGACCTGATCCTGGGCCGCAACGTGTTCTACCTGTACTGCACCGTGGACGCCTCGGAGGCTCCCGCCGGGGAGATCCAGGACTTCCTTGGTGTCGATCTGGGAATTGTCAATCTCGCCACCGACTCGGACGACGAATCCTTTGGTGGCGAGCAAGTCGAGGTCAAGCAGCGTATCTCCTCTCACCGTCGCCGCAACCTCCAGCGCAAGGGCACCAAAGCCTGCCGTCGGAAGCTCCGTCAGATCTCCGGCCGTCAGCGTCGGTTCCAGACTGATACCAACCACTGCATCGCCAAGCGTGTCGTCGCCAAGGCGAAAGGCAGCTCGCGCGGGATCGCCCTGGAAGACCTCCTCGGCATCCGTGAGCGGGGCACGGTTCGTGGTCGGCAGCGGGCGCGGCACGCTAACTGGGCCTGCGGACAGCTGCGCTCCTTCCTGGAGTACAAAGCCCGGTGCGCGGGAGTACCCGTGGTCCTGGTCGATCCTGGCAACACCACCCGCACTTGCCTGGAGTGCGGGACGGTCGACAAGGCCAACCGCCGCTCCCAGGGCAACTTCAGATGTGTCTCGTGTGGGTACGCTGCGCCGCCGACCACAACGCGGCGCGGGTTATCCGCGCCAGGGCCGTCGTCATGCAGCCGATGGTCTCGGATACGGCCACTGGGCCGTAGCGCCAGGGACAAGCCCCGGCTCTAGCCGTGGGGTTCATGACTCGCCTATCTCAAAGACCTCCGGCTGCCTGACCAGCCGAGCTCGAGGCGGAAGACGAGGAGAGGTGCACTGCCGTTCTCAGTCGGTGTTCGGGCCGTTCCCGGACGTGACGACCAACCTCTTAGCTCTTGCCCTCAGCACTCGGTCGGATCCCGCAGGGCGTTAGCTTGGATTTTCG
>CADDZO010000262.1 GCA_902812395.1 bacterium | reverse complement strand
GCTGGGCTTCCCTCGGTACAAGAAGAAGGGCCAGTGCCGGGACTCCTGCCGCTTCAGCACCGGGGTGATGCGCTGCTCGGGCTCGACGGTCACGCTGCCCAGGCTGGGGACCATTCGCACCCACGAGCCCACCGAGGCGTTGGCGGGCAAGATCGCGGAAGGAAAGGCCAGGATCCTCTCTGCCACCGTGTCGCGGAGCGCCCAGCGGTGTTCGTGTCCTTCACCGTGGAGGTTGAGCGTGAGGTCCCGGATCATCATCGGCGGCCCCGGATGGCGGTCGGCATCGATCTCGGGATCGCTTCCCTGATCACGGCGGTGGACCACCGAGGCCGGGTGATCCGGTTCCCCGGCCCCAAGCCGCTGAAGGCTGCGCTGGGGCGCCTCCGCCGAGCCGCGCGCGCCCATTCCCGCAAAAAGACCGGCTCAGCCAACCGCAGGAAGAGCGCGCGGCGGCTGGCGCGTATCCATGCCCGGATCTCCAACTGCCGTCTCGATGCCGTGCACAAGGCCACGACCTGGGGACTCGATACGAGACGGTGGTGGTCGAGGACCTGAACGTGGTCGGGATGCTCCGTAACCGAAGGCTGGCCCGCAGCCTGGTCGACCAGTCCTTCGGGACCGTGCGGCACCAGCTCGGCTCCAAGACCGTCTGGCGCGGTGGCCGGCTGTTGGTTGCCGAGCGGTTCTTCCTCAGCTCCAAGACGTGCTCTGGCTGCGGGACGGTGAAAGCCAAGCCTGGCCGAGCGCATCTTCCGCTGCGAGGGCTGCGGCCTGGTCATCGATCGGGACGTGAACGCTGCGAAGAACCTACTCGCGCTCGCCGTCAGTGGCAGAGGGGCCTGTGGAGCCGAGGTAAGACCCAGCCGTGCTGGGCACACGGCGATGAAGCAGGAGGGGACCCCACGAAGCAGGCTTCGTGGGGACCCCAAGCAGGAACCCGGCACCGCGCAAGCGGGTAAGACCGGGACCGCCACCGGGCAACCGGTGGCTGCGGGTCGGCTGACTCATGCTCACTGACCCGCAACGGCTGGATGCAGATGCGGCACTCGTTCCGCGTAGCCGTGCCAGTCGTGTCGGTGGGGTTCGCGGCGGTGACGGCCCGGGCTGGGGCCGGCGCCGGCATGGGGCTGGGGTGTTGGTATCCGGCAGCTGACCCTGACTCCTCCTCCAGGTCGTCCCAGTGACAGCCGGGCGTACCCCGACGATCCCGCTTCTTGGCCGAGCAGGAGCGGGTACTGCCCGCCGTCTGCGCGGACCTGAGGCCGGAGCCGGGCAGGCCGGGGGGACCCCGGCCTGCCCACGCTCACGAGGCCGGCGCGCCCCGGCGGACGTAGAAGACGACGTGGTCCGTTTCCTCGTGCCAGTCCAGCACCTCGTTGCCGGTGTCGGCCGCCCATGCGGGCACGTCGGCGATGGAGCCGCGGTCGGTCGCCATCACCTTCACCACCTCTCCCGGCTCCATGTCCTCGATCTCCCGGCCGATCCGCACCACCGGCATCGGGCAGAGGAGTCCCCGGCAGTCCAAGACCCGGTCTGCGGTTCGAGCGTCCACCACAACCTCCTCAGATGAACAGGGTGACGTGGGAGCGCCGCGCCTCGGACATGAAGGCGCCGGCCCCGCCGAACTCGACCCCGTCGACGAAGTCCCGCTCCCGATACCCGAAGACCTCCATGGTCAGGGCGCAGGCGATCAAGCGGACGTCGGACTGGCGACAGACATCGAGCAGCTCGGCAATCGTCGCCACCCCCTTCTTGCGGAACTTGGCCCTCATCATCGTGGTGGCGAGGCCCTTCATCAAGGGCAGCCCGCTGAAGGTGTCCGCCATCGGCACCGGCATAGGCATGGCCGGGTTGGCCACCGGGCTGACCTTGAGCCGGCGCCGGAAGTCGCGGTGGATGATGTTGAGGCCGTAGAAGGTGAAGAAGACCGCTGCCTCCATGCCTGCGGCGGCGGCCGCTGCGCCCAGGATGAGGGGCGGGTAGGCGAAGTCCAGGGTCCCCTTGGAGGCGATGATGCAGGCTCGCCGGGCGGCTGGATCCCGGCGCAGCGCCGCCTCCAGCTCCTCTCTGACGATGGCTCTGACCTCCTGCTCGGTCAGTACCAGGCCGCTACTGGATCTGGCCACGATGGACATCGACACCGCTCCTTATGCCGCCCACCTTCAACCTCGGCGACCCGGGCGGTTGGGGCCGCAGGGATCGCGCCGGCCACCATCAGCTCTCGGCGCGCACGATCGTGAAGACGCACTGATCAGTCCCGCTCACGCACCCGCACTCCACCTCCGCCACCAGCCACTCGCCGGCCAGCCCCGCCCACTCCAGTGCGGTCTGGTAGGCGCCGATCCAGAAGTGGCAGGCCTCGCTCGGACGGCGGCGACCGAGGGCGGTCAGGTTGCGGTCGTGGACGATCCGGAAGAGTTGGCGGTTGACCTGCCGCCAGCTGTGCCGGTCGGCACCACGGGCACGGTTGAGCGACTCGACGAACACGCTCAGCATGTCCACCAGCCGGCCCGTCGCCGGCCCCGCCATCCAGGCCGGCCTCTGCTGGATCCCCTCCAGCCAGCGTCGGTTGGCCAGCGCTCCCCACTCCGACAGCAGCCGGGGACCCTCGGCGCCGCCCAGCGTCTCCAGTGCGTCCGCCAGGCGGCTGAGCGCCCCCGCCGCCGGGAGCTGGCGGCCTTCCACCGGAGGGTCCTGGAGAAGGTAGCGCTGCAAGCCCGCGCGCGCGGCCACCTGTGACCAGTGGGTCCCGGCTGCCTGACGGGCGGCGGCCAGGCAGGCGGCAAAGTAGGCGTCCTCCACCAGCTCCTGGCCGGCGGCTCCCTCCACCACCTCCAACAGCGGAGGAGCAAGCGCCAGGCCACTGGCAGGGGCGCTCGGGAGAGGGGCGACCAGCTGCTCCAGCAGCTCCCACACGGACTTTTGCCGCCGGGTCGGATCGGGGTCGAGGGCACGGCGCAGGACCGGGTCCACCTCCTCCGGCAGAAGCGGGTTACGTTGCCGGGCGGAGGGTGGCCGCCCTGCCAGCGTGCGACGCAGGACCTCGGCGGCCGTCCCCGGCGGGTGGAGGGGCGTGCCGGTCGCCAGCTCGAAGACCAGGACCGCCAGCGCGTAGACGTCGGTGCGCCGGTCCACCCGCCCGCCCCGGATCTGCTCAGGGGCCAGATACTGCGGCGCGGACATGAGGAAGTCGGGGGTGGCGAGGGCGAGCCGGCCAAGGTGGTCACCGGTGACCCCGAACTCGGTCAGGTAGGCTCGCCCGCTGCGGTCGACCAGCACGTTGACCGGCTTGAGGACCCGATAGGTGAGTCCTTGCTCGTGTGCCAGGTCGAGCGAGGTCGCGATCTGGTTGAGAACGCTCCAGGCCAGCTCTCCGTCCACCGATCCCCTGGCCATCAGCTCGGCCAGGGTGGTGGCCGTTTCCAGCGGCATTGCCGCTCCGGTCAGCCCCTGGCGCCGGATCGCGTCCCGGATGGGGACGATGCCGGGATGGGCGAGCCGATCGAGGATCGCGCCCTCACGCCGCAGCCGCTCGCGCAGCTCGCCTCCGTCCTGCAGGCGGCCGTCGACGACCTTGAGCGCGCACTGCTCGTCCCCTGCCTGCGCCCGGTACACGGCGGTGCAGCTGCTGTGCCCCAGGCACTCGAGCAGCCGGTAGTGGCCGAGGCTCTTCCCCCCGAGGGCGTCCACCCGCACCAATGCGGGGGCGAGCCTACGCCAGTGGACCCGGGCCTGTACAGGGCCAGCGCCACCGCATGGTGGAAGGCCGTTTCAGCGACTTTCTGTGATCGACGGTCAGGTTCGGTCGCAGCTCGGCTGAGGGGTGAGTGGCCCAACGCTGGCCGAACGTTGGCCCAGGAGGTCGGAGGGCGGCGGGCCAGATGCGCTGGGTCGTATTCGACTGCCCGGATGCTGGCAGTGCTTGACATCGTCGCGATCCCCGCAATAGGCTTCGGCGCAGCACGGACACCCTGAGGCCCGCACCGCTCAGGGTGGTGTGCACCGAGGTCGGCGAGGCGAGTGAGGAGTTGGGGATGGCGACGGCAACCAGGAGCGGGATGACCCCTGAGACCCGGCGGCAGCTGGTCCGGGCGGTGCTGGCATCGACGGTCGGGACCTCGATCGAGTGGTACGACTTCTTCCTGTACAACACGGCAATCGCGCTGGTTTTGGCCAAACAGTTCTTCCCCTCCAACAACCCCGTCAACAGCCTGCTGGTGGGCTTTGCCACCCAGTTCGTGGGCTTCGTCGCCCGCCCGATCGGGGCCTTCATCTTCGGGCACTTCGGGGATCGGATCGGACGCAAGGCCACCCTGATCGCCACCCTGCTGACGATGGGTCTGGCTTCGGCGGCGATCGGCCTGGTGCCCGGCTATGCCGTGCTCGGGATCTGGGGTGGCATCATCCTCACCATCCTCCGGATCCTGCAGGGGATCGGGGTGGGGGGCGAG
>CADDZO010000261.1 GCA_902812395.1 bacterium | reverse complement strand
ACGCTGCGAAGAACTTGCTCAAGCTCGCCGTCAGTGGGACGGAGAGGGTAAACGCCTGTGGAGCCGAGGTAAGACCCAGCAGTGCTGGGCACACGGCGATGAAGCAGGAACCCGGCACCGCGCGAGCTGGTAAGACCGGGACCGCCACTGGGCAACCGGTGGCTGCGGGTCGGCTGACTCATGCTCACTGACCCGCAACGGATACAATCCACAATGGAGCCACGTCTCGTGGGGGCGTCTGGTCTCGACGGGGCAGTGAGGGCTTCGGGACGGCGAGCCGAACGCGTGTGCGTTACAGCGCAAGGCAAACAAACGCCAACAACAGCCGCGAGCTCGCTCTCGCTGCGTAAGTAGCGTGGGCGGGTCCCGGGACACCTTCCCGGGCGTCGCACCAGGTCGTGCCGGCCGGTCTGGGTAGCGGCGTCACCGATGCCGGCTAGCCCAAGCGGGGGCGCCACGGCCCCGCTTGGGGACCGCCACCGCGGCTGGCCGAGGGGGATCCTGTCGGGAGGAGCCTCCGAGGTGAGATCAGTATCCCGAATACGCTCGTAGAAGCCCCGAAGAACTCTGTTCCGGACGCGGGTTCGATTCCCGCCGCCTCCACCATTCAGCTGGCGCCGTGACGCCGGTTCCCCGAACTGAGAGCCAATTCGGAGCCGATTGTGAGCCGAGGCTCTCTTGACAGCCGGCCGACCCCAAGCCGATCCTCCGGTTGGTGTCAGGAGTGGTGTCAGACCGTGGCTAGCCACGCTCCCGAGGTCGAGTGCCTGCGTGAGCTCACCAAGAGATCGACCACACCACCGCGGAGGCCTATGGGCCCGGTCGCAGTACCCGCTCCCCTCATGCTCGCCTGCCCTCAGGGACACCTCGACGAGTTCCCCTGGGTGACCTTCGTCCACCGCGGCAGGGAGTGCCCGAACGGGCGCGGAAGCCGGCTCAGCGTGCAGGATCTGGCCGGCAACGTCGGCCCCAACGTGATCGTCCGCTGCGAGTGCGGAGCAAAGCGGAACCTCGTCCAGGCGATCGGCAGGGGCGCCGCCGCCCGGCTGCCCGGTTGCCGGGGCCGACACCCGCACCTGGGGATCTTCGAGGAGTGCAGCCGGCCCACCGCGGTCCGGACCCTGATCCTCGGGGCGTCCAACCAGTGGTTCGCGATCTCGCTCTCGGCGCTCCACCTGCCCAGCCAGGCCCATGGCGTAGCAGCAGCGGTCGAGACGAGCGGGGGCGTCACCGGCGGCGGCAAGTCGGTCTTCCTGAACCAGGCCCTGACCGGGCTGGTGCTGGATCTCAGCCCGGCCCGGCTGCGGCTGGTGCTGGGCGACCTCAAGGGCGGAATGGAGTTCGGGATCTTCAGGGACCTGCCCCACCTCCTGGCATCGCCCGCGACCCGGCCTCCTTTCTCTCCGTGATGGAGGTGGTGTCGCTGGAGCTGGAGCGGCGGATGGAGATGTTCTACGGGGCCGGGGTCGAGCACCTGCGGCGCTGGAACGAGGAGCACCCGGGGGAGCGCATGCCCTATGTCGTCGTCTGCGTGGACCGAGCTGGCCGAGCTCACCGCTAGGACCAGCTCCCAGCGCGAGGACGGACTCCGGCAGGCCGCCGCTGCCGCTCTCGCCCAGGTCGCCAGGTTGGGACGGAGGCGCTGGCAGACGTGCTCTTCCGGGAGATGTCCGAGCCGGGTGAGGAGGAGCTGCAGCCCCACGCCGCTCGCCGTGAGCGGATCCGGGCCGCAGTCGAGGACCAGGTGGACGCGTGGTCCGCCGGCGGGGAGCCGGCGACCGTATCCAAGCTGGCCCCGAGCGAGGTCTCGGAGCTTTCGAGCGCCGGACCAGGTCCTCGACGAAGGGGCGTAAGGAGCGACCGCGACGGCCGGCCGTCGCATCAGCCGCGAGCGCCGCCGCGAGCTGGAGGAGCGCGCCAAGGCGATCCGGCGCCGCAGCCAGCTTGCGGGCATGACCCGTGACGGCGTGGCGGACGCGATCGTCACCGAGCTGCCCGAGGTGACCTTGCTGGAGGCCCACCAGGTGGCGGTCGGCTTCACCCGCGTGGAGCTCCCCCGGGCGATCGACCAGCTCTACCTCGACGACGGCCTGATGGCCCCCCCACGTCCACGTGTCCGAGATCTGCCGCTGGGAGCAGGGGGTCCACCTGCCGGCGGTCGAGCGCCAGGAGTACCGGTGCTGCGTGTACCGCACGCGGGCGGACCGCCTCGGCTTCGGGCGCGACTACAGCCGGGCGGCCGGGCCCCCGGCGGATCGAGGCCCGCGAGGACGACCCGCCGGCGCCGTCGCTCCCGGCCCTGTTTCCCGGGCTTGGGATCGCGGCCGGCGAGGACGATCGCATACTCGGCGTGCGGTGGGTGGGGGGCGAGCACGAGGATGCCGGGCTCGAGGTCGAGATCGAGGATGCGGATCGGGATGGGCGGGCAGGCTCAGGCTGATCGGCAGCATGACCGGAGATCGGTAGTTCGGACTGCGCCGCCGGCGGCTGGCGACACCAGGTGGGCGACACGCCGCCCGGCTACATCGGCGTGGAGGGCACTCAAAGAGGAAGATCAGAACCTCCTGATGGCACTTGCCAGGGGGCGAGGCCCTTGGGCGGGGCGAGATGCGAGCGAAGTCCGCAAGTTGGTCGGTCAGCACGCTATGACGGCCGGCGCCGAGCTGGCCGGTGGGTCGTGCCGGGACCTTCCACACGACTGCCGCGGCCGGTTGGTGTCAAAAGTGGTGTCAGACGCGCTATCCACGGCACTTTCAGTCCGGGTTTCCAATACGATTCCGGCCACAAAATGGCTATCTTGCGGCGGGTTAGATTCCCGTCGCCTCCACCAGTCAGAGCAGCCTCGTGCAGGTGCAGCTGTCAGCTGTCAGCCATGGCCCTTCTCGCAGTGCAGCAGACCTCAGGGGCGATCGATGCGCCGCAATCCTCAAGGTCTAGGTCGAGGGGCGGCGGGCCATACCGCTGGTCGTGCACGCACCCTCGACGACTGGGGGATTCCTCGCATGCCGGTGGGGCTCAGGGAGGCGGATACTGGGAGTGGGTGGCAACCATGCGCGTACCGGACGTGCGAGGGCCGTCCAGGTTGTAGAGCTGATGTTCTTCCACGACTTCTTCGGCCTCTGGTGGATCCTCCTGATCCTCTTCTTCGCCTTCGGCGGGAGACTGGGCAGCCGTCGCTACTGGCGGGGCCCGCGTGCACAGCGTTGGGATCGCTACCCGCCGCCCTACCTTTCGCGGCCAGAGCAGAGAGCTGACACCGTCGTCCCGATTCAGACTGTGCTCGAAGAGCCGCCGCCGAGGCAGCTGCCTGCCGCCGCCCAGCGCCAAGTGGACCAGATCCTGCGGAAGGTGGACGACTTACTCCGGATGGCGGACCGCTTCCCGGCGGGCTCCCGCAACCTCTACGTCCTGCAGCGAACCAAGGCCGAGTACCTGCCCGCCACGGTCGATGCATACCTGGCGCTGACGCCCGACTACGCCGAGCGAGCAGTGACACCGGACGGGCGGACGCCCACGCAGTTGCTCCAGGACCAGCTCCGAATCTTGGACACCAAGGTGGACGAGATCTCCGAGGATCTCCAGCGGGACAACGTCGAGCGGCTGCTGGCCAACGGCCGCTTCCTGGAGGAACACTTCGGGCGGCCGCCGGACGGTGAGCTGAAGCTGCCGAGCTGAGCGGACGCCACGCCGCGGGGCACGGAGAGCCTGCTAGCTAGTATGCCCTCAAGCGACGCGCAACGTCCCCGAATTGCGGCGGCGCGAGTGGCGATCGGCGGGGATGGAGCTCCGCCGGCGTGACCCGGGTACCCGACAGAGCTGTGCCGAGGGCTTCCACTGCTCCTTATGAGGGTCGGGAAGCAGGCGTCGGTCTCGATCGGGGCCGGCCCTGGCGGCGATGCCCCGCCGCCAGCAGGGGTTCGTAACTGTTGGCGCTTGAACCTATGGTAGTATGTAGGGGTGACCTTGAAGGACCGGGAGCGGCAACAAGGCGTTCATCCCATGACTGCCTACCGCTGGTTCCGGGAAGGCAAACTCCCGGTTCCCGCGCGCCCCGCCGGCCGGCTGATCCTGGTGGACCAGCCACCGGTCAGTGCCGTTCCAGGGATCACGGCCGTGGATGCCCGCGTGTCCTCCGCCGACCAGAGGTCTGACCTGGGCAGGTTGCCCGGGTGACGGCATGGGCGGCAGCCCAGAGCTTGGCGGTGGGCCACGTGGTGACCGAGATCGGCTCCGCACTGAACGGCAAGCGCCGCACGTTCTTGGCCCTCCTGCGGGACAATTCGGCGACCACGATCGGAGTGGAGCACCGCGACCGGTTCGCCCGCTTGGGTGCGGAGTAGGTCGAGGCTGCGCTGGCGGCACAGGGCCGACGGTTGCTGGTTGTGGATCCATCGGAGGTGGATGACGATCTGGTCCGGGACGTGACCGAGATCCCAACCAGCCTCTGCGCTCGCCTCTCCGGACGGCGAGGGGCTGCCAACCGAGCGGCCAAGGCCATCGCAGCGGCCACC
>CADDZO010000260.1 GCA_902812395.1 bacterium | reverse complement strand
CGCGCTTCAGCGCTGGGGATAGGCCCCTGTTTGAATTGGGTTGCTCCACGCGGGCTTGGCGCGTGAGCGCTGGCCAGGGTGCGGAACCGCTCCTGCGGGCGGCGTGGAGCCAAGCTACCCAACCTGCAAGTGGAAGGGCGTTTCGCCCTTCCTCTTTCGGGGCCGGGCCCCAGAGGAACAGCGGGTCGCCCGCAGAAGAGGGGACAGCCCAAGCCGAGGCCCCGGATGTTGGAGCGCATGCGCAAGCATGTGGCGAGAGCCGAGGAGAGGCGGCGGTGGTTCTCCTCAGAACCCCCCCGGCTCTCGCCGTGGGGAGGTTCAGTCCAATTTCGCGGCGGGGGCAGCGTCGGCGAGGGGCGGGCCCCGCCGCTGCGGGGTCAGCCTCCGCCGTGGGCCCTGTCTGCGGCCAGCTGTCGAAGCACGCGCCGGGTCCACAGACCGGCCATGGCCCGTTTGTAGGCGGCGCTGCCGCGCTGGTCCCCCACTGGGTCGCAGGCCCGGGCGACCGCTTCGGCGGCGATCTCCCGGGACCGGTCGTCGAGACGGCGCCCGTGCAGCTCGACCAGGTCCAGCCCCAGCGGTCGGGGATGCACCCCGCACAGTGCCATCCGCGCCGCCAACACGGTGTCGCCCTCGAGCTCGACCGAGGCCGCCACCCCGACCGTGGCGTAGTCGCTCTCACTACCCGGGGCGAACCGCACGTAGCGGCTGCGCCTCCTGGGGGAGCCGGGTGGGATCCGAACCAGCGTCACCAGCTCGTCCTGGTCCAGGACGGTCTCGAAGGGCGCGGTGAAGAAGTCCCCCGCCGGCACCTCCCGTCGCGACCGACCTCTCTCGACCAGGATCGACGCCCCCAGGGCCAGGAGCACCGGAGGCAGGTCCTGCCGAGGATCGGCGTGGGCCAGGTGTCCGCCCAGGGTCGCGACTGCCCGCACGCGCGGGTTGCCGATCTGGGCCGCCGCCTCCGCCAGCATCGGGTGGAGCTGCCTCACCCGAGGTGAGGTCGCGATCTCGGCCAGCGTCGCGCCCGCGCCGATGGCGAGGGCGCCGTTCTCCACCCGGATGCCGTGCAGCTCGGACACCCGGCCCAGCCAGACCAGCCGCCGTGGCTGCAACATGCCGTGCCGCACCAGCAGGCCCACCTGGGTGCCGCCGCCGACCGCGAGCGCGCCCGGCTGCCGGAGCTGCTCGAGCGCCTCCTCCAGGGTGGCCGGGGCCGAAAACTCAGCCATCGAGGGCCGCCTTCACCGAGTCCACGATCGAGCGGTAGCCGGTGCAGCGGCAGAGGTTGCCGGCCAGGAAGCGTCGGATCTCCTCCTCGCCGGGCCGGTGGCCGCGCAGCTTGAGGGCGGCCGCCATTACCGCCTGGCCGGGTGTGCAGGCACCGCACTGCAGGCCCTCGTGGGCGCTGAAGGCCGCTACGATCTCGGGAAACCGCCGCGCCACCCCTTCCACCGTCCAAACCTCCCGGTCCCGGGCGCAGCCGGCGAGGAGGAGGCAGGAGCTGACCGGGTCCCGGTCGAGCAGGACGCTGCAGGCGCCGCACACGCCCACGCCGCACCCCTCCTTGGTGCCGGTCAGGCCATGCTCACGGATCACGTCCAGGAGCAGCGCGTCCCCCGCCACCTCGGCCTCGAAGGGCTCTCCGTTGAGGCGGCAGCGCAGCCTCATCCGCCCCCTGCCAGGAGCGCGTGGACGCGCTCGGCCGTGATCGGGAGCTGGCGCACCCGGGCCCCGACCGCGTCCGCCACCGCGTTGGCGATGGCCGCCGCGGTGGGCACGTTGCCCAGCTCTCCCACCGCTTTGACGTCGAGAGCGCCGATGCCCCGCCCTCCCTCGACCAGCACCGTCCGCCAGGCGGGCACGTCCACTGCAGTGGGGATCCGGAACTCGCCCAGGTTGGCGGCCCAAATCCGGCCTTCGTCCAGGGCCAGGTCCTCCAGACAGGCGAGGCCGAAACCCATGGCGGCTCCGCCCTCGAGCTGGAGCTGGTGGGCGATGGGATTGACTATGCGGGCCACGTCGGCCGCGGTCAGGACCTCCAGGACCCGGACCTGGCCGCTGCCGGGGTCCACCGCCACCTGGGCTACCTGCACGCAGTAGGAGGTGACGTCCGGCACGTCGTCCGGCTGCACCGCCACCGTCACCGGACGTCGCCGACCGGCTGCCTCGAAGGCCCGTACGGCCTCCCCCAGCGCGGCACTCAGGCTGGTCGTGCCCCGGCTGCCGCCCACCCCGTCGTCGGGCGGCAGCGCCGCCGTCGAGACCTGCTGAACCTGGATCCGCTCGGGATCGACTCCGAGCGCCCGGGCCAGTCCCTCCCTCAACACCGTGTGGACGCCGCCGCCCTGCTCGGGCAGGGCCAGCTCGGCCCGCACTCCCTCGCTGTCCGGGACCAGCCGCAGGCTGGCTCGGCCCACCCGGGCGCCCCGATCATAGATGGCGATGCCACGCCCGTGCCGCCAGCCTGGGGGCGGGGCCAGGTGGCGGTAGGAGGCAAGGGCGGCCTGCAGCGTGCGCCGGCCGCGCGCCTCGACCCAGGTGGTGCCCCAGGGGTTGGCCTCGCCGGTCCGAAGGAGGTTGCGATGCCGGATCTTGACCGGGTCGAGGCCGGCCGCCTGGGCCAGCTCATCCAGGGCCGACTCGAAGGCGAAGACCGCCTCGGCGGCGCCGGGGGCGCGCATGTGCCCGCGGGGGACGGTGTGGGTGGAGACGATCAGGGCTTCCACCGCTGCCACCGGGATCCGGTAGGAGCTGCCGATGTCGGCCAGCCCGTGCAGGCTGACCGTGGGGATGGGCTTGAACCCGGCGTAGGCACCGCCGTCGAAGAGCGCCTCTGCCGCCAGAGCCGTGAGCCGGCCGGAGGCGTCGCAGGCGAGCCGCACCCGGATCCGCCCCCCGTGACGGGGGTTGGCGGCGACCAGGTCCTCGTGGTAGCGCTGGACCAGCTTGACCGGCCGGCCGGTTCGCCGCGCGAGCTCGACGCACAGGGGGACGTCCATCGGCGATCCCTTGCCGCCGAAGTCGCCGCCCACCGAAACCGGCTCCACCTCGATCAGGTCCGGGTCCAGGCCCAGGCACTCCGCCACCTGCGTTCGGAGCCGGTAGGGCGACTTGCTCGCCGCCCAGACCCGGACCCGGCCGTCGCCCTCGGCGCTGGCCACGCAGGCCTGGGGCTCCAGGTACCCCTGGTGGCCGGGCGAGAAGCGATAGGTGCGGTCGACGGCGTGGGCCGAGGCCGCCAGCGCCCGCTCTGCCGCCTCCAGGGAACCGTGCCGTACCCGCGACTGCAGGTTGGGCGGGTCCGAGGCCGAGACCACGGCGCCCGGGTAGCGCCAGGGCTGGGCGTGGACCGCAGGTGCCCCCGGTGCCAGCGCCGACTCGTAGTCGAGCGTCGCCGGCAGCTCCTCGTACTCGACCGCGACCCTGGCGGCGGCCTGCTCCGCCTGCTGTCTGGTCTCCGCCACTACCGCCACCACCCGCTCGCCTACGAACCGGGTCTCCTCGACCGCCAGCACCGGGACGTCGCGTACCCTGCGCCCGTAGAGTCGCTCGCCCAGCTCGGGGCCGGTCAGCACCATGACCACGCCCGGCATCGTCAGCGCCTCCCCAGCGTCGATGGCCCGGATCCGGGCGTGCGGGTAGGGGCTGCGCACCACCGCGGCGTGGCAGAGCCCGGGCAGGATCACGTCCGCCGCGTAGATGGCCTCGCCGCTGAGCTTGGGTCGGGCGTCCAGCCGCATCCGCTCAGCCGGAACCGGAGCTGAAGGCCAGCGACTTGATCACGACGGGGAGCACGCCGGCCGGCCGCACCAGCTCGCCCAGATCGATGTAGTCCAGCTCCAGCAACTCCAGCCCATCGACCACGACCACGGTATCCCGGGAGCCGAGCTCCTCCTCCAGCACCCGCCCCAGGGAACGGGCGAGGTCCGCGTCCAGGGCCACGACCAGCGGCACCCCGCGCTCGAAGTGCTCGGGCAGGGCTGCCGCCACCCCGTACGCCAGCTCCCGCAGCAGCCCGTGCTCGGGCTCGCCGGAGACGGGGAGGGCGACCGCCAGCGGCGCCGGCTCGGCCAGATCGAGCCTCTGCTTCGCCCGCCGCACCGCTGCGGCCACCGCCGCCCGGGAGAGGTGACCGTCCAGTCGGGGGCTGATCACGGGCAGGTTGCGCAGCGGGAGCAGCCGGGGACTGGGCACGTGGACGGTGTTGCCGGAAAGCTGGACGCTGAACTGGGAGGCACCGATCACCGTGGCCCGGATGCCCTGGGGCAGCGGCCGTAGTTCAAGGCCGGCGCCGGCGAACGTGTGGCGCATGGCGGCGGCCAGCTCCGGCCCCAGGTCGCCGACCTCGGGGGCCCTCCCGACCAGGTACTCAGAGACCCCGCCCGAGCAGGTCACGGTCGGCTCGCCGAACCGGCCCTCCAGACCCGGAGTGAGCAAGAGATCGCCCGCCAGGCCCGCTCGGCTGCCGCGGATGGCCTCCAACACAGCGCCGGCCATCGCCTCGGCCAGGGCCCGGCGGGCGGGGGCGGGGAGGTG
>CADDZO010000259.1 GCA_902812395.1 bacterium | reverse complement strand
GGAAGTCCCTCGGCTGCTGCCCATGCGGTCACCCGGGCGACCTCTAGGTCCAGGTCAGACCTCTGGTCGGCGGAGGACACGCGGGCATCCACGGCCGTGATCCCCTGAACGGCACTGACCGATGGCTGGTCCACCAGGATCAGCCGGCCGGCGGGGGGCGCGGGAACTGGGAGTTTGCCTTCCCGGGACCGGCGGTAGGCAGTCATGGGATGAACGCCTTGTTGCCGCGCCCAGTCCTTCAAGGTCACCCCTACATACTATCATAGGTTCAAACGCCAACAGTTACCAGCCCCACCATCTGCTCCAGATCGTGCAGGCGGGCCTGGACCTCCTGGTCGCTCGCCGCCTCCGAGTAAACGCGGATCAGGGACTCGGTGCCGCTGGCCCGGAGCAGGACCCAGCTGCCGTCCTCAAGATAGAACTTGTAGCCATCATCGCGACGAACCCGCTCCACCGGCACCCCCGCCACCCGTTCGGGGGTGCGCTCGGCCAGCGCTTCCAGCACCCGGCGGCGATCGAGCTCGTAGGTCTCGCGAGGCAGGTGGATGTCGTGCCGAGCGTAGGCGCTCGGCCCCACCTCGCGCTCAAGATCGGCGAGGATCCGGCTCAAGGGGCCTTCCCGGGCGATCATGTCCGCGAAGAAGAGCGACATCAGGATGCCGTCGCGATCGGGTACATGGCCGCGGACGGCGTAGCCGCCCGACTCCTCCCCCCCCAGCACCGCGCCCGTCTCGATCATGCGCGGAGCGATGTTCTTGAAGCCCACCGGGACCTCTTCAACTGGTACCCCGTAGCGGCTGGCCAAGCGGTCGGCCATCGTGGTCATGTTGATGCTCTTGACGACCGGGCCCCGCCAGCCCCGAACCTCAATGAGGTATCGCATCAGCAGTGCGTAGACCTGGAGCTGGTTGATGAAGCGGCCGGTCTCATCGATGACCCCGACCCGGTCGGCGTCGCCGTCCGTGCACACGCAGAGGTCGTACCGTCCTTGGACCGTCCGTTGCAATGCCTCGCCGAGGTTGTCTGGGATCGGCTCCGGGTTCACCCCGCCGAAGAACGGGTTGCGCTCCGGGTGCAACTCCTCCACGGTAGTGGTCCCCCCGGCCAGCAGATCCGCAACGTATCCCTGCCCGGTCCCGTACATGCACTCGTGCAGGATCCGAAGACCCGCATGACGGATCCGTTCCAGATCGACCAGGCGGCCGATCTGCTCGACGTAGGAAGGACGCGGGTCGTACCGCTCGATCAGAGGGTGGGCGGCCGGCACCTGCTGGGGAGGCGGTCCAGCTGCTAGCCGATCGATGCCCTTCTCCAGGTCGGCGATGACCTCGGGGGGAGCAGCACTGCCGTTGTCGGGCTTGTACTTGAGACCGTTGAAGAGGTAGGGGTTGTGGCTGGCCGTGATCACCACCCCACCGGTGGCACCACGATTGACCACCGTCCAGCTGACCACCTGGGTGGGTGAGGCGGCGTCCAGGAGCACCGTCCGCACCCCCTGGGCCGCAAAGACCCGGGCCACCTCTTCGGCGAACACCTCGGAGGCGAAGCGGCGATCGTATCCGACCACCGCCAGCGGCTCCGCCGCTCGCCGACGAAGGTACTCGGCGATACCTCCGGCGGCGAGGCGCACGTTGGCAAAGGTGAAGTCATCGCCGACGATGCCGCGCCACCCGTCGGTACCGAACTTGATCGAGGCCATCGAGGGCCTAAAGGTACTCTGACCGGCCCTCCGCCTCGAGGCGCTCGACCACCTTCTTCACGTCCTGCGCGCGCGACTTTGGACAGATGAGGAGAGCATCGGAGGTCTCCACCACCACCAGGCCCTTGAGCCCGATCGCCGCCACGAGCTTGTCGGGCACTGAGATGAACGAGTCGCTGGTATCGATCAGGACCGGTCGTCCCTCGAACACGTTGCCAGCGTCATCCGGCGTGAGCAGGTCCGCCAGCTCCGACCAGGAGCCGACGTCCACCCACTCGAAGCTGGCCGGCACCAGCAGCAAGTCGTCGGTGCGTTCCATCACGGTGTAGTCGACCGCGTTCACCGGCAGCGCGGCGTACGTGGCGACCGCCGCCGCCTCGTCCCCCCGACGACGGGCGGCCATCACCTCCTCCAGGCCGGACGCGTGCTCGGGGCCATGACGCCGCAACGCCTTCAGGAAGCTGTCGCAGCGCCAGGAGAAGAGGGCGAGGTTCCAGAAGAAGCGATCGCTGGCGGCGTACTCAGCCGCGGTGGCAGCATCCGGCTTCTCGACGAAGCGAGCCACCTCCAACCCCGAGAGCCCATCCAGACGGAACTCGCCATCCGCCTCGATGTACCCGAACCCGGTGGCGGCGTAGCGGGGGCGGAGGCCGATCGTCACCAGGCGGCGGGTGCGATCGGCGAGCGCACAGGCTCGGAGCACCGATTCGCGGAAACCGTCAAGCCCCCGAATGATGTGGTCTGCCGGGGTGGACACCATGATCGCGTCTGGATCCCGCTCCTGCAGGGTCATCGCCGCCAGCCCGAAAGCGTTGGTGGTGCCACGGGCGGATGGCTCCACGATCAGGGCTTCATCGGAGACCTCGGGCAGGAGCTCTCGGATCAACGGCAGCTGCCGAGCCTCGGTCAGCACAAAGATCCGATCGGTCAGCGCTGCTGCCCGCTCGTATGCCTGCCGGATGAGCGGCCTACCACCACTCAGGGGCAGGACGTGCTTGGGCGTGGAGCGCCGCGAACGCGGCCAGAGCCGGGTTCCGGCACCGCCCGCGGGGATCACGACGCAGAGATGAGGTGGATACTTCCTCAACCCAACTCCTTTACAGTCCCAGCTCCGCCACCAGCTCTTCCGCCCGTCCAGTGTCCTCCCATGGCGCGTCGATGTCGTCGCGCCCGAAGTGCCCGTAGCAAGCCGTGCGCCGGAAGAGCGGACGACGCAGGTTCAGCTCTTTGATGACGCCGAGCGGGCTCAGGTCGAACAGACGCACGATCACTCGCTGCAGCTCGGTGTCGGCAACCCTGCCGGTGCCCATGGTGTCGACCTGCACGGCCAATGGCTTGGCGACACCGATGGCATAGGCGATCTGCACCTCGCAACGGCGGGCGAGGCCGGCAGCGACCACGTTCTTGGCGACGTAGCGGGCGCCGTATGAACCTGCACGGTCCACCTTGGTCGGGTCCTTCCCAGAGAAGCAGCCCCCGCCGTGGCGGGCATAACCGCCATAGGTGTCGACCATGATCTTGCGGCCGGTCAACCCGGTATCGGCGACCGGCCCCCCGATCACGAAGCGTCCGGTCGGGTTGATGTGGTAGCGACAACCGTCGCGAGCGAGCGAATCTCCCAGCACCGGGTCGATGACGTGTTCCAGGACGTCCGAGCGCAGCTGCTCCGTGGAGACCTCCTCGTGATGCTGAGCCGAGACGACCACGTCCTCGACGCTGGCCGGACCGTCGGGCCCGTACCCGATTGTCACCTGGACCTTTCCATCAGGCCGCAGGTAGGGAAGGATCTTGGTCCGGCGCACCTCGGCCAGACGGCGGGCCAGACGGTGGGCGTAGCTGATCGGGGCCGGCATCAGCTCCGGGGTCTCGTCGCAGGCGAAGCCGAATACCACCCCAGAGTCGCCGGCACCGCCCACATCCACCCCCTGGGCGATGTCCGGGGATTGCTCATCGATGCTGACCAGAACCCCGCAGGTCTCGGCGTCGAGACCGTAGCGGGCCCGCGTGTAGCCGACGTCGCTCACCGTCTGGCGGATGACGCGGGGAATGTCGACGTAGCAGTCAGTTGTGATCTCCCCGGCAACCAGCACCAGCCCGGTGGTGACCGTGGTCTCGCAGGCCACCCTGGCCAGCGGATCCTTGACCAGGATGGCGTCCAGGATGGCATCGGAGATCTGGTCGGCCAGCTTGTCCGGATGGCCTTCGGTCACCGACTCCGCAGTGAAGCGAGCCGTGACCCGCGAATCGTCACGCGGCATGTTCCTTCCTCCGTTGAACCGCCCCGCACCGGCAAAGCCGAGCCACCGCCCGGGCCCGGCTCCAGGCACCAGAGCTGGTTCCCTTGGGTCGAATGCCGAAAGCCTAGCAGGCGCCGCAGGTGGCCGCTCAGGCAACTGATGACTGCTGGCGGCCGCCGGAAACGGCAAGCGGGAGGTAGTGGATGCCCGAGCGCCGGAACAGCCGTCGTCCCTTCTCCTGCAGCAGTCGCCACATGGCGGCGCGGGCACGCTCGATCAAGTCCAGCACGTGCTCCCGACGCATGTCGAGACCATCGTCCAGGCCCAAGAGGGGACTCAGCACGACCACCCTCGCCCGACGCCGGACCAACTCGAAGTCTGTGAGAGCACGCTGGTGGAGCGTCAGCTGGAGGGTCCTGGCCATCAACTCGCCCCAGGTCCGCGGAGGACGTTCGAGCTCGCTGCCTGCCATGAGGTCGATGGCCAGCACCTCCTTCTCGCCCTCTTCGACCGGGATGGTGAGCGGCAGGTTGTGGACGATGCCGCCATCAAGGTAGTCGGAACCGTCCAGGTGTACGGCCGGGAAGACGCCGGGGATGGCGGT
>CADDZO010000258.1 GCA_902812395.1 bacterium | reverse complement strand
AGAGCGCGCGGCGGCTGGCGCGCATCCATGCCCGGATCGCCAACTCCCGTCTCGATGCCGTGCACAAGGCCACGACCTGGCTGGCTGCTCGATATGAGACGGTGGTGGTCGAGGACCTCAACCTGGCAGGGATACTCCGCAACCGAAGGCTGGCCCGGAGCCTGGCCGACTAGTCCTTCGGGACCGTGCGGCACCAGCTCGGCTCCAAGACCGTCTGGTGCGGCGGACGGCTGCTGCTGGCCGAGCGGTTCTTCCCCAGCTCCAAGACGTGCTCTGGCTGCGGGACAGTGAAAGCCAAGGCTGGCCGAGCGCATCTTCCGCTGCGAGGGCTGCGGCCTGGTCATCGACCGGGACGTGAACGCTGCGAAGAACCTACTCGAGCTCGCCGTCAGTGGCAGAGGGGCCTGTGGAGCCGAGGTAAGACCCAGCCGTGCTGGGCACACGGCGATGAAGCAGGAGGGGACCCCACGAAGCAGGCTTCGTGGGGACCCCAAGCAGGAACCCGGCACCGCGCAAGCGGGTAAGACCGGGACCGTCACCGGGCAACCGGTGACTGTGGATCGGCTGACTCATGCTCACTGATCCGCAACGGTTCAGCTTCCAGGGAGCTCGCGGTGCTCCGGCACTTCGAGCCGGCCCGAGCCGGCTGAGGAAGGCCGGTGTCGCTCCCAAGGGTCGTAGTCGACCTCCAGCGGCTCCTGAGGCGGTCGCTCCTCGGGAGGCACGTGGCGCAGGTTCAGGCGGATGCGGGTCCAGGTACCGCTCCGGCCCCGCATCGAGTCGACCAGGATGTCGGCCGGTTGCAGGTAGCGCGCTGCCTCTGGATGGCGCCGGCGCCAGCGGGCCAGGCCCGCCTGGGCCTGAGCCTCGGTCGCGGCCCGGGCGACCTCGATCAACGGCATGACCGGCTGCCGTCGCCTGAAGCCCTGGTGTCGACGCGAGGGCTGGACCCGTGGTGGCTCGTCGGGCTGCTTGGGGTAGTGCGGTGGCCAGGTCAGGTCGGGGAGCCCTTCCGCCTGGTGCCGGGCGGCGAGCTCCAACAGCGGCTCCAACGAGCCGGGGTTTGCGTCCATCGTCTCCCAGGGATCGCCCAGGGAGTGGAAGCGCCGGGGCACGGTCTCGATCGTGTACGCCTCCGGCTCGCAGTCCGGCACCTCCTCCCAACGCACTGGGGTCGAGACCCGGGCGTCCGGGGTGGGACGGACGGAATAGGCCGAAGCCACGGTCCGATCTTTGGCGTTCTGGTTGTAGTCGACGAAGACGCCGTGGCGCTCCTCCTTCCACCAGCGGCTGGTGGCCGCGTCGGGCATCCGCCGCTCGACTTCTCGGGCCAGGGCGACGGCGGCGCGGCGCACCTCGGTGAAGGTCCAGCGGGTCTGGATCCGGCAGAAGATGTGGAATCCGCGCGAGCCCGAGGTCTTGGGCCAGCCGACCAGGCCGTAGTCGCTCAGCACCTCCCGAACCCCCAGCGCCACCTCACGGACCTGGGCCCACTCCACCCCGGGGACGGGGTCAAGATCAACCCGCAGCTCGTCCGGGTGGTCGAGGTCCTGGGCGCGGACCGGGTGCGGGTTGAGGTCGATGCAGCCCAGGTTCAGCACCCACACCAGCTGAGCAGCCTCGTGCACCACTACCTCGTCGGCGGAGCGTCCCGAGGGGAAGCTCAGCCTGACCGTCTCCACCCAGTCCGGCCGGTGCGACGGCGCCCGCTTCTGGAAGAACGCGGGCCGGTCGGCACCGTTCACGAAGCGTTTGAGCGCCATCGGCCGGCCCCGCACCCCGCGCAGGGCGCCATCGGCCACCTCCAGGTAGTAGCGGATCAGATCGAGCTTGGTGTAGCCGGCGGCGGGGAAGTACACCTTGTGCGGGTTGCTCACCATCACCCGCCTGCCGGCAACCTCGAGGTCCTCCCGGTCCACGCCGGGCACGATACGGGACCGTGCCCGGGTCCTACGCCTCGGCCGACGGCGGCGGATAGATGAAGCCCATCACTGGCACCTCGCCCGGGCGGATGGTGCGGTGGTCGACCTCGTCCCAGCCAACGTAGTTCATCTCCGCCACCGTCCAGGAACCGTCCGGGTTTACCGCTTCCACGAAAGCGACGTGGCCGTAGTAGCCTTCCCGGGTGACCATGATCGCGCCCACCTCGGGGGTTTGGCCCTCCGGGTAGTAGGGGCGGGCGTTGGCCCACCATTGGATGGCGTTGCCGTACCAGGGCACGTCGACCAACGTGGCCACGTACCAGGTGCACTGCCCGAAGAAGAAGTGGTTGGGCCAACGGCCTCCGGAGCCGGAGCCGTCGAGCATGGCGGACGCCTCGCGGGCGATGAGATCGTCGCGCAGCATCAGCGCCCGGGTCGCGATCTTGGCCAGCTGGGCTCGGGCCAGCTTGAGCTGGGCCAGGCGGCCGTTGATCTGGGCCCGTGCCTGCTCGTCCTCGCGTTGCAGGCTGGTCGCCTCGGCCATCAGGTGCTGCTGCTGGAGCGAGACAAGTCGAGTCTGGGCGAGCTCGAAGAGGAACTGGTCCAGGCTCCGGGAGGAGAGCACCGTGCTCAACGTCAGCACCGGCCGCTCGTAATCGAGTCGAGCCAGCTGGGCCAGCTCAGGCTCCAGTACCGCCTCTCGCTGCTGATCGGCGGCGAGGCTGGCGTTCAGGCTCTGCAGCGCCGCCTGGTCGACCTCGAACTCGTTGTTGATCGCGGCCAGCTGGGCCAGGTACTGGTGGGCCTGCTGATCGATCGAGGGGCCAGGGGGTGGCGTGGATCCGTTGGGGGGTGCGGCCAGGGCCGGCTGACCGAACCCGAGGACCAGAACAAGGGCGAGAGCGGCGGCCACGAGCGCCCTGGCGGCGGTGCGCGGACGGCGATCAGCGTTGTCTGCGGGAGTGGCGGGCACGACTGACCTCCTTCCCCGGCCGCCGTTCGCCGGCGGCCATGTGGGCTCGATTATGGGCGATGCGGGGGCTTAGACGCCAGGGTCAGTGCGGCACCAGTGCCTCGAGCGGGACCGAAGGGTCGGCCAGATGGGCGCGCTCCACCTGGCTACGGGAGCGAACCAGGTCCTTGATGGCGTCGTTGACGTCCCACACGTTGACGTTCATCCCGGCCGCCACACGGCCCCCTACCAGCCAGAAGGCGACGAACTCCATCCGCTCCACGTGGCCACGGAACACGACCTCGTCGTAATCGGGGGGCTGGATCCACCCCGCGTACTCCATGCCCAGCTCGTACTGGTCGGTGTAGAAGTAAGGGACCCGGTCCCACTGCACCGCCTCACCCATCATGGCCCGAGCAGCCAGCTTCGGCTGCTCGATCGCGTTCTCCCAGTGCTCGATGCGGAGGTGGCGGCCGAGCAGTGTGTTGTAGGCATTGGCGACGTCGCCGGCGGCGAAGATGTCGGGATCGCCAGTCCGCAGCGAGCTGTCCACCTTGATGCCGTTCTCGACCTCAAGGCCAGCCGATTGGGCCAGCTCCACGTTAGGACGGATCCCGATCCCGACCACCACCGCATCGGCCGCCACGCGCTCGCCCCCGGCTAGCCGCACACCGGCCGGCCGGCCATCCCGGAGAACCACCTCCTCGACCCGCTGATTGCCGCGGATCTCGACCCCGTGCCGCCGGTGCAGCTCGGCGAAGACGCGCGCGCATTCCGGCCCCAGCACGCGCAGGAGCGGCAGCTCCAGTGCTTCCAGCACCGTGACCTGGGCGCCGGCCAGCCGGGCGGCAGCGGCGGTCTCCAGGCCGATCCAGCCGCCGCCCACGATGACCACCCGGCCGGCGCTGGCGAAGGCCGTACGCAGCCGCTCCGAGTCCTCGACCCGGCGCAGGTACAGGACCCCGGGGGCGGTGCCACCCGGCACCGGCAGGGGGAGGGGGGAGGAACCGGTGGTGAGGAGGAGCCGATCGTAGGCGATGCGGTCGCCGACCTCGGTCACGACGGCGTGAGCGCCTCGTTCGATGGCGACCACGCGGGTGGCGAGGCGCAGCTCGACCCCGTGCTCCTCGTACCAGGAGGCGGGGTGGACGTGAATCGACTCGAGCTCCACCTTGCCCTGCAGGTAGTCCTTGGAGAGCGGCGGGCGCTCGTAGGGCCGGACCGCCTCCTCGCCGACGAGCACGATGCGGCCGTCGAAGCCGGCCTCCCGCAGCGCCTCGGCCGCCTTGGCGCCGGCGAGGCTGGCGCCGACGATGACAAAGGTGGTGGTGGCGGTCATGGTCGCGTCTCCTCGATGCTGGGGTGCGCCCCGAATCGTAGCCCTGAGGGGGGATGGGGATTGGACGGCAGAGTCCCCAACCACCTGATCCTGCACCTTCGGCCAAACCATGAGCCTCGCCACGGCCTCGATCCCGTTGCGGATCAGTGAGCATGAGCCAGCCGATCCACAGTCACCGGTTGCCCGGTGACGGTCCCGGTCTTATCCGCTTGCGCGGTGCCGGGTTCCTGCTTGGGGTCCCCACGAAGCCTGCTTCGTGGGGTCCCCTCCTGCTTCATCGCCGTGTGCCCAGCACGGCTGGGTCTTACCTCGGCTCCACAGGCCCCTCTGCC
>CADDZO010000257.1 GCA_902812395.1 bacterium | reverse complement strand
GGGCGACGCCGGCTCGGGCAGCCGCGGCCGTCGGCGCCGTCGCGGCATCCGACCCACCCGGGAGGCCAGGACCAGGACCCCCAACGCTGCCGCCAGCCCGAATGCCGCCGGGCCCAGGGTGCCGGCCAGCCCCGTACCGGTGAACTCGACGTAGGTGAAGACCGGGAGCGAGTAGGGGTGGTAGGCGAGGAGCACCGTGGCACCGTACTCGCCGAACGCGCGCAGCCAGGAAAGGAGCAGACCGGCCCCCACCCCCGGCGCGGCCGCCGGCAGCGCCACCCGCCAGAAGCGGGAGCCGGGCCGATAGCCCAGGGTGGCGGCCACGTCCTCGAGGCCCGGATCCAGAGCGGCGAAGGCGGAGCGGCTGGCAATGACGGCGAAGGGGGCGGCGACGAAGGTCTGGGCGAGGACGATGCCCACCCGGGTGTCGGTCAGGTCCCCCCCGAACAGCTGGCCCAGGGGGGTGTAGGGACCAACCACGTAGAGCAAGAAGATGCCCGAGGCCAGCGGCGGCAGCGCCAGAGGGAGCTGGACGGCGAAGCCCGCCACGGCCGTCCAGCGGCCACGGCCTCGGGCCAGTAGGTAGGCGAGCGGCACTCCCAGCGTGCCGATGACGAAGGTGCTGATGGTTGCGGTCTCCAGCGAGACCGCCAGGGCCGCCCCCAGCTCGGGGCTCCACAGCTCGCCCGGAGAGCCGGCGGCGCGGACCACGAAGGCGGCCACCGGCACCAGCAGGTAGAGGAGGAGCAGGCCTCCGAGCAGGTGGAGGGCGCCTCCCCGGCTGCGGACCGCCGCCTTACCCCCTCACGAGAGACCCAGCACCGCCCGTAGCGACTTCGGCACCGCCGAGTGCTGGCCACTCACCCGATAGGGCAGCACGGTGAGCCCCTGCTGGAGCAGGATCGCCCGACCCTTGGTCCCCAGCAGGTAGTCCAGAAAGGCCACGCCCCCGCTGGGGTTGGGAGCATCCCGGACCAGGGTGGCGGTGAACTGGGCGCCAAGGCTGACCTTGCCCAGGCCCACGGTGGGGATGCCGGCCTCCTTGGCCTCGTTGCTGTAGAAGAAGCCGACATCGAGCTGGCCGGCCTCAAGGCGGCCGACCAGGTCCTCCTCCGGGAAGACCTGGGAGGAGTTCTCGATCTGGGCCGCCAGTCCGGGTCGGTGGTAGACGGTTTGGGCTTCCTCCAGCGCCTGGACCGTGAGCTTGCCCTTGGGGTCGAGGGCGGGGTCGGTACGACCGATCCGGATCCCGGGCTCGGTCAGGACCTCGTACCACGGCTGCTTCCGGAGCGCGGCCGCGAAGCGGCTTGAGGGGTCGTACCCGATCACCAGTGGGGCCTTGGCGAACTCGACGTACCAGCTCACCCAGTTGCCGTTGGCCGCCCCCTCGAGGAGGGCGTTGACCGAAGGGGCAGCGCTGATGAAGACATCGGCCCGCCGCACGCCGCCTTTGATCTGATTGGCCAGGGCCTGCGAGCCACCCGCGTAGCCCTCGAAATGGGCACCGGTGGCAGCCTCGAAGCGGGGCCCGACCTCCTTCTCCATCAGATCGAGCAGAGAGGCGGCGTAGAGAACGCTGACCGTGCCCGAGGCCCTGGGTACCGAGGTCGGGCTCGGGCTGCCAGCTGTTCCGCCGCAGGCGGCCAGAACCAGCATCACCACCAATGCCGACGCCCACCACGCACCTCGCATCCTCGCCACCGTCACTCCTCCTCCGAATGGTTCGCCGATGCCTATTTCTGGACGATCACGTCGTGGGCGCGGAAGATGGCAGCTGCCACATCCCCGACCGCGAGCTCCAACCGGTCCGCCGACGCCGTGGTGATGACGGCGGTCACGATGTGGCCGCCGACGTCGATGCCGACCTCGGTCGAGACCTCGCCCCGCCGAATCTCCACCACCTTGCCGATCAGCTGGTTGCGCGCCGAGAGCCGTGACAGTCGGGCCTCGACCGCGAACATCTGGGGCAGCTCCTGAGCGAGCGCCTGCCGGGCCGCGGCCAGTGCTGCCGGCTTGAGGTAGTAGCAGGTGGTCCGCCCGTTGCGGCGGTGGCCGACCAGGCCGGCCGCACTCAGCACCCGCAGATGCTGGGAGGCGACCGTGTCCGAGACCGAGAGCCGGCGGGCCAGGTCGGAGACCGACGTCTCCGCCGCGCTCGGGTCCTCGGGCAGCTCGCGCAGCAACCGGAGCCGGACCGGGTCGCTCAGGGTCCGGAACAGGGCAAGGGCAGGATCGTCCTCCACCTGCGCAGGCATGGGAAGATTTTAGCGTCCACCAAGCGTGAGTGAGGCACGTGGTCTGCGCAGTTCCGGGAATGTCCCGAATGTAGCTCCGGTCAGACGGCGGCTTTCAATTCGCGTAGATGGCGGGCGGTGCCGGCGAAGCGCACCGCGGTCACCTCGGCCATGATCCCGAGCGCCGTCTCCTCGGCCCCCCGGCCCCCGAGGTCGAGCCCGATCGGGCCGTGGACCCGGGCGATCTGCTCGGGCGTGAACCCTTCCCGGAGCAGTGCCTCGAAGCGGTTCTGGTTGGTCTTGCGAGATCCGATGGCGCCGATGTATCCGGCCTCGGTCGGGAGGGCAGCGCGCAGGGCAGGGAGGTCGAACTTGGGATCATGGGTGAGGATCACGATCGCAGTGGAGCGATCGATGGTCATCCCCGCCAGGGCCTCGTCGGGCCACTGGACAAGGAGCTTGTCGGCCTCGGGGAAGCGTTCGGCGGTCGCGAACTGGCCCCGAGCATCCACCACCGTCACCCGGTAGCCCATCACCTTGGCCAGACGGTGGAGCGGGATCGCAATGTGGATCGCGCCCACGATCACCATGTGGGGGGGGCGGCCAAAAGGCTCTTCGAAGTGCCGCCCCTCCCGGCGAGGGAGCTCGAAGTCGGGAGTCTTTTCCTCCAGCTCCGTGGTCCCGTCCTCCAGGTTGGTCCGGAGCAGGAAGGGACGCTCGTCGGCCAGGAGCTGGACGGCTTGGTCGTGGGCCTCGGTCGCGGGTTGGACGAAGACCGCGATGTGGCCACCACAGGCCAGGCCCACCTCGAAGGCGATGTCGTCGGCCACCCCATACTCCAGCAGTCGGGGCCGGCCCTGCTTCAGCACCTCTTGGGCCTCCTCGAAGACGGCCCCTTCGATGCAGCCGTTGGAGACAGACCCGGCCATCCGGCCTGAGCCGCTGACCAGCATCCGCGATCCCAGCGGGCGGGGGCTGGAGCCCCAGGTCTCGACCACAGTCGCGACTGCCACCGGATCGCCTTCCGTTCGCCACTGGCGGTACTCGGCGGCGACCTCTCTCATCGGATCTTCACCTCCTCGATGGCCGGCGGTCGAGCTCGGCCAGCAGCTGGCCGAGCTGGTCCAGGGCCTGAACGTTGTGGGCGGAGAGGAAGTCGTCGGTGTGGGGGAGGGCGGCCGCCATCCCCCGCGTCACCGGTTGGTAGCCCTCCGAGCCCAGCAGCGGGTTGAGCCAGATCAGCCGATGCGACATCCGATGCAGCCGGGCCAGCTCGGATGCCAGCCGCTCCGGGTCCCCTCGGTCCCAGCCGTCGCTGACCACGATCACTACCGCACCGTGCCCGAGGACGCGGCGGGCCCAGCGGCGGTTGAACTCGGCCACCGCGTCCCCGATCCGGGTCCCACCGCTGAAGTCGTGGACCTTCTTGCCCACTTCGGCCAGGGCCTGGTCGATGTCGCGCCGGCGCAGCATTCTGGTGATCCGGGTGAGACGGGTGGAGAACACGAACGTCTCCACCTCCTCGCGCCGGGCAATAGCGTGGGCGAAGATCAGGAGCAGGCGCGAATACCGCTCCATCGAGCCGCTGACGTCGCAGAGCAGGACCAGGGGCCGACGCCGCAGCCGGGGGCGCCGATGCATCAGCCGGACCAGCTCGCCGTTGGAGCGAATGGCCTGCCGGGCCGAGCGGCGCAGATCGATCTGGCCCACGCGGGCGGGGCCCAGCCGGCGGGTACGCCGCTCCGCCACCCGCCACGGGGCCTGCTGGAGCAGGCGTTTCACCTGCTCCGACTCCTGCCAGGTCATCTCCTCGAAGTCCTTCTGGCGGAGCAGCTCCTGTGGGCTGTAGCCGGAGCTGCTGGCCGGCACCCCGTCCCGAGACTCCTGGGGCAGCTCCGGACGCTGCAGGCCCAGGGCGGTGAGCCAGGCCCTCGCCCGCTCCGGGGCGAGTGGCAGGGAGCGGGTCCGGGCGGGCATGGAACCGGCCCGCACCCGGGGATCGGCCGGGGCCCAGAAGATGTCGAAGGCGGCCTCGAACAGGGGCAGATCTTCCTTGCGGCTGGCGAAGCACGCCCGTAGGGCATCCCGAAAGGCGGTCCGGTCGCGAATGTCGAGCACGCTCAGAGCCCGGGTCGCGGTCTGCACCCGGCCCGGACCTGCATCCAGCCCGGCATCGTGAAGGAGGCGGGCGAACGCAGCCAGCCGGGGCAGGAGGTCTGGCGTCTCGGTCATCGGCTCCAGACTACGATCCGTTGCGGGTCAGTGAGCATTAGCCAGCCGACCCGCAGCCACCGGTTGCCCGGTGGCGGTCCCGGTCTTACCCGCTTGCGCGGTGCCGGGTTCCTGCTTGGGGTCCCCACGAAGCCTGCTTCGTGGGGTCCCCT
>CADDZO010000256.1 GCA_902812395.1 bacterium | reverse complement strand
CAGCCTGGCCGCCGGCCTGCCCGCTGACCGGGCCGCCGCGCGGCTGCGGCGGCGGGGCTTCGAGGAGGAGCAGGTAGAACGCCTCCTGGGCGAGGGGAGACCCGCCGATTGACACCTCCCCCGCGTGAAGCGCGGGGATTCCCGGTCCCGCCGTTCGGACAGGGTGCCCCCCGGCCTCGCCCGTCACCGGACGGAACGGGTGTATCAGGGCGCCCCTGCTGGCCGGGCGGCCCTTCACCGCAGGCCTGAAGGCCGGCGCACTGCGCAGCAATCTTGGTGGGGCCTCCGGGCCTCGATTGCCAGTCCTCCCTCCGGGTTTTAGAATCCGATAGGGCGTGCCTATGCGGCACGCGCCCGCGAAGTTGCTTTGACCTGTTTGCGGGGCTCGGTCCCCGCCTCGGTTCAGCACCTTCACAATCGAATAACCGAGAGGTGAACCAACGAATGTCCCCCATTGACGTCCTGCTGTTGGTGGTGGCGGTGATCGTGCTCACCGCAGCCGTCAGCGGCGGGGTCGTGTACTTCGCTGTTCAGAACGAATTTCGACGGCACCAGCAGACACAGCTTCGCGAGGTCGAGGAGCGGGCGCACGGGCGTCTGGCCGAGATCGAGAGCGAGGCGAAGGAACGGCTCCTGGAGGCCAAGGAGGAGGCGCACCGCATCCGCTCCGCGGCGGAGCAGGAAGTGCGGGAGGCGAGATCCGAGTTCCAGCAGGGCCAGCGTCGGCTCCAGCAGAAGGAGGAGGCCTTGGAGCGCCGGGCGGAGCAACTATCCCGCCGTGAGCAGGGCCTCAACGAGCGCGAACAGGGTCTGGCGGAGCGCGAGCGGAGTCTGGAGCAGACTCGCGCCCAGCTCGAGGAGTCGGTTCGGCAGCAGCGCCAGGAGCTTGAACGGGTAGCCCGCATGACCCGCCAGGAGGCGCAGGCAGTCTTGATCGGACAGGTCGAGAAGGACCTGCACAATGAGATCGCCCGACGGGTGAAGGAAGCCGAGCTGGCGGCTCGCGACGAAGGCGAGCGGCGGGCTCGGGTGATCGTGACCGATGCCATCCAGAGGGTGGCCGCCGACCAGACCGCCGAGACCTCAGTCTCCGTGCTGCCGCTCCCGAATGACGAGATCAAGGGACGGATCATCGGCCGGGAGGGACGCAACATCCGCGCCCTCCAGCAAGCGACCGGGATCGACCTGATCATCGACGACACGCCCGAAGCGATCGTGATCAGCGGCTTCGACCCGGTACGTCGGGAGGTGGCCAGGACCGCCCTGAACAAGCTGATCGTCGATGGGCGGATCCATCCCGCTCGGATCGAGGAGACGGTGGCCAAGGCCCGTCAGGAAGTGGCCCAGCGGATCAAGGACGAGGGCGAGGCCGCCGCCGTGGAGTTGGGGGTCCAGGGTCTCCACCCGGAGATCATCCGGCACCTGGGGATCCTGCGCTTTCGGACCAGCTACGGGCAGCAGGTCTTGAGCCACTCCAAGGAGGTCGCCCACCTGGCGGCCAGCATGGCGGCCGAGATCAAGGCCGACGTGCAGGTGGCGAAGCTGGCAGGGCTGCTCCACGACATCGGCAAGGCCATCGACCACGAGGTCGAGGGGTCCCACGCCGTGATCGGGGCGGACCTCCTCCAGCGTTACGGGGTACCGGCGCCGGTGGTGCACGCCGTCCGTGCCCACCACTACGACGAAGAGCCGCGCACGGTGGAGGCCCAATTGTTGATCGCCGCCGACGCCATCTCGGCTGCCCGGCCGGGAGCCAGGCGGGAGACGCTGGACGCCTACATCCGTCGGCTGGAGAAGCTCGAGCAGATCGCGAACTCGTTCTCCGGCGTGCAGCAGTCGTACGCCATCCAGGCCGGGCGCGAGGTCCGGATCCTGGTCCAGCCGGACGAGATCGATGACAGCTCGGCCCAGCTGATGGCGCGAGACATCGCCAAACGGATCGAGAGCGAGTTGAGCTACCCGGGGCAGATCCGGGTTACGGTCGTGCGGGAGACCCGTGCGATCGAATACGCGAAGTGAGCCGAGGAGGTTCCGCCACTCTTGGCGGGACCTCCTTTTTCGTTGTCCCATGGCTCTCGGCCCAGCTTGGGACGGAGGGGTGGGGAGATTGAGCCGGTGCCGGGAATCGAGGCCCGCGGCCTCGTCGTGGCCTGGGTGAGCGCTCGGCAGTGCCGTTGAGCCAGCGGTGGAGGTGGAGCCGAAGCCGGCGAGCAGGCGATGAAGCAGCAGCTCGGCAAGGCAGCCTCGACGTTGTCTCGCCAAGCTGGCGGTGGTTCGGCGCGGGCGCGGCTCTCAGGTGAGACCACAGCCATCAAGCTGCCTGGGGCTGGCAGGCTGAGTCGGATGAACAGCCGACCACCCCGAACTGGTGACTCTCCGGACCGGTGCCCGGATCTCGACATGCGTCGGTGGTAGCCAACAGCCAGCCGTGGCGGTGCCCGGGCGGTGCCAACCGTGGGCTCGTCCCCAGCGGATGGGCATGGCGGAGCGGCTGAGGAGGGCCGTTGACCAACCGTGGCGGAGGACCTACCGTGGCAGTCGGAGTGGGCTGTGCGAACACCGTTGGGGTGGCGACCGACCGCCCGCGGTGCGCGATGCGGTCGGGTCCCCGGACCCGGTGGACACCGGGTGGCTGGGGTCATTGCCGGGCGGGAAGGTGAAGGGAGGGACTTGGCCCTCGATGCGGTGCCGAGAGCTGGTGCGAGGAGCCTGCGATCTCCACGTCCACGTCGCTCCCGACGTGGTCCCCCGCCGGGTCGACGACCTCGCCTTGGCCCGCCGCTTTCGCGAGCTCGGACTGGGCGGCTTCGTCATCAAGTCCCACTACACCCCTACCGCCGAGCGGGCCGCGGTGGTCCGCGCCACCGTGCCCGGGGTGATGGTGCTGGGCGCAATCGTGCTCAACCGGTCGGTGGGCGGCATCAACCCGGTGGCCGTCGAGATCGCGGCCCGGAGCGGGGCACGGGTGGTGTGGATGCCGACCGTGGATGCGGTCAACGAGATCGCGGGCCATGCTCCTCTCGGCCAGGGGGCCAGACCACCGGCATGGGCTGCCCTGCAGCACGGGCTCCGAGGCATGGACCTGGAGATGGCAGCGGTGTCGGTGCTGGACGGGGACCGTCCCTCGGCAGCCACGCGCGCCGTCCTGCGCCGGATCGCTGCCCACCGTCTAGTCCTGGCCACCGGCCACCTCGGGCTGGCGGAGGCGCTGGCGGGGTGCAGGCGGCGCGGGAGGAGGGGATGGAGCAGATCGTCGTCACCCACCCGGAGTTCCCGTCCCAAGACTTTCCGATCGAGGCCCAGGCGGAGCTGGCCGGGATGGGGGCGTTGCTGGAGCGCTGCTTTACGACGCCGCTCACGGGCAAGGTGTCCTCGGAGCGCTGGCTCGACCATATCCGGCGCGTCGGCCCCCAACACTCCGTGCTCTCGACCGACCTCGGTCAGGTGGACAACCCGCCGGTCGAGGACGGGCTAGCGCTGGCCGCGGAGCGGCTGCTGGCAGCCGGGTTCGACGAGGAGGAGGTGCGATTGATGGCCGTCACCAACACCCGCCGCCTGGCCGGGGTCCGATGAGCGCTCGCCGGTTGCTGGTGATCGGCGCGCACTCCGCCGACTTCGTCTGGCGGGCGGCTGGGGTGATGGCATTGGTGACTCGGGCCGGAGGGGCGGCCCGAGCCCTTGCGCGGTCCTATGGCGAGCGGGGCGAGTCCGGTGAGCTCTGGAAGGAGCCGGGACAGACCGTGGAGCGGGTGAAGGAGGTCCGGCACGGCGAGGCTGAGCGAGCAGCCGCGGTCCTGGGCGCCGACTTCCACTGCCTGGACCTCGGGGACTACCCGCTGGAGATCGATCGGGTCGCGCTGGAGCGGCTTGCGGACGCCATTCGGGAGTTCGCGCTGGACGCGATCGTCACCCACACCGACCGTGACCCCTTCAACCCCGACCACGGGGTGACGGGCAGGGCCGTCGAGCGCGCCCGCTCTCTGGCTGCGGCGTTCCTACCATCGGTGCGCCGTTGCGGATCAGTGAGCATGAGCCAGCCGACCCGCAGCCACCGGTTGCCCGGTGGCGGTCCCGGTCTTATCCGCTTGCGCGGTGCCGGGTTCCTGCTTGGGGACCCCACGAAGCCTGCTTCGTGGGGTCCCCTCCTGCTTCATCGCCGTGTGCCCAGCGGTGCTGGGTCTTACCTCGGCTCCACAGGCCCCTCTGCCACTGACGGCGAGCTCGAGTAGGTTCTTCGCAGCGTTCACGTCCCGGTCGATGACCAGGCCGCAGCCCTCGCAGCGGAAGATGCGCTCGGCCAGTCTTGGCTTTCACTGTCCCGCAGCCAGAGCACGTCTTGGAACTGGGGAAGAACCGCTCGGCAACCAACAGCCGTCCGCCACGCCAGACGGTCTTGGAGCCGAGCTGGTGCCGCACGGTCCCGAAGGACTGGTCCGCTGCGGGCCAGCCTCCGGTTGCGGAGCAGCCCGGCCACGTTCAGGTCCTCGACCACCACCGCCTCATATCGAGCAGCCAGCCAGGTCGTGGCCTTGTGCACGGCATCGAGACGGGAGTTGGCGATCCGGGCATGGATGCGCGCCAGCCGCCGCGCGCTCTTCCTGCGGTTGGCTGAGCCGGTCTTTTTGCGGGAATGGGCGCGCG
>CADDZO010000255.1 GCA_902812395.1 bacterium | reverse complement strand
CACGAAGCAGGCTTCGTGGGGACCCCAAGCAGGAACCCGGCACCGCGCAAGCGGGTAAGACCGGGACCGCCACCGGGCAACCGGTGGCTGCGGGTCGGCTGACTCATGCTCACTGACCCGCAACGGCGTTCGGATGGCCGCGTCAGCAGCTGGGCAGCAGGCCTGACGGGTGAGCCCGGCAGCGATCGCAGGTGGCGGCGAAGCCAGCTGGAGCCGGCGAAGTCCCGAATCCCGACACCGAGCGAGATCTCCTGGGCCTGTGGGCAGCCCACATCCGGCTCCTCAGGATTGACGAGGTGGAGGCCCGCCGCCGGGTCTATGCTCCGTGGCAGGAGGCCCAGAGTCGGATGGCAGTGGGCCAGGGACCGGAGCCGCGCGGGTATGACCCGGGTCGTCCCTGAGGAGGAGTGTCGTGAGAGGTAAGGTATTCCGAAAATCGCCCCTCGTGGCCGTGGCGGTGCTGCTGCTGGCCGCCTGTGGAGGGCCCAGCAAGGCCGTGGCGCCGACGTCCACTCACGTGAAGAACGGTGGGGTGCTCACCATCGCTCTTGATGAGGAGCCGGATGCGCTCGATCCGACCACCGCCCAGACCCTGGTTGGGCGAGAGGTCTTCGCCAACTTCTGTGAGAAGCTGTACGACATCAACTCGAAGCTGCAGATCGTCCCCCAGTTGGCGGCCAGCCTGCCCCAGGTCTCCAACGGCGGCCTTACCGTGACGATCAAGCTGCGTCATGGGATCCTGTTCAACGACGGGACGCCTTTCAACGCCGATGCGGTGAAGACCACGCTGGAGCGGGACCTGACGCTTCCCACCTCGGCCCGCAAGAGTGAGATTTCCCCGATCGAGAGCGTGGCCGTTACCGGCCCGTACACGGTGCAGCTCACGCTCTCTCATCCATTTGCACCTCTAACCGCGGCGCTGGCCGACCGGGCCGGCATGATCATGTCTCCCACCCAGCTGCAGAAGTTGGGCACGAACTTCGCCAGCGACCCCGTGTGCGTCGGGCCGTTCGAGTTCGCTAAGCGCATCCCCGGCGACGAGATCGTGCTCACCAAGTCGCCCTACTACTACGCCAAGGACAAAGTCCATCTGAGCGAGATCGTGTACAAGTTCATCGGTGACGACAACGTGCGGCTGGCCAACGTTGAATCCGGGGCTGTCCAGATCGGTGACCAGATGGCGCCGACCGACGTGCAAAAGATCGAGAGCGATCCCAACCTCAAGCTCTATCAGTCGACCTCGATCGGTTACCAGGGGATCGACATCAACATCGGCAACGCCAACGGCGAGGGCAAGCCGCCGGGTCCAGTCGACAATCCCTTCGCCCGCTCACAGGATCTCCGCCAGGCGTTTGCAGCCGCCATCAACCGGTCCGTCCTCAACAAGGTCGTGTTCGACGGCAGGTTCGTTCCCAGCTGCTCGCCGATCGCACCGGTCAGCCCGTACTACGACGCGAGCTTCAAGTGCCCGCCCTACGATCCTGCCCAGGCGCGCAAGCTCATCAAAGAGTCCGGGGTGGCGACCCCGATCCCCGTCACCATGCTGGTTCCTAACGAGACGGTGCCATTGCGCCAGGCCCAGGTCATCCAGCAGATGGTGGACCAGGTCGGCTTCCAGATGACCATTCAGTCAGAGGAGTTCGTGACCTCTCTCGACCAGGCCGATGCTGGGCACTACGAGATGTACCAGGTTGGCTGGTCGGGCCGGATCGATCCAGACCAGAACATCTACCAGTTCTGGCACACGGATGGCTCGCTCAACGCCACCGGTTCCTCGGATCCACAGCTCGACAAGCTGCTGGACGAGGCTCGGGCAACCAACAACTTCAATCAGCGAAAGCAGCTCTATACGCAGGTCCTGCAGCTCATCAATCAGCAGGACTCGATCATCGTGCTCTACAACCCGGTGAACTACATGGCCGTGAGCAAGAAGCTGGTCGGCGTGCAGTACTACGCGGACGGGATCCCGCGGGTGGCGTTCGCCGGCTATGTGAGCTGACCCACGCTGGCGGATGCTCTGGTACGTCCTGCGTCGGGCCGGGGCCGCGCTGGTGGTGGTGTTCGTGGCCAGCGTGGTGGTGTTCATCGCACTCCGCCTGCTGCCGGGTGGTCCCGCCCTGGCGCTGACCGCCGAGAGCAACCGCACCCCCCAGCTGATCGCGGCCATCAATCGCGAGTACCTGCTCAACCAGCCGCTGCCGGTGCAGTACGCCCACTTCGTGTGGCAGGCCCTCCACGGTGACCTCGGCACCTCGATCCACACCGACGAGCCGGTGACCCCGACCATCGTCAGCCGGATCCCGATCACCGGCGAGCTGGCGGTGCTGGCGGTCCTCTTCGGGGTGGTGATCGGGATCCCTACCGGGGTCCTGGCCGCCGTCTACCGCTCCAGCGTCTGGGACTACCTGGCCAACGCCATCGGCCTCTTCGGCCTGTCCGTGCCCACCTTCTGGCTGGGCCTGATGTTGATCCTGTTCTTCGCCATCCGGCTGGGGGTGTTGCCCTCCTCCGGCTACGTCTCCCCCCTCCAGGACCTGGGGGGGAACCTGGAGCGGATGGTGATGCCGGCGTTCGTCCTGGGGCTGCCGGTGGCCGCGGTGGTCTTCCGCCAGGAGCGTTCGGCCATGCTGGATGCGCTGCGGGCCGACTACGTCCGCACCGCCCGGGCCAAGGGCCTGGGGGAGCTGCGGGTGGTGGGAGTCCACGCCCTTCGCAACAGCCTCATGACCGTGATCACGGTGGTGGGGCTGAACCTGGGGGCCCTGCTCGGGGGGGCGGTGGTCACCGAGCAGATCTTCGTCATCCCCGGCTTCGGCAACCTGATCGTTCAGTCGATCTTCGAGCGTGACTACCCGGTGGTGCAGGGGGTGGCGCTGGTGACCGCGGTCGGGTTCGTGGTCGTCAACTTCCTGGTCGACGTCGCCTACTCACTGGTCAATCCCCGGATCCGGCTCACCGGGGCGGCAGAGTGATGGAGGAGGCGCTCGCCCCGCGGCGGGAGCTGAGCCCCCGGCTGCGGCAGCTGGGACGCTTCCGGCGGCGGTTACTGGGCCGGCCGCTGGCGGTGGTGGGGCTGGTGCTGGTGGGGCTCTTCGTGCTGGTGGCGATCCTGGCCCCCTGGATCTCCCCCTACTCCCCGGACGCCACCCATTACGGGGCCCTGCTCCAGCCGCCACTCAGCCGCGGGTTCATGCTCGGGACCGACGAGCTGGGCCGGGACGAGCTCACTCGTATCCTCTGGGGGTCCCGGGTTTCGCTCGAGGCGGGTGTCTTCTCGACCCTGCTGGCGGTGGCGGTGGGCCTCCCGGTGGGCCTTGCCAGTGGTTACTACCGGGGCTGGGTCGACCCGGTGGTGATGCGACTCACCGACCTGGTGCTGGCCTTTCCTTACATCATCGTCGCGGTCGGCCTGGCCGCCATCCTGGGGGCCTCGCTTCGTAACGTGGTGATCGCGCTCGCCATTGCCCAGATCCCTGCCTACGTTCGCATCGCCCGGGGGGAGGCGCTGGCGGTTCGAGAGGAGGACTACGTGGCTGCGGCGGCGGTGGTGGGGGCTTCGGATTGGGCCATCCTCCGCCGCCATCTGCTCCCCAACGTCTTCAGTCCGATCCTGGTCCAGGCCACCGCCACCATCCCTGCCGCCATCCTGGGGGAGGCATTGCTCTCGTTCCTGGGCCTGGGCGTGCAGCCGCCCACTCCCTCATGGGGGACGATGCTCTCCGACGCCCAGTCCTACCTGCAGCAGGCACCGTACCTGGCGCTGCTGCCCGGGATCGCGATCTTCCTGGCCACGCTGGCCTTCAACCTGCTCGGGGACGGCATCCGCGACCTGCTCGACCCCAAGGGCTTCGCCCGGTGACGCTGCTGGAAGTGGTCGACCTCTCGGTTCGCTTCCGGACCGAGGACGTACCGGTCCAGGCGGTAGACCGGCTCTCGTTCCAGATCGCGGAAGCCGAGATCGTGGCCCTGGTGGGAGAGTCGGGCTGCGGCAAGTCGGTGGCCGCGATGGCACTGACCGGCCTGCTCCCGGCCAACGCGGCCGTCAGCGGCCGAGTGCGCTTCGGCGGGCTGGACCTGCTTGGCTTGCCACCGGCCCGGCTCCGGCGGATCCGAGGCGATGAGATCGCCTACGTCTTCCAGGAACCAACCACCGCTTTGAACCCCAGCTTCACGGTCGGCTTCCAGATCGAGGAGACGCTGCGCCAGCGACTGGGGATGTCGCGCCACCAGGCCCGGGAGCGGGCGACCGAGCTGCTGGCCGAGGTTGGCATCCCCGCTCCCCAACGCCGCCTCCGCGAGTACCCGCACCAGCTCTCGGGCGGGATGCGCCAGCGGGTGATGATTGCGATGGCGATCTCCTGTGGCCCCCGCCTGCTGGTTGCGGACGAGCCCACCACCGCCCTCGACGTCACCGTCCAGGCGGCGATCCTGGACTTGCTCCGGGGCCTGCGGGGCCGGACGGGGATGGCGATCCTCCTCATCACCCACGATCTGGGCGTGGTCGCCGATGTCGCCGACCGGGTGGTGGTGATGTACGCCGGCCGCCGGGTCGAGGAGGCAGAGGTGCTTGACCTCTTCCGGCGCCCCCAGCACCCGTACACGGTGGGGCTTCTGGGCGCGGTCCCCGCGGTGGGCGGGCACATGCCCGAGCGCCTGCGCGAGATTCCGGGCATCGTCCCC
>CADDZO010000254.1 GCA_902812395.1 bacterium | reverse complement strand
ACCGCCACCGGGCAACCGGTGGCTGCGGGTCGGCTGGCTAATGCTCACTGACCCGCAACGGTCAGTGGACGCCTACCTGAACGGACACCTGAACGCGATCCGGGAAGCGGCACAACGGATCGCCGGCCACGTCCGGCGCACGCCGCTGGTGGCGGGCGACCTGGAGGGGGCCCCGCTGCTCAAGCCGGAGTGCTTCCAGGTGGGCGGCGCCTTCAAGGCGCGCGGCGCCTTCAACGCCGTGCTAGTGCTGGCCCGGCGCCGCCCCCTGACCGGGGTCCTGGCTGCCAGCTCCGGCAACCACGCCCAGGCCGTGGCCAGGGCGGCGCGCGCGGTCGGCATCCGGGCCCGGATCGTGGTCCCGGAGGAGGCGGTGCCCGCCAAACTGGAGGCAACCCGCGCCCTGGGAGCCGAGATCGTCAACCAGGGCGTGACCTTTGGCAACCGGGACGAGGTGCTGCGGCGCCTGGCCGAGGAGACCGGATGGCCGGTGGTGCACTCGTTCGACGACTGGGACGTGATCCATGGCCAGGGTACCGCCGCTCTGGAGCTGCTCGAGGACGCGCCCGCCCTCGACGTGGTCGCGGCTCCGGTCGGGGGCGGCGGCCTGATCTCGGGGACGGCACTGGCGGTGAAGGCGCTGCGGCCCAGGGTTCGGGTGGTGGGAGTGGAGCCAGAAGTGGCCGACGACGCCCGTCGCAGCCTCCAGGAAGGCAGGAGAGTGCGGCTCTTGGCCACCCCGCCCACGATCGCGGACGGGGTACGGCTGCTGTCGATCGGGGAGCGCAACTTCGAGGTGATCGTGGAGCGCGGCCTGGTCGAGCAGATCGTCACCGTCTCCGAGTCGGAGATCGTGGCTGCTACCCTGCTCGCCTGGCAGCGCCTAAAGCTGGCCCTGGAGCCCACCGCCGCCCTGCCCTTGGCCGCCTGGGTGACGGGCCGGCTGGGACGGGGCCGTGCCGCCCTCATCTTGAGCGGCGGTAACTTCGAACCCGCAGTGGCGGCGCGGCTGCTCCGCGACAGCTGACCAAGAAGGAGACAGATGGAGACCCACACCTTGGAGCTGATCCAGGAGTCCGACTTCGTCTGGACGCTGCCGGCCCGGGGTGAGATGCGGGTGCCCGGCCGTCTGTACGCCTCCCGGCGCCTCTTGCCCCTGATCGCCAGCGACCGTTCCCTCGACCAGGTGCGCAACGTCGCCTGGCTGCCGGGCATCGTCGGCTTCAGCATCGCCATGCCGGATGTGCACTGGGGCTACGGCTTCCCCATCGGCGGGGTGGCGGCCATGGACCCCGAGCAGGGCGGGGTGGTCTCCCCGGGCGGAGTTGGCTTCGACATCTCCTGCGGCGTCCGCCTGCTCGCCAGCGACCTGACCGAGGAGCAGGTCCGCTCCAGGCTGGGGACGCTGATGGACGAGCTCTCCCGCCGGGTGCCCACCGGCCACGGTGCGGGGGGGATCTGGCCGCTGGACGCCGACGGGCTGGAGCGGGTCCTGAGGGAAGGAGCCCGGCAGGCGGTGGCGGCCGGCTACGGGACCGAAGCCGACCTGGCTCGGATCGAGGACCTGGGCGCCCTGGAGGTCCCCGACCCGGCCGCGGTCAGCCACCGCGCCCGCAAGCGCGGGGTCGGCCAGCTGGGGAGCCTGGGCGCCGGCAACCACTTCCTGGAGGTCCAGGTCGTGGATCAGGTGCTGGAAGCGGCTACCGCCACCGCCTTCGGGCTGGCCGCGGGGCACATCGCCGTGATGATCCACACCGGCTCCCGCGGCCTGGGCCACCAGGTCTGCTCCGACTACGTCGACGAGATGCTGGCCAGCGAGCACGGGATCCGACTGCCCGACCGCCAGCTGGCCGCGGCCCCGGTGCTGTCGCCGCGGGGTCGCCGTTACTTCTCGGCCATGGCGGCTGCAGCCAACTTCGGGCGAGCCAACCGTCAGGTCATCACCCATGCCGTCCGTCAGGCCTTCCGGGCGACGTTGGGCAAGGGAGCGGAGCTGGCGCTCGTCTACGACGTCTCCCACAACCTCGCCAAGATGGAGGAGCACGAGGTGGAGGGGCGGAGACTGCGGCTGTGCGTCCACCGCAAGGGCGCCACTCTCGCCCTGCCCCCCGGCCACCCCGCCCTCGCTCCCGAGCTTCGATCGGCCGGCCAGCCGGTGCTGGTCCCGGGATCGATGGGCACCGCCTCCTGGGTGCTGGTGGGGGAGGGCTCGGCCGAGGCCTTCGACTCCACCTGCCACGGGGCCGGCCGGGTGATGAGCCGCAAGCAGGCGATGAAAGGCGAGGGGGGCGCCGAGCTCCAGCGCCGGCTGGCCGAGCGCGGGATCCGGGTGGTGACCAGGGCGTTGCGCGCCCTGCCCGAGGAGAGCCCGCAGGCCTACAAGGACGTGGACGAGGTGGTGAGGGCCTGCCATGGCGCCGGGCTTTCCCGCCCGGTCGCCCGGCTCCGGCCGATCGGGGTGCTTAAGGGCTGATCGACGGCAGCGCCGAACTCTGAATCGCCGGCCGCAGCTTGCGAGTCAATTGGGTCCCCTCGATTCCGAGGAGGTGGGGCATGGCGGCTGGCGCAGCCGCCATGCCCTTGGGGGAAGGGATAGGGATTTGCTGGTAGTAATGATGGGGCTTCATCATGAAGCGTGGCTAAAAGTTGCAGGCTCCCTGCCCGAGCCTGGCGGCGGGCGGCTGACGCGGATGGACCGGTGACCGACCGAAGCCGTTCGCGACGTCAGGGGACGGCGAGCGCCAATGGCGTGGTATGCCCCGGGCATCCGACCGCCGGCAGCTGCGGACCCTTCCTGAGCGGGCGACCACGGGGGTCGCGCCGAACCCACGGTTGGAGGCATGCAGGGCGTGACCAGGGACCGGGCGGGTCGCAGATCAGCCCAGGGTGAGGACGGAGCCGAGGGAGCAGAGCACAGCAACGTCGGTTGCCACCACGGCGAGCAGGGCCCCATGAGGAACCTCCCCGGGGACTGTCGGCGGCAGACGAATCGGGTGGCGGTGTGCACTTGTTCGTGCCCCAACGTTGCGCGACCTCACGTTCGGGGTTGCACGGCAACCCGGTACCGTCGCCCGATTCCACGACCTGAGTGCGCAGCGGGTCAAGCGGTATGCCCCGGAGCTGGGCACGTTGCCGAGGCACCGCTTGTGGGCCGCACCCGTGAGGAGCATTGTTGTGCTGCCCCAGAAGCCGCCTCGTTCACCGAGCGGAGCCGCCACACAGCGGCCGCGAAGGGCGAAGGGAGCCCCCCGAGACCCAGCTTCTCAAGTGTCGAACTCATCTGTAGTTTCCTGCGCGATGCGAACCGGATGGGGGTGAGCTCCGGATCCTTCCGGTCGAGGCTGCCCACGCCCGAGCCTCGATCGCACCGGCAGAACCCATCGCCGCTCCTCTCGGAGCATCAGCGGGAGCGCGGGAACCATCCCCTGGGCCATCGGCCGGCTCCCATGCACGCCGACCCCACATCTCTGCTGCCGCGGTCGTCGCCGGCGACGGCAGCCGCCGCCCTGCCGACGTCCGCAGAGGGAGCCGTGGGTGGACGGCCTCAGACGTCCAGCACGACGTGGGCCTCCCAGCCCTCGCCACCGGGTGTGACCCGGAGCTCGTGCCGGGTCGGTGCCTTCACCGAGGGACCCAGCAGCTCCTCCTCGGGGAGCAGTTCGCGTCCCTCCACCCGCGCCTGCAGCCGCCGTCCATCGAGCTCGACCTCGAAGGCGGTCAGCACCAGGCCCTCGGTATCGCTCCGAAACAGCAGCTCCTGCAACCAGGCGATGGCCAGCTGCTCGACGTCGTCGGCCTCGGCCTCGATCTCCAGCCGGCGCGGCCGGCCAGGGCCACGGGGCGGGGCGAAGACCGCGAACATGCCGGCCCCCAGCCGGGCCAGGCAGGCCTCCAACGTCGGGCCGGTCGCCTCCACGATCACGTCCGCGGTGTGGTCGAGCAGCCGCACCCCCTCCGGCAAGCCCGAGCCGAGCTCTGCCCGGAACATCCCGCGGACGTCAGGTCCGACGTGCCGAGGCGAAGCCCGCCCGCCAGACCGAGATCCGCTTGGCCAGCGATCCCGCCATCAGCGCCAGGCCGCCCGGGACCGCGAGCGAGCGCCGCCGACCGGCGGCACCGACCAGAGCCACCCCGGCCACGGTCAGCACGTCCGAGGCCAGCCCGAAGCGGCCGGCCTGGTCTCCCCGGTAGGCGGCGCCGTCCTCGCCCAGATCGTGCTCCATCACCCGCCTGATCAGGACCGAGGCTGCCCCGCCACCGATGGCCAGCAGGCGGGCCGGCCCCGCCTCCTCGGCCGGGCCCAGTGCGCTGGCCAGACCGCCGGCGGCGGCCGCCGAGCTGGCAGCGAACAGCAGCGGCAGTCGGGTACGGGCCCGCTCCCAGGCCGGGATCGAGGTCTGGCCCAGCAGCGCCCCCGTGTAGGTGGCCAGCGCCGGCCCCAGCGCCCCGGCGACCACACCCGCCACTTGCCCGGCGCGGCGGCCGATGCCTGTGAGTTCGCTGGCTGCGGCCAGCCCGGCCGAAGAGCCGACCGCGGTCAAGATCCAGGTACCTACGCTCATCGGCGAAGTGGGCCGGAACACCCGGAGCATGTTCAGGAAGCGCTCGGGACGGCCCAGGTCCGAGATCAGGAGAGGAGGGCTGACCGCCACCGCGGCCAGCGCCGCCAGTCGCGCCCGCCGGGCCAGGCGCCGTTGCCCGGCCA
>CADDZO010000253.1 GCA_902812395.1 bacterium | reverse complement strand
GCCGCAACCTCACCGAGAGCCAGGCCCTCCTCTATAAGGAGTGGATCGCCAACCGCCGCCGGCTCTTGGAGATCCTCCGCCAGCTCGAGGACATCTCTGAGGAGGCGGCCGAGATCTTGCTCCAGCAGGCCAAACAGAACGATCAGGCGCCTTCCGCCACCTGATCGGCCCTCCGCCCCAATTCAAACGCGCAGGGATTTTTCCGGGTGAAGTAGCTAGCTAAGGTGGGGTGCGTGGACTACCTGAGCTCGTGCTTCGGGCTGGAGGGAAAGGTGGCGGTGGTGACTGGCGGCACCGGGGTCCTGGGCGGGGCGATGGCCCGGGCGCTGGCGGGGGCCGGAGCGAGGGTGGCGGTCCTGGGCAGGCGGCTGTGGACGGGCGAGGAGGTAGCGGCCGGGATCGAGGCCGCGGGAGGCTGCGCGCTGGCGCTGGCCGCGGACGTGACCGATTGGAGCTCGCTGGAGGCGGCCCGCGAGACCGTGGTGGCGCGCTGGGGGGCAGTGCACTTGCTGATCAACGCCGCCGGCGGCAACTTGCCGGGCGGAAGCCTGGAGCCCGATCAGGACCTCTTCGATCTCTCCCTGGAGGCCTTCCGGGCGGCGCTGGAGCTCAACCTGCTCGGTGCGCTTCGCTCCACCCTGCTCTTCGGCCCCGCGATCGCCGATGCTGGGGGCGGGGCGGTGGTCAACGTGTCCAGCATGGCCGCGGACCGGCCGTTGACCCGGGTGGCGGGGTATGGCGCTGCCAAGGCAGCGCTCGAGAACCTGACCCGCTGGCTGGCGGTCGAGCTGGGGCGCCGCCACGATGGCCGGATCAGGGTGAACGCGGTCGCGCCCGGCTTCTTCGTGGGCAACCAGAACCGCGGCCTGCTGGTGGGGCCGGACGGCAGTCCGACCGAGCGGGGCCGGGCGGTCCTAGCTCACACCCCGGTCGGGCGCTTCGGCGAGCCGGATGAGATCGGGGCGGCTGTCGTCTGGCTCTGCAGTCGGGGGGCCAGCTTCGTCAACGGGGCGGTGGTGCCCGTCGATGGCGGCTACAGCGCATTCGGCGGGGTCTGACCGAGGTGCGCCGATCCGGGCCCCAGCTCCTTCGGGCGGCAGGTCGGGCACACTCCCCGGTCCTCCGGCCGCTGCAGGCGTCGGCACTGAGGCGCTGGCGTGGATGGTCCCGGGAAGCACCCCGGCATCCGTCTGGTGCTCGAACCGGAGCCGGTGCCCGGGCTCAGCCCCCATTGCGGAGGCGGAAGAGTTTCTCGCCCGCCTCGGGCACGACCAGCCCGCCCTCTGACCGCCAGGCCTCGGGATCCACTCCATCCGGCGCCAGATAGCCGAGGTTCACCCGGCGACAGCGCTCCTCCGGGATGGCGGTGGAGAGCGTGACCTTGATCCGGGGCTCCTCCCTGCCGCTCCGGTAGGCCCCTGCCCCCTTGACGTGGGTGGAGTGGGCGAGAACGGTGCCGGGGAGGGGCCGGAAGCGGTCCCACTGGGCCAGGAAGTAGTCGCGGACGTGATAGCCGACCTGGTCGATGAGAGCCCCGTGGGTGTACGAGATCTCGGCCAGGTGGGGAGCATGGATCACGATCTCACCCCCGTCGGCCACCACCGGCTCGGTCTTGTACATGGCCTTGGCCGCGGTCCAGAGGTCCTGGTAGCGGGTCGCCGGCATCGATAGCACCCGTTGGTGGGGGCGCTCCAGCCAGACCACGTTCAGCTCGGCCGAGAGCTCGGCCGCGGCGCCGAACGTGGAGAGGTGGTCGCCCACCCAGAGCCCGTGCAGGCGGCCGCGGTCAAGGACCATGGCCGCGTTCAGGATCGGGACGGGGACGAACTCGGCGGCCCGGTGGATGACCCGACGCACCGGGGTGTCGGCGACGCCGATCGTGGCCATGCTGGTGCAAAGAGCGCCCAGCCAGTGGGTGAAGTCGATGATCTCCGGTCCGGCGATCCCCGGGAACAGGTACTTGGCGCCCCCCGAGAACCCCGCCACTTCGTGGGGGAAGACCGGGCCGCAGATCAGGAGCTGGTCGTAGTCGTCGATCAGGCGGTTGAGCCGGACCGGGACCTCGTCGGCGAGCAGATCATCGGTGAGCCGGCGTGCCTCGGCCGCACCGATCACCCCGATCGTGCGCAGGGCGGCGGGGTCGTCCCAGCGGTGGTTGAACAGCCGAACACGGGGCCACCGCCGCTTCCGCTCGGCCTCCGAGATCCCGACCAGCCGTTCCAGCCCCTCCGGTCCTAGCGGAGGGTGGGTGCCGAGCGCGACCAGGTAATCCAGCGCCGCCGTCCTGGGGCCGAGCAGCTGGTTGACGAGGCGGAAGAGGAGCGGGACCGGGGAGGTACGGGTGAGGTCGGGCAGGATCACCAGGACCCGACTGCCGCCCGGCACCGCCTCGAGGCCGGCTGCGAGGATGCGCTTGACGACCTCTTCCCCGAGCGGGCTCTGGCTCGAGCCACGGCCCACGAGTGCCACCAACTCCATCGTAGGCTGCGGCCCATCCGTCGGCGGGTCCGATGGTCCAACCGGGAGGTCGGGCACGTGAGCACCATCGCCCCGGGAGGATGGGTCAGAGTCGGGCGTTGCCCAGGTGACGCTCCACTGCCGCCTGCACGATCGAGAACAGCTGCTTGAGGTGCTCCCGGTCGTGATGCACCCACCCGTGGAGCAGCTCGGCCACGCTGAGCCTGCCCACCAGCGGGTGCTCGCCCTCCCGCTGCAGCTGGCCGGGCTGGAGCCCGGCCACCATGCCGATGCTGGCCTCGCGGGCCTCGACGAACTCCTCCAGGAGCTCGGTTGGGTCCCGATCGCAATCGTTCCGGCTCTCGGCCGTCGCCTCCTGGTCCCAGGTTTCCAGGCGAGGGCGGTCCTCCCGGAGAAGCCGCTCGATCCTCTCGGCAAAAGCACGGCGCTCGGACTCGATCAGGTGACCGAGGACCTGCAGGGCGCACCATTCGCCTGGTCTCGGGTGCCAGGCGGCCAGCTGCCGGGGGAGTGCCTCCAGCTCGGCCCGGACGGCGCCCGCTGAGGCCCGGAGGAGGGCCGCGACCTGGCGTGGCGTCAGCGGATCAACTGCGGGGACGAGGGCCTCCACGCCTCGAACATAGCGGTTGTGGCCGGGCTCCGGCGTCGTCACCGCCGTGGGTCAGGCGCTGCGTTGGCGCTGCCGATCACCGGCGGTCACCTCCTGGACTGCATCCGCGAGGGAGTCGGCCAGCTGGGCCGGCTCGGCGCTTGCCGACCGGAGCTGGACCCGGCAGATCTGGCTGCCCTCCCCGCTGGCGCTGACCCGGACCGGGGTGATCGTCACCCGCCCGCTGCCGAGCCGCACTCGGAGCGCCTGCAGCACCCGGTGGAGAGACGTCGTCAGAGGGAGTTCGATCTCGACCTCGGCCTGCACCGGCGCCTCGCCCAGGGTCAATGTGGAGCTGACGACCGCGCTGTTGGGCAGCTTCAGCCGTTCTCCCGCTGGCGTCTGCAGGGTGGTGTAGAGGGCACCCACGTCCGCCACCGTCCCCTGGTACTCAATGCCCGCCAGCGAAGGCCCGCGCAGGCGCACCGCCGCCCCCACCCGGTAGGGACGGGCCAGCATCAGGACCAGTCCGGCGAAGAAGTTGCCCAGCGATGCCTGCGAGGCTGCCGCCACCACCACGCCCACGATCGCGCCCCCGAGCAAGAGCCCGGAGAGGTTGAGCTTGGCCACCGACGCAATCCAGAGGCCGAGCAGCGCGTACAGGGTCCACGAGGCCAGGTTGCGCCAGACCACCCCCGCCTCCGGGTCCATGGCCGCGGTTGCCACCGCCACCGCGTCCCGCACGGCCTGGACGCCAGCCAGCGCCGCCAGCACCAGGACTGCGATCCGGGCCGGCGCCTGGTAGCGGTCGGGAACCAGCGCCGCCAGGTCGTTGCGCGCGCTGAGGAGGGCTACGAGGAGGGCGGCGGCGAAACCCGCCCGGGGCAGGCGTCGGCTCCGGTCCCGGGCACCGCGCCCCACGCTCAGGGGAGCCACCTGCTCAGCGCCCCGGCTGGCGGCGGTGGTTCGGCTGGGAGGAGCGGTCGAACGGCCGCATGGGCATCCACTCTAGCCATGGCGTCCGACCGTTCGCATCGGTCGGCGGCCGCGTGGATTCACGATGAACTGGATGGCCTCAGCACGGGTCGGGCCGGGGTCGGATGGGGGTCGGTCACGGACGACCTCTGGTGCACCGATCGGCCGGCATTGGTGGCCGGGCCGGCCCGAGCAGCTGATCTGGCTGCAGCAGCGGCTGGCGGCGGCTGCGGACCGCGTCGAGCGCTGGGGGCCCTCCGGGCAGCTGCGGATCGCGGCCTGCTTCGCCGCCGCCGGACGCCCGGCCGGCGGATGGGTGGAGAGGGAGCCGGCCTGGGCCGCGGCGGTGCTGGTCAAGGGCTCCCATCTGGTGGCCCGGGCGGTGCGCAGGGGTGCCTTCTCGGCCCCCTACGCGGCCGGGCTCCTGGCCCTGCGCCAGGGGGCGTTGCTGGAGGACGTGGTTCGCGACCTGGGCCTGCTGCCAGACGTCCTGCTCGTGAACGCGACCGGGCGCGACCATCCCCGGCGGGCGGGGCTGGCTCTCCACCTGGGGGCGGCGTTGGGGATTCCGTCGGTGGGGGTCACCGACCGGCCGCTGCTGGCGGGCGGACCTGAGCCGGAGCCCGAGGCCGGTGCCCGCGCGCCCCTGCTCCTGGACGGCGTGCTGGTCGGGTTCCGGCTGCGTGCCCGGGCGCGGGCACCGGCC
>CADDZO010000252.1 GCA_902812395.1 bacterium | reverse complement strand
CACATCTACATCCGCGCCGGTCGGCCAACGTCGAACGGGTGTGTGGAGCGTGTCCAGCAGACGCTCCTCGAGGAGTGCTGGAAGCCGGCCTTTGCCCGCTACCTGACGCCTAAGTACACCGGTCTACGCCGGGACCGGGAGCGCGAGCTGCTGGTCTACAACACCGGCCGCGCACACCAAGGCCGGCGTACTCAAGACCGGACTCCAGAGCAAGCCCTGATGGACCGTACGCTATGGACCTAACCCCGAAGAGGCGTAGGCGTCGCCATATCTCGGGGAGAGGACAGACTAGGCCGGCCCGGACCGGCGTGGGGCCGGGTTCGGTCAAGGCACAGATGCCGACGCCTCCACGATGCCCGTCACCCCCAAGGGCCAACCCTGCGCACCAAAGAATCTTGCTGCCTGATCTGTCCCCCCGCAAGGCGGAGAGCCAATCTCGGAAGCAGCGTTCGAACGGCACATGGTTCACCGCTAGCCGCCTCCCGGCTTGGGGTCTTAGCACGCGGTGTGCGAATACATCTGGGTGCACTGACAGGACGCTGTCGGGAGGATGGTCGGGTGGTCAACGTCGCCACGGTGATCGCGACCGCTGTGAAAGCCGATGGGCACCGCGGGATCCTGGGCCGCCTTCACGACCGAGGATGGTCCTGGACCAACTTTCCTGCGCGGCCTCGTCGCCCGGAGGCTGCACGGGTCGAGCTGGTGGTCTCCGACACCCACCAGGGCTTGAAGCACCATCGCCGCGGTTCTGCTGGGGGCGGCCTGGCAGCGGTGTCGAGTCCACTTCATATGAGACCTGTTCGACCGGGTACCCAAGTCCGCCCAGGACCTGGTCGCCACGCTGGTGCGCTCCATCTTCACCCCGCCCGATCAGGAGGACGGAGGGCGCCACCGGTAGGTCGGCGGGCAAGTGGAGAAGCGCCGCCGAGCTGGTGGCCGAGGCCTCGAGATGCAGGGCTCTATCGACCTGCCCAAGAATCACTGGCGGCAGATCTGGTCCAACAACCCGGAGGAGCGGCTCAACTAAAGGAGAGGGGCGCACCGATGTGGTCGGCATCTTCCCTCGCCGGGCGGTAGTGGTCTGCCTGGGGGGCGCGGTCTTAGCCGAACAGAACGAAGAGTGGCAGGTGGCCAGGCGCCATCTGGAGCTGAGTGGCTGACCTGGGGTGCAGGCGCCTGAGACGCCCGCTGGCGCCCTGGAGGCGGGCCGGCTGATGGCGCAACCCCCCGGGCGCCAGGTGACCCGGCAGGTTGACGAGTCCCCACCTCCGGCCGGAACCCCATCCGTAGCGATGGCCGTCACGATGGGGAGGGGAGATGACGCTCGTCACCACCATCGGTAACGACAGCCGGCAGGCCCTGCTGCCGGATCTGCAACCACCGCCTCCCAGCGGCCCCGTCGCTGCTGCTCCGACGCCTACCGACGGCACCGAGGCTCTGCCACCGCCAGTCCATCGATGAACTCCTCGACGAACTGGCCCGCCAGCTCCGGGCCTCTACGACTCTGGTCGACAAGACCGTCTATCCGTGCCGCTCGTGTGGCGAACGCCAAGCTGCAGCGCCTTGACATTGCGACCCTTCGGGAGAAGAAGGTGCGCCGTCGACAGCGATGGACAGGAGAAGGGCAGCTGGCCGGTGTGGCGTTGTCTGGTGGCCGAGTTCCAGTATCGAGGTAAGACATACGTGCTCGACGAAGGATCGTTCTTCGCCACCGATGACGGTTATCTGAGGAATGTAGACGATCAGATTGACGATCTGTGTGACACGGGTGCGGCTTTTCCCGCGGCCAAGGTGGGAGAAACTGAACCGGAATATTTGCGGCGGATCGCGCCTGAGATAGGTTGGCTCTTACATGACCAGAAGGTGCGAGTGGCCATCTACACGGGTCCGATTGAGGTTTGTGATATTCTGACAGGGCGGGCCGAGATGGTCCATGTCAAGCGTCACCTAGGTTCCAGGGCCCTCAGTCATTCCTTCGCGCAGGGGGCGGTGCGGCACAGATGTGCCGGGAGGATGCCGCCTTCCGGACCGAGGTTGCCAGGTTGGTGGAGGACAAGGGCCGGGACGCCGGAGCGGTCGGGATATGCGGGTCGTCGAGCGCGCAGCTGAAGGTGGTCTATGCGATTATCGCTCGCTGGAATAGGAGGAACCTGTCGCAGGCGCTGCCACTGTTCAGCAAGTTGACGCTCTGGTCGTATGTTCGGGAGTTGCAGGGTCGGAGCGTCGATGTCCGTTGCAATCGGGTCGAGGTGAGAGAGGAGTGAGGTAGGCGACGGCTCGGTTGTCCAGAGGGCTCCGCTTCAGGTGGCTGTGACGGGCATGACGGGCTCGGGAGGTGGAGGCCTACCTGGGTCCCGGCATCGGGCACGTCCCCTCTGGCCACGGCGTCCGGCGCGGCAGGGCACTGCGGGTGGGCTCACGGCGGCGAGCAGGAACGCCGTCAGCTAGAGGCTTGCAGGTTGGAGGTGGCGGTCGAGTAGATCGGATCATGGCCAGCTCAGCCCGACCGACACGCCCCACGGGAAGGCCACGCTGATCGACCAGGAGCTGGCACCGGTCACCTGGGCGGCGGCCGAGAGGGGGGTCAAGAGGAGCTTGGTGATCCTTTGCAGCCGTGCTGTCACCGTCTTGGTCCAACCGACCAGGCGCCGGGGCATGGGGCTGGCTGGACCGTAGACCGTCGCCAGGACGTAGGAGACGACACTGGCCCACTCCTCCACTGTTGCCAGCACCTCGTTGGCAGCGGCGAGGTCGGACTCGAGGACTGGCTGCTGGGGCGCAGCCGCCATCTGCACCTGCCGGACCTGATCGGTCTGAATCGCATCCTCCAGCTCGCTGCCTATCAAACCGAGGAGAAAGTCGACGAGATCGGCTGCCCACCCCGGGGAGCGCTCCTCGGGGGGCGGTAGAGAAGACAGCTCCTGCTCGATTCGCAGCCGCAGCTGCTCGGATGGACTGTTCATGGAATCCTGTGTCCTCTTGTTTCCCTCAGTGAATGGCCTAGTTATGCCATCCTGCAAGCCCGCAGTTCTACCGGATGACTGATGGCCTCTGCAGCGACTTTTACCATCACATAACCGACAGTCCCCCGTCTGTTCACCGAGGAATGTCTATAGTCCACGCGATGCCAGCCGCCATAATGCCAAAGACCCCTTCGACATGACTCCGCTCCAGGCCCTGTTCCTCGGGCTGCTCCAGGGTAGCAGCGAGCTCTTCCCGGTGTCGTCACTGGGACATGCGATCGTGGTCCCGAGCCTCTTGCACTGGTCCTATCGGCCGACCGCGCCGACCTTCCTACCGTTTCTGGTCCTACTCCACCTCGGGACCGCAACCGCGCTGGTGGTGCTCTACCGAGCGGAGTGGTGGACGATCGTCACCGCGTTCGTCCGAGCTGCCCTCCGGGGACGGGTCGAGTCCTCGCCGGAGCGCCTGTCCATGCTCCTGGTGGTGGGGACCATCCCGGCCGGCATCGTCGGCTTGGTGCTGCAGAAGCCGCTCACGGCCCTCTTCGGCAGCCCCAGGGCGGCGGCCACCTTCCTGGTCGTGAACGGCGGAGTGCTGTTCGGCGCCGAGCTGCTGCGCCGGCGAGACGAGCGTCGCCGGGCCCTCCAAGGGCAGCCGCCGATCGAGCGAGAGGCCGCTTTTGCAGATATCGGCGAGCTGGACTACAAGGCGGCCATCCTCATCGGCCTCTGCCAGGCGCTTGCCCTGTTTCCGGGGATCTCGCGCTCCGGCGCGACCATGGCCGGTGGGCTGGTTGCAGGTCTGCGCCACGAGCAGGCGGTCCGCTTTGCCTTGTTGCTCGCGGCTCCGGTGATCGCGGCCGCCGGGTTGTTGGAGGTTCCCAAGCTCTTCGCCGAGCCCGGACCGCTGGGTGCGGAGCTGGGCGCGGCGGCGGCGGCAGCTCTGGCGGCTTATGCCAGCGGCCGGTTTCTGGTCCGCTACTTTCGCATCGGCCGGCTGTGGCCGTTTGCCTGGTACTCGGTGGTGCTGGGGGCCGGGTCGTTGGCGGTGCTGCGTTGAGGGCTCACCCGACGACCCCCTTGCCCGAACGAGGTGGTCCTGAGGCTACTTCCGCACGCGCAACCGAAGCGTCCCCGCGCACGATTGCTGTGCCCTTGCGGCGGTTTGGCAGGCAATCGGGTGATGGTGTCCTTGGCGACGAGGTGGGAACCCCAGGCCGGGCTTTCGCGACCACCCAGCTGGGCACGTGGTCGATATCCAGCTCCGCTGTTGTGTGAAGGCGGCAATTCCGCAGGGAGGTCTTCGATGAAGAGCAACTGGTTGGCAAGCGCAGTCTTCGTGCTGCTGGCCGTCGCCCTGGTGGTGCTGGCCGTGCTCTACGGCATGGGATCGATCCAGTTCCTGACCTTCAGCGGGACCAAGCATGCCCACCACCTGACCCATGCGATCGCCCTGGCCATTCTGGCGCTGCTCAGCCTGGTCGTGGCGAACATGGTCCGTCCCAAGCCCAGTCAGGCATGATCGACGGCGTGGAGGTGGGAGAGCACTGCTGCTCTACCCGTCCCGGCCCCCACGCGCTCAGCGCCGCTGCAGGCGCACCTCCAGGGCGTCGCGCATGGCGTCGCCGAGCAGATTGAAGGCGACCACGGTGAGCACGATCGCGAGCCCGGCCGGGTAGATCAGCCACCAGTAGCCGTTGAAGATGAAGTTCACCCCGTCGGTGAGCATCCCGCCCCAGTCGGTCGCCGGCGGCGGTACCCCCAGGCCCAGAAAGCTCAGGTAGCTGA
>CADDZO010000251.1 GCA_902812395.1 bacterium | reverse complement strand
GCCGGCCGGTGACCGCGGCCTCGGCCACCTTGAGGTGGAAGACCAGGGCCGACTCCACCTCGACGGTGGAGATGCGATGGCCGGAGACGTTCATGACATCGTCCACCCGGCCCAGGAGCCAGAAGTCGCTGTCCTCGTCCACCCGGGCCCCGTCGCCGGCGCGAAGTACATCCCCTTGAAGCGGCTCCAGTAGACCTCCTGGTAGCGCTCGGGGTCCTTGTAGAGCCCCCGCAGCATGGCCGGCCAGGGCCGCTCAGGACCACGTAGCCAGCCCCGCCTGGCCCGACCTGCTCTCCCCAGTCGTTGACCACGTCCGCTTCCATCCCGGGGAAGGGCCGGACCGCCGCGTGGCCGGCGATCCGCTCCACTGACATCGGACATTCCTCTCGAACAACCGCCGAATGCGACAGCCTCTTGAGCGTGGGTGGGAGCAGCCGTGACCGCGATTCAACCGCACCTCAAATGCTGGTTCTCGGCATCTGCCGAGCTTTCAGACCAGGCCGTGCGTGCGCTAACACCCGATGGCGTGCGTGTGCACATGCTGGCCTTCGGCTTGCTCAAAGCGATGCCTTGGCAGATGGGTGGCGGCCCGAGGTAGCTGCCTCCATCCCGTCTGCGCAGACTCGGCGGTCGCCACGGATGGTGGGAAGGGCGCTCATCTGTGCCAACGCTCTCTCGGTTGGGGTGGACGGGATGTGCCGGATGCCGGGCGTGGTTGAGGTCTTCTTGAGGCCGATGAGGTCTCGGACCGGAAGGCGGCGAGCCTCCTGTCCTTGGGTGGAAGAACCCCGAATTCAGGGGAGTTGAACCACTTAACCGGATCGGGCCTTTGAACAGGGGTGGTGCACCGATCGCGGTCAGGGCACCGCCATTCAAGGAGAGGAGCCATCGTGGCCCGCGGCATCTCGAACTCAGGCGCAGGTGCGCCCGTGACCCGGCGGCTGGGGTTGGCGCTGGCGGTGATCGGCACCGCGCAGCTGATGGTGGTGCTGGATGCAACGATCGTCAACGTTGCCCTTCCCTCCATCCAGCGGGCTCTCCGATTCTCGGCGGACGATCTCCAGTGGGTGATCAACGCCTACGCCGTCGCCTTCGGTGGACTGCTCCTTTTGGGAGGGCGGGCCGGCGATCTCTTCGGCCGTCGGCGAGTGTTCATTGCCGGCATCGTTGTGTTCACGGCCGGCTCGCTGGCAGGTGGGCTGGCCACCGCTGCCACCTGGCTGGTCGTGGCCAGGGCAGTCCAAGGGATAGGTGGCGCGATTGCAGCGCCGACAGCGCTCTGGCTGATCGCAGATACGTTTCCCGAGGAGCCGGCCCGCAACCGGGCGATCGGCGTCTACTCGACCGTGGCCGGCGCGGGTGGCGCGATCGGGCTGCTGCTCGGCGGCGTGCTCACGGAGTTCGCGTCCTGGCGCTGGATCCTGTTCGTGAACGTACCGGTCGGGATCGCGCTCGTACTGGTCGCGCCGCGGGTGCTGGCTCGCACTTCCGGCCGGTCCGGCCGGCTCGACCTGCCTGGTGCGCTATCTGCCAGCGGGGGGATGGCGCTCTTTGTGTACGGGCTCTCCCGAGCCGCCACCTACGGCTGGGGGAACCGCCTGACGATCGCCTTCCTCCTTGGTGGGCTGACGTTGCTGGTGGCCTTTCTGGCAACCGAGATGCGCTCCAGCCATCCGCTGATGCCGCTGGGCATCTTCGCCAACCGGAATCGTGTCGGCGCCTACCTGGTCATGCTGGCGCTTGCCGCTGCCCTCTTCTCGATGTTCTTCTTCCCGACCCAGTTCGTCCAGGATGTGCTCGGCTTCAGCCCGCTCATGGCCGGGGCTGGCTTCTTGCCGGTCTCGCTCGCGATCGTTGCCACCGCAAACCTGACGGCCCGGGCTGTGGAACGGGTTGGCATCCGACTGCCGCTGGTCATCGGTCCCTTGGTGGTGGCGGGCTCATTGTTCTGGCTGTCGCAGATCGACGATCACGCGACCTATCTGTCCCAGGTGCTGGGGCCGGTGCTGCTGCTCGCGGTGGGGATGGGGATGAGCTTCGTCCCACTTACCCTGGCGGCGGTCTCCCGTACTGGATGCCAGGAGGCGGGCCTGGCGTCGGCGCTGCTCAACACCGGTCAACAGGTAGGCGGCTCGGTGGGGCTGGCCCTGCTGGTTACGGTCGCGAGTGCGGGCGCGCGAAGCGGGGTTGCCCACCATGCATCAGGCGCGATGGCGGTCACCGCTGGTTACGCCGACGCCTTTCGGGTTGCCGCCCTCATCGCGCTCAGTGCCCTCTTGGTGGCGCTGGTCATGATCGGAGATGCCGGTTCGCGACCGGCACCGTGGCTCCAGTTTCGCCTGGTGCTGACCCGAGGCCTCTACGTGCTCCTGAGACGGGTGAGCCTGGTGCCCGTTCCGGCCGTGGAAAGCCTGCTGACCGATCTCGACGACCGTATGGTCGCCGCCGGACGGCGGAGGGACTAGGCGATGGTTGTCAGCATCGGCAAAGGGGGCCGTCGCCGGCTCGTCTCCTGGATGCGTCGGCGGACTCGCTGGGCGATGGTGACGTTGCTGGCCGCCACCGTCGTGGCCATGGTCTTGGCGGTCCACCCCGAAGACCTGGTCGGGGCCATGGGCCGTTTTCAGGTCCGCGTGCTCCCGCTTGTGCTGGCCCTGTCGGTCGCCTTCTTCGTGCTCCAGGGATTGCGCTGGCACCAGCTGCTGCGAGAAGTCGGCGTCCGGCTGCGGTTGCGGGACAGCTTGCTGCTCAACGCCACCGGCCAGGCGGTGACTGCGGTGCTGCCGCTGGGCGATCTCACCCGTGCCGTCCTCGCCAGCCGCGCGGCGGCGGCCGAGTTCGGGGCCGTGGCGGCCACGGTCACGGTCCAGGAGCTGGCCTACACCTTGATCCTCGTGTTGGCGGCGGCCCCGGTCCTGATCACGATGCGCCACGGCGTCTGGATCGTGGTGGCGGTGGTGACTGGGGTGTCGGCCGTCCTCGCCGTCCTCAGCGTGCGGCGCATCTTCCGCCTGGTCCGCCGACTGGTCGCTCGCACACCCTTGCTGCGTCGGCTGCTCCGCCCGATCGACCAGCTCCACGAAGAGACCGCGGCGCTGCTGCACCGGCCGAACACGCTGGGTTGGTCGATCCTCGACGCCGCGCGGGCGGCGCTGGCGGTAACCGCGCTCTGGGTGGTGGTGGAGGGGCTGGAGCCGGGCGCGCTCGGCTGGTGGCAGGCGGCCTTCGTGCTCGCCCTCTCCTATGTGGGTGGGGCGATCAGCATGGTTCCGGGCGGGGCAGGAGCCAACGAGGCCAGCACGGTCGGCCTGCTCCTCCTCTTCGGCATCGACCCGGCGACCGCGGCGGCGGCAGTGATCCTGCAGCGGGTCTTCACCACCGGCATGGCCACGGTGCTGGGGTGGAGCGCCTACCTGGTGGTCAGGCGCCGGCTCGCACTGGGCTCGTTGCTGGCCCTGCGGCCCCCGGCCGCACCCCAGTCGCGGGCGGCCTGACCCTCTGGTTGCCCGCCCGTTGGCGGGCTTCGTACCCAGGAGGGTGCGGGGTTGGAGGCCCAGCCCGTCGCCAGGCGTGGCTGCGGCAGTCCTGGTCTGCGTCCTGCTCGCTGCCTGCGGCCAGGCGCTACGGTTGGCGGCGCCCTTGTCGCCCCCGGCTCGCTCCGGCGCCGCCATGGCCTTCGATCCCCTGAGCGGCCAGGTGGTGCTGTTCGGCGGGATCGGTGGCCACCCCTACGGCCGGCTGGCCGACACCTGGAGCTGGAACGGCAGCGAATGGACCCGCCTCCGCTTGGTCTCCTCGCCCCCGGCCCGTTCCGGGGCCGCCGTTGCCTCCGATTTCACCGGGGGCGGCCTGGTGCTGTTCGGCGGCGCTGCCGATGGGCGGCTGCTGGACGACACCTGGTCCTTTGACGGCCGCGGCTGGCGCCCGGTGACCAGCGCGGTGCATCCGCCGGCGCTGGCCTACGCCAGCATGAGCTGGGACCAGGCCACCGACAGCGCCGTGCTCTTCGGTGGTGAGACCGCAGGCCGATCGCCTGGCTTCTCCGACCAGACCTGGATCTGGAACGCGGGCGGGTGGCACCAGGCCCACCCGCCGAGCTCGCCCCCTGCCCGGGCGCACGCGGCCCTTGCCTACGACCCTGCCCGGGGAGTGGTGGTGCTGGTCGGCGGCTCCAACGGTCGGCCGCTGAGCGACACCTGGACCTGGGATGGTATCACCTGGTCGCCCGCGCCCGGCGGACCCGGGCCCCGCTATGACTCGGCGGCCGCCACCGATCCGCTGGGAGGGGTGGTCCTGTTCGGCGGGTACGACGCCTCCGGGAATTTCCTGGGCGACACCTGGGTCTGGCAGGGCTCGTGGCGTCGGCTGCGGCCCAGCTCCTCACCCTCAGCCCGGGCAGGTGCGGCCATGGCCGATGACCCGGGTCTGACAGAAGTGGTGCTCTTTGGCGCGGTGGTGACCAAGTCGAGCCGGGGTACGGGGGGGACCTGGGAGTTTGACGGTTCCGACTGGAAACGGGCCTGAGCCCTGCAAAACGGAGACGATCTCCATGCGCCGCATCAGACGTCGTGACGTGATCCGAGGCCTGGCCGCTTTTGCCGGCGGGCTGGCCGCACTCCCCGGGCTGCGGGCGCGGGCGGCAGGGGCGCCACGCTGGATGAAGGTAGACGGGCCCGGCCCGGGACCGCGGGCCGGGCTGGCCATGGCGCCCGATCCCGGAGGACGTGTGGTGCTGGTCGGCGGCCACGGCGCCGACCAGCAC
>CADDZO010000250.1 GCA_902812395.1 bacterium | reverse complement strand
GCTCCAGAGCCGGCCTCCGGGCTGGCTCTTGTGCTCTTGGCGCCAGACTCGACCGCCGGCGCGGTTTGCCGAGCGGCGGGTTAGCATGACAGCGACCCTCCCGTGAGCTCCGACGGGCGCCACCCTCTGCTCGCGCTCCGCTGGCCGGCGCTGGTGCTGGCGACGGCTCTGCTCTACGGAACGCTCGGCTACTGGTTGATCGAAGGCTGGCCACCCCTCGACGACCTCTTCATGACCGTGATCACGATCACCACAGTCGGCTACGACGTCGTCCATCCGTTGTCGGTGGCAGGCGAGGTCTTCACCCTCACCCTGATCCTGGGTGGCGTCGGCGGCATGGTCTACGCGCTGGGGGCGTGCATCGAGGTCTTGACCACTGGCCAGCTCGGTCGGTACAGGAGTCGGCGAATCATGGAGAAGCGAATTCGATCCCTTCGCGACCACTTCATCGTATGTGGGTACGGCCGCATGGGATCCCAGGTGATCCGCGAGCTGGAGCGCGAGGGAGCCACCCACATCGTGGTCGACCACGTCCCGGAGACGATCGCCCGCCTCCGCCGCGAGGGCCGCCCCTTCATCGAGGGCGACGCCGCCAGCGAGGCCGTGCTGCGCCAGGCCGGGATCGAGCGAGCGCGGGGGTTGATCTCGACCGTGGACTCGGACGAGCGCGGTGTTTACATCGTTCTGGCGGCGCGTGCGCTCAACCCGCGGCTCTACGTCCTCGCCCGGGCGGGCCAGCCCGAATCGGTTCGCCGGATGCAGCTGGCCGGAGCCGACCGGGTGGTCTCGCCCTACCGGATGGCCGGCCGCCAGATGGCGATGATGGCCCTGCACCCGGCCCTGGTCGAGGTCGTGGAGACCCTCCAGCACGGTGGTTCCGAGGTCGCAGTCGAGGAGGTGCTGGTCGACGACGGTTGCACGGCGGTGGGACGCACGCTCGCCGAGTGCGGGCTGTTCTCGCCTGGCCAGGCGCAGCTCCTCGCCCTGCGTCGTCGTGACGGCACGCTCCACGTCAACCCCGCCCATGACCTGCGCCTCGAGGCGGGAGACCTCGTCGTCGCCCTGGGCAGCCGCGAACAGCTGGAGGCGACCGCGGCCTCGATTCAGTAGGTCGCGCTGCCCTTTCCAAAAGCGCTCCTTCTGTCTCAGGATGAGGACCGATAGGAGGGCAGGTGATGCAACAGACAATCGATGTGCGTCGAGAGTTGGATGAGGCGCCGGTCTCCGCGTTCCACTGGATCCTGGCAGCGCTGGCCCTGGTTGTCACGATCTTCGACGGCTATGACACCGTCTCACCCTCATATGTGATCCACTATGTGGCCAAACCGTGGCATCTGACCCCGGGCCAGGCCGGCTTTCTGGTCTCGTCCGGTCTGATCGGTTTCGCGGTTGGGTCGGTGGTGCACGGGGTCGTCGCCGACCGGATCGGACGCAAGCCCACCCTCATCGCCGGCCTCTTCGTGGCCGGCGTGTTCAGCCTTCTCACCGGGCTCCTGGCGCGCTCCTTCGCCAGCTTCGTCGCCCTCAGGCTGCTGACCGGACTCGGGCTGGGCGTGTTGTTGCCGCTGGGGACTGCCTACATCAACGAGTACGTCCCGAGGCGGGTGCGGAACCGTCTGAGCATGTCAGCTGGCGCCGGCTTCTCGGCCGGGGCGGTGATCTGCTCTCTGGTCGGTGTGCTCCTCACCCCCATCGCCAGCTGGGAGGTGCTCTACTGGCTGGCAGCGCTCAGCATCCCCGTGGGTGCGATCTACCTGTGGGTCTTCCCGGAGTCGCCCGAGTATCTGATCGCCTGCGGCCGCTCGGCCGAGGTCCCATCGCTGCTGTCCCGAGCCTGGCCAGCACGGGCCGCAAGCTACCAGGGTGCGAAGTTCTCCGCTCCCGCCCGCAACGCCGGGCAGGACTCCTGGCTCCCGATCTCACCGCGCTTCCTGCCGGTCACGATCGGACTCTGGGTGACCTGTTTCCTCCTCCTCTTCGACATCTACGGTCTCCAGGGCTGGACCCCGACCTTGATGATCCAGCGAGGCGAGGGCTTCGCCGCCGGGTTCTCCTTCGGCGCCATCCTTCAGGGCATGGGCATAGTCGGCATGTTCGTGTGTGCCTACCTCGCCGACCGCTGGCTGGGACAGCGGGGGGCGATCCTGGCCTGGTGTGGCCTGGGGGCGCTGGCGGCATTGCTGGTCGCGGAGGTGAACCTCACCGCCACCAACGTTGCCGGCATCGGTGCCGCCGGCTTCTTCATCATCGGCGCCGAAGGCGTGCTCAACAACCTCTGTGCGATGACCTACCCGGTGGCGTCGCGGGCCAGCGGCGAGGGGTTCATGCTCGGGGTCGGCCGGGTCGGAGGCATCCTGGGACCCACCATCGGCGGGGTGCTCCTGGGTGCGGTGGGCGGTACCTCGGTCCTCTTCCTGGCGGTCGCCGTGGCCACCGCGCTCGCGTTCTGCGCGACCGCGGTCGTGATCCTGACCCGCGGCGCCGCGCCGGCAGGCGGACCCGCGCTCAGCCCGGGAGGCTGATCGGCCAGGCCACCACGCAGACCTAGCTATTTGACCCGGAAAAATCCCTGCGCGTTTGAATTGGGGCGGAGGGCCGATCAGGTGGTGGAAGGCGCCTGATCGTTCTGTTTGGCCTGCTCAAGCAGGATCTCGGCCGCCTCCTCAGAGATGTCCTCAAGCTGGCGGAGGATCTCCAAGAGCCGGCGGCGGTTGGCGATCCACTCCTTATAGGGGAGGGCCTGGCGCCCTCAGCGAAGGGTGGTGGCACCCGAGCCCCGTCGCAGGTCTTTGGACCTGTGGCGGGGCTCTTCTTCGTCCCCGGACGCAACGATCAGCGCCCGAAGCGGCGCCCGGGATTTGTCCGGGTGAAGTAGCTAGGGGGCCAGCCGCTCGATGCGCCAGCCATCAGCGGCTCGCGTGTAGCGGAGCCGATCGTGGAGGCGATGGGTGCGCCCCTGCCAGAACTCGATCGCGTCGGGCCGCAGGCGGTAGCCGCCCCAAAAGTCAGGCAAAGGCGGTCCCTCCGGGTAGAGGCGCTCCAGGCGAGCGAACTCGATCTCCAGCAGGGCTCGGTCGGGGAGGACGCGGCTCTGGGGCGACGCGGCGGCGGCGATGCGGTTGCCGCATGGCCGCTGCGCCCAGTATGCAAGGGACTCCTCCCGGTCGGTCCTCTCGACCGAACCGACGACCCGCACCTGGCGGTGCAGTCGAGGCCAGTAGAAGGCCAGCGCCCCCCGCGCCCTCGCTGCCAAATCCCGGGCCTTGGCGCTCTCGTAGTTGGTGAAGAAGACGAACCCCTGCTGATCGGCCCGGTGCAGGAGCACCATGCGCACGGCCGGATCACCCTCCGGCGTCACCGTGGCCAGGGCCATGGCGTTGGGCTGCAGCTCCCCTACCTGGGCCGCCAGCCGAAACCAGTCGTTGAACTGGGCGATGGGGTCAGGGTCCAGGTCCTCCTCGTCGAGCGGCGCATCCGTGTCGATCACACCGACAGTGTGACCAGAATCAGCCCCTGGCCTGGTCTCGGAGCAAGCACTCCTCCGAACAATAGGTGAGGCCACCCCCCACCACCCCCTGGCCGTCGTTCTCGGTCCACTGCGACCGCTCCCGCCCGCAGAACGGGCAGGTCTCCGTGAGCGACCCCTCGTCGTCGGTCATGGCGACTCCTCCGCAACCTCCGGTGCCCGACCCGAACAGCCGGGCGCCGGCATAGCCTACGCCGCCACCACGCCGTGCTCTCCGTCCTACCCTGGAGGGAGTGGACCTGGACTCCCTACCGGTCCAACTCAAGCCGGTGATCGAGCGGCTGCGGTCGGTGCTGCGCAGCCGGGAGCCGGTTCTCCGGGAGCGGGTCGAGCAGTTGCGGGCGGAGAACCCGGGAGCGGGAGGGGACGAGCTGGCCAGGATGCTGATCCGCAGCACCCGGGCCCGGGTAGCCGCGACCGGGGCCGCCAGCGGGGCGGCGGGAGCCTTCCCCGGGCTGGGCACCCTGGTCTCGCTCGGCACCGCCGCCGGCCAGAGCCTCTACGCCCTGGAGCAGGAGGCGGAGCTGGCTCTCTCGATCGCTCTGGTCTATGAACGGGAGCTGGAGGATCCCGACCGGCGCCTGCTGGAAGCGCTGGTCGTGGTCGGCCTAGCCGGAGGTGCGGTCAGGCTGCGCGACGACCTGCTGGTCGTCGGCAGCCAGCGGGTCACGATCGCGGCTTTCCGCCGGCTACCCGAGGTCTGGCTGGGGCGGGCCGGTTCCGAGATCCTCGGCGCCGTCCTCGGCCGTGCGCTTGCCCCTCAGGTGCTGGCGGCAGCGGGCCGGGCCATCCCCCTCGCCATCGGGGTGGTGGTAGGAGCGAGCTTCGACTGGGTAACCGTGAGCCTGCTTGGGCGGGCGGCTATGCTCTACTACCGGCAGACGCTGCCCCGATCGATCCGGCTTCCCCCAGAACGGATCAACGACGAGTCCGACGGCTCGGTTACTCGCTGACGGGCCGCAGGCTCACGCCGGTCCGGGCAGTCGTGCCGTCGATTTGCCTGCCAATGCATCGGTGGCATGGACCCACCGCCGACTCGGTCGGTGGCAGCGGCGGTGATCGCGGCCGGGCTGGTCCTGCTCCTCGTTATTCCGTTGCGGGTCAGTGAGCATGAGTCATCCGGCCCGCAGTCACCGGTTGCCCGGTGACGGTCCCGGTCTTACCCGCTTGCGCGGTGCCGGGTTCCTGCTTGGGGTCCCCACGAAGCCTGCTTCGTGGGGTCCCCTCCTGCTTCATCGCCGTGTGCCCAGCACG
>CADDZO010000249.1 GCA_902812395.1 bacterium | reverse complement strand
GGAAGTCCCTCGGCTGCTGCCCATGCGGTCACCCGGGCGACCTCTAGGTCCAGGTCAGACCTCTGGTCGGCGGAGGACACGCGGGTATCCACGGCCGTGATCCCCGGAACGGCACTGACCGGTGGCTGGTCCACCAGGATCAGCCGGCCGGCGGGGCGCGCGAGAACTGGGAGTTTGCCTTCCCGGAACCAGCGGTAGGCAGTCATGGGATGAACGCCTTGTTGCCGCGCTCACTCCGTCAAATTCATCGCCACATACTACCATAGGTTCAAATGCCAAAACAATTACCGACCCGTCATCCCTCCGCCGGTGGCGATTGAGCCCTCCACCCGCATCCGGGCCAGCTCCAGGGTGCCGGGCAGCCGTCGGACAGCGCAACCCGAACTGCCTTCAGGCCTGGCTGAGAATCCCGGCCACCACCGGCGTGTGCCGGCGCCGTGCCGCGGCCTCGACGTTCCGCCAGATCCTCGCCATCAGCCGTGGCTGGAGGTCCAGGCGCGTCGACGATCAGGACACGCTACAGCCGACCGCCACGAGCTGGTCGCGACCGGTCGATGGCGTCGCCCATGGTCGTCAGCGAGAGCCGCTGGCCGAAGCATGGCTCGGCCCCGGCGAGCAGGTTGGACGCCATGCGGCCGCTCAGGACCCGAGCGACGGCTCCGGCAGTTGTCGCCAGGTTCCACCGCGGCTGACCACGAGCTCCTGCGTCGTGGCCGCCGTCCCGCTCGGGAAGGCGGTGGCCACCAGCTCATCGTCGCTGACGAAGACGAGCCGCACGTCGTCCCCGGCTCCGGGCGGCAGCGGCCGCTCGCTCCAGGTCTTGCCGCCATCGGACGAGTGCCAGAGCACCCCGCTGTCGGTCAGCCAGAGCCCGCCCGAGGCGTCGGCGAGCGGAGTGGCACCCTCCACCCCGGGGGCCACCTCCCACTGGCTCCAGACCGCTCCGTCCTGGCTCAGGCTGGTCTCCAGCCGCGGCACCACCCCGCCGGTGGCGGTGGTGTCGCGCAGCTCGGCCACCATCCACAGCTGCAGCCAGCCGCTCCCGCGCAGCAGCCCCATCTCGACTCCCAGTGGTGCCTCCCCCGGCGGGGGCGGCGGGCCCGCAGGCCGCCAGCTCCAGCCGCCGTCGTCGGTCTCCAGGATCTGGGGCCAGCGGTCACCCTGCTCGACCGCCAGCAGCCCGACCCTGGGGCTGAGCAGGCCCAGCAGCTGCCTGCTCCCGCCGGCGGGCAGGCCGCGGGGATCGAGCCGCTGCCAGGAGCGGCCATCGTCGGCGGTCCGCCACAGTCCGGCGCCAGCCAGGAGCAGGCCGTGGCGCTGATCGGCAAAGCTGGGCGTGGCGGACCCAGCGGCCCGCGGCAGCGCGGCCCCCGCCTTCCAGCTGCGGCCGCCATCGTGGCTGACCCAGAGCCGGGTAACGCCGCCTGACCTCCCCACCAGGGTGGCCTCTCGATCGCCGAACCAGAACAGGGTCGGAGCCCGCGTGAGCGTGACCCCGAACCGATACCAGCGTCGCCCGCCATCGTCGGTCACCGCCAGCGTCCAGTCGTTGCCAGGCGGTCGACACCCCATCACCGCCCAGTGCTGGAGGCTGGCGAAGCTCGCCTGGCAGGGCTCCGGCGCGGGCGTGGTGGCCGCCCGGGGTCGCAGCTCCCAGATGGCGGCCGCAGCCACCACTGCTGCCGCCGTCCCGATCAGGACTGCCGCTCGTCCGGCCCGACTCATGGCCGTCGCCACCGGCTGTCGGCATATCGGCGACGAACGCTCCACATCTCGCCAACCGCAGCCTACGACCAGGTGCGCGACCGTCGACCCCACGACGCCACCTGTGGGCGGACATCACGCTCTCTCACCATCCGAGGTCAGGCAGCCCGGATCCGGTCCAGCACGCGCAGGGTGGCGATCGACTCCTGGAGCGGCAGCGGGGGCTCCTCCCCGGCCAGGGCAGCGCGAGAGAAGGCCTCCACCATGAGCCGGTAGGGGTCCTCGGGATCCCGCCAGGCGGTGAAGGGGAAGGGCTGCCGTACCATCCACCCTTCCGTGACCACGGTCAGCTCCTGGTGCTCGGGGGCGTCGAAGCTGGCATAGAGGGAAGCCACCGCCCCTCCGGCAAAGCCGAGCAGGGCCGAGCAGGAGAGATCCACCCCGGTGGGGCCGAGGTGCCGAACGGCCGCCACCCGCTCCGGCTCGCCCAGCAGCCAGCGTGCCAGGTCGACCAGGTAGCAGCCGACGTCGAGCAGCGCCCCGCCCCCCAGCTCGGGGCGCAGCCGATACCCCTCTCGCCCCAGCCGGAAGGTGAAGCCGGCCTCGAGGCGACGGATCTGGACTCCCTCCAGCGAGGCCCGCAGGCAGCGCATGCGAGGGTGGAAGCGGTACATGAGCGCCTCCATCAGCAGCCGGCCCGCCCGCTCGGCCGCTACCGCCATCTCCTCCGCCTGGCCCGCGTCGAGCGCCAGCGGCTTCTCGCAGAGGACGTGCTTGCCCGCCTCCAGGGCACGCAGGGTCCAGGTGCGGTGCAGCGCGTTGGGCAGAGGGAGGTAGATCGCATCCACCTCCGGGTCGGCCAGGAGGGAATCGTAGTCGGGATGGACCCGCTCCACCCGGTGGCGGCGGGCCAGGTCCCGCGCCCGCTCCCGGTCCCGGCTGGCGATCGCCAGCGGCTCCGCCGCCGCCGCCTGACCCAGGGCCGGAAGCAGAGCCCGGTCGGCGATGTCGGCCGCTCCCAGCACCCCCCAGCGCAGCCGCCTCAGACCCGGACCTCCTGCTCGCGACCTCCCTCGGCGATGGAGCGGGTGGCCGCCTCTAGCAGGGCCACGGTACGCCGCGACTCGGCCGCCGACACCGCCAGCGGCTCGCCCAGCAGCAGATGGTCAGCGAGGTTGCGGTAGAAGCCATGGCGGGAGCGTGGCGGCAGCGCGGGCACCTCGAGCGAGACCCCGCCCGGGCCTGGGCGATGGACCGTGATCCGGGCCGGCGCCTCCGCCGGCTCCAGCCGCTCCTCGATCAGGTCGCCGTTCCAGGCCCGGCGGCTCAGCGTCTCGTGGCGCCAGTCGGCCACCACCGCTCCTCGGGTGCCGAGCAGGTACCACTTGGGCTTGGCCGCGGCGGCGATGTCGGACTGGACGAAGCTGGCTTCGCGGCCGTCGGCGAAGCCCAGCTCCACCCGTACGTGGTCGGCGTTGGTCACGTCATGCCAGACCCGCTTGTGGGCCAGCGCCCGCACGCTGACCACCGGGCCCGGCAGCCACTGCAGGATCCAGTCGAGGTAGTGCGAGCCCCAGTCGTAGATGGTTCCCCCCGAGATCGGCTGATGGCTGTGCCAGAGGCTGCAGGGGTGCCCGTAGCCGCCGGCGAAGGACTCGACCGAGAACACCTCCCCGATCTCGCCCGAACGGACGAGGTCCCGGACCAGCACGAAGTCGGGGTCCCAGCGCCGGCTCTGGTAGACGGTAAGGGCGCGGCCGGCATCGGCCGCCGCCCGCTCCATCCGCTCGCACTCCTCGGTGCGAAGTGCGAACGGCTTCTCGCAGACCACGTGCCGCCCTGCCCCCAGGCATTCCAGGACCGCAGCAGCGTGGGCGGCAGGCGGGACCCCAACCACCACCACCTCGACCGAGGCGTCCTCCAGCAGGTCGGATGCCCGCTCCACCACCGAGACCTGGTGACGTGCCTGCGCCTCCCGGCGCCGGCCCGGGGATCGATCGCACACCGCCCGCAGCTCCAGCCCCTCGACCTCCTCCACCGCCTCGGCGTGCTCGCGGCCGATGGCACCGTAGCCGAGCAAAGCCACCCCCACCGGCGGCGCCGGCTCCAGGCCGGCGGCCAGTCGGAGCAGCCGGGACAGCAGCCCGGGCGGCCAGCGCTCGGCCTCCAGGGCAAGGCCCAGACAGCGGCCCGACCCCACCCGACGCCAAAACCCGGCCACCCAATCCTCGAAGCGCCAGGGGACCGTCACCAGCGGCTCGGCGTCGGCCGGCGGCTGGCCCAACCACAGGCGGCCGGAGAGCAACAGCTCGGGGTCGAGGCGGGCCGCGATCGGAGTCTCCGGGACAGGGCGCAGGCGCAGCTCGGTAGGCGGGCAGCGCTCCTGCGCCGTCCACCCCGAGGGCGACTCTGGTTGCCGCGACCAGGCTTCCAGGGCCGCCCCAACCAGTACCAGCCCCCCACCCGAACGGAGGTGGGCTCCAACCAGGGCCGCCTCTCGAGCCGAGGGCGGACGGCCACCGGCCGCGACCACCACCTGGAAGCCGGCCGGCTGGAATTCGTGGGAGACATGGACCTCGAACGCCCCCAGCTCCTCCAGCTCGGAGACCAGCTTCTGCCCTTCCGGCGCCGCCCGGACCAGCACCCGCGGCCGCGGCAGCTCACTCACGCTCCCGGTCATCGTAGCCCGTCGAGCACGCGGAGGACGATGCCGGCGGCCGCCTCCCACGTGTAAGCGGCTGCCCGCCGCCGACCCGCCTCGCCCAGCCGATGACGCAGGTCCGGGTCGTCCAGCACCTGCTCCAGGCCCTGCGCGATCGCCTCCACGTCCAGGGGGTCGACCAGCACCGCCGCCTCACCGGCCAGTTCGGGCAAGGCCCCTGCCAGGCCGACCACCGCCGGCAGACCCTCGGCCATGGCCTCCAGCAAGGGGAGGCCGAAGCCCTCGTAGAGGCTGGGGAACGCCAGCGCCGCGGCAGAGCGATACAGGGCTCGCAGGGTGGGATCGGGAACGTGCCCCAGCAGCCGCACCCCGGGCTCGGCCTGCAGCTCCCGCAGGGCCGGACCGTAGACCCAACCC
>CADDZO010000248.1 GCA_902812395.1 bacterium | reverse complement strand
GTAGGGGGCCGGGGCCGGGGGGCGGACCAGAAAGCCCGGCACCGGCCCCTCCAGGTCTCGATAGAAGGCGCCCGGCGGTGCCGGACCTTCCTCCTCCAGGAGGACCCGGCCGTCCTCGCGTAGCCGGGGGGGCACGGCACCGCTCTCGTGCCGGTACCAGATGGTCCCGTCGGGCCGGACCCTGGCCTCGGAGATCCAGCCGTCGGGCAGCGGCAGCCGTACCGCCCGGCGCTCGGCCAGCGAATAGCGGTAGAGTTCGGCCCGCCCCCAATGGAGATGGTGGAGGAGGAGGGCGGTGCCGTCCGGATACCAGCTGGCCCTGACCTCGCCCGGAAGGTCGAGCCGGAGTTCCTCCCGTCGCCCCTGCTCGGGCCACCACACAGCTGGCCGGGGCATGCCGGCCCGCTCCCCGACGACGATCAGGCGCTGGTCGCCGGCCAGGGGTGACCAGGGTCCGGCCTGAAGGCCCAGCCCGGGTCCGTCCCAGAGCTCGGCCACGGTCCGGCCGTCCAGGGCCAGCACCCGAAGGGCCGGATGCCGGCTGTCGCCGTGCTCGGAGTGCTCGAGCGCCAGCAAGCGCTCGTCCCGGCTGAGGGTGGCCACCTCGGCCTGCTCCCGATGTCGGTAGAGCAGCCTCACGGCCTCCCCAGCGGTGAGCCAAACTTCGGTCCCCTCAGGGCTCGAGGTCCCCACCACTGCCAGCTCGTGGCCCAACGCCAGTCCGGCCGGATAGGCGGGCGCCAGGTTGGCTGCCGACCGAGCCTCGCCCCCGGTGAACGGCACCACCTTCCAGGTGCCGTGCTCGCTGCCGCGCTCGTCGTCGAACCACCAGACCAGCTCGCCGCCGGGCTCGATGGCGCCCAGGCGGGTGCCCTCGGGGCGGTCGGTCAGGCGATAGCGCCGACCGCCGGCCCGGTCCCAGGCGTATAGCTCGACCTTGCCCTCCCGGTTGGACGCATAGATCAGCCGGTCGGGCTCGTCCCGGGCCCACTCGGGCAGGCTGGTCTGCGGGGCGCGGAACCGCGCCCGCCAGGCGGCTTCGCCGGTCATGGCCTCGATGGCGCAGTGTAGTCGGGGGCGGCGGCGTCGGTGACCCCGGTTACACTGGCCCCATGGCCCCCTCCCGACCCTCGCCTCGTGTGCTGGGACTGCGCTGCCGGGAGTGCGGGGCTGAGTACGAGCTTCGCCCCGGCCACGTCTGCGAGGCGTGCTTCGGTCCTTTGGACGTTGCCTACGACTACGCCGCCGTCGGCCGGGTGGTGAGCCGGGAGCGGATCGCCGCCGGGCCGCCCAGCATGTGGCGCTACCGGGACCTGTTGCCGCTTGACGACGACGCCCCGGTGGTGAGCCTGGGCGAAGGGATGACCCCGCTGGTGCACGCACACCGGCTGGGCCGGGAGCTGGGCCTGCGCAACCTGTACCTGAAGAACGACAGCATGAACCCGACCAACTCGTTCAAGGACCGGGTGGTCTCGGTGGCCGTCTCCTGGGCGCGCTGGCGCGGCTTCGAGGTGGTGGGCTGCGCCTCGACCGGCAACCTGGCCAATGCCACTGCCGCCTACGCGGCCCAAGCCGGTCTCGCCTGCTACGTGGTCCTGCCTGCCGGCACCGAGGAGGAGAAGCTGGTCGCGACCTCGGTCTTCGAGCCCAACTTGGTGGTGGTGCGAGGGACCTACGACGACGTCAACCGGCTCTGCGCAATGGTCGCCGACGAGCTGCCCTGGGCGTTCTGCAACGTCAACCTTCGCCCCATCTACGCCGAGGGTTCCAAGACCCTGACCTACGAGACGGCCGAGCAGCTGGGTTGGCGGCTGCCGGACGAGATCGTGGTCCCGATCGGGGCCGGTTGTCAGTTCGTGCGTCACCATCGGGCAGCGCTGGAGCTGCTGGAGCTGGGCCTGGTCGAGGACGGCTCGGTGCCTCGCCTGATCGGTGCCCAGGCGCTGGGCTGCGCCCCCGTGTACCGGGCCTTTCTGGCCGGCACCGACCGGGTGCAGCCGGTTCGGCCCGATACCATCGCCCGCTCGATCGCGATCGGCAACCCCTCCGATGGCACCTACGTGGTCCGGCTGGCGCGTGAGACGGGGGGGCTGGTGGAAGCCGTCGACGAGGCCGAGATCGTGGACGCGATTCGGCTCCTGGCCCGCACCGAGGGCATCTTCACCGAGACCGCCGGCGGGGTGACGATCGGAGTTCTGGCCAAGCTGGCCCGGGCCGGGCGCTGGCAAGGGGACGAGGTGGTGGTGGCCTACATCACCGGCCACGGGCTGAAGACGGCGGAGGTGGTGGCCGATGGAGCCCGCCGGGTGGAAATAGAGCCCAGCCTGAGCGCGTTCCGCCAAATGCTGGCGGTCTAGCCGGCTACTCTCCAACGGAGGAGTGTCCAGACAAGTGCCCACCTTTCTGATTCCTGGCCCGCTCCGCAGCCTCTCCGCAGGGGCAGCGGCGGTCGCCGTCGAGGCCGCTGATCTGCGCTCGGCGATCGATGCCCTGGATGCCCGCTATCCCGGCTTCAAGGGCCGGCTGCTGGACGAGGAGGGCGAGCCGCGACAGTTCGTCAACCTGTTCCTCAACGACGAGGACGTGCGCCTTGGTCGAGGCCTGGACTCGCCCCTGGCCCCCGGAGACGAGATCGCGATCGTGCCGGCCGTGGCCGGCGGCTGAGCGTGCGGATCGCGGTCGCGCTCTCAGGCGGAGTCGATAGCAGCGTGGCCGCGGCCCTGCTCCAGGAGCAGGGCCACGAGGTGGTGGGGGTGACCCTGCAGCAATGGCCTCGGGGCAGCGAGGAGGAGATGGCCCTCCACGGTGGTTGTTGCTCGCTCTCGGCGGTCGAGGACGCCCGCCGGGTGGCGGCCCGGCTGGGCATCCCCTATTACGTCTGGAATCTGGAGCGCGAGTTCGGCGAGCGCGTGATCGAGCCGTTCCACGACGCCTACCGGTCGGGACGGACGCCCAATCCCTGTCTTTGGTGCAACGCCCGGGTCCGTTTCGAGCTGATGCTGGAGCGGGTGCTGGAGCTGGGGTTCGACGCCCTGGCCACCGGCCACTACGCCCGGATCGTGGCTGGCAACCGGGGCTGGGAGCTGCATGCGGCCCGTGACCAGGCCAAGGATCAGTCCTATGTCCTCTACCGCCTCAACCCGGATCGCCTGGACCGGATCCTGTTCCCGCTGGGCGAGTTCACCAAGCCCGAGGTGCGCGCGCTGGCCCGTCAGTGGGACCTGCCGGTGGCCGAGAAGCCGGAGAGCATGGAGATCTGCTTCGTACCCCGAGGGCGGACCCGTGACTACCTGGCCAGGCGGCTGGCGCCGGCCGAGGGCGAGGTGGTGGACTCCGCCGGCCGGGTCCTGGGTCGCCACCGCGGCACCGCTCTCTTCACGGTCGGACAGCGGGAGGGACTGGGTCAGCTGGCCGAACCCGGGCCGTGGTACGTGCTTGAGGTCGACGGCGTTGGCTGCCGGGTCGTGGTTGGCCGGCGGGAGGAGCTGGCCCGGACCTCGGTGGAGCTGGAGGACGTCCACTTCCTGGGCCCCGAGCCCGAGGAGCTGCGATGCGAGGCCCGCCTCCGCTACCGGGCCCGTCCGCTTCCGGCCCGGTACCGGGCGGGAAGGCTGGACCTGGAGGAGCCGTTCTACGGAGCCGCCCCCGGCCAGGCCGCAGTGCTCTACCAGGCGACGCGGGTGCTGGGCGGGGGCGTGATCCGGGGGGCCGCCCGGTCGGCAGGTTGAGCCGCGCCATGGCGACTGGCCGTCGGTAGCCCGGTGGGAGGGCCCGGGTACCCCCCTTATCGACGATACGGTCCAGGGTGCGGCCCTGGCCGGTCGGCGCCCCCGGGATCGGAAGACATCTGACCGGCCAGGTCGATCCAAATCCGGTCCGAGGGCCGGGTTGAGCCTCCACCGAGCAGCTGCCGATGGGGTCCAGGAGCCTGGATCCAGGGCGGTTGCCTCCGCCGGATCGGTGCTCGTGCGTCGCAATCCCCCGGTCGGTCCCGGGGACCGTGCCGCGTCATCAGTGCGTTACCCTGTCGTGACCTTGCCAACCGCCGTCTGCTTGACAACCGGAGGGCTTCCATGAGTTGGCCGCCATCTACGTCTCCACCTGCACCATCCTTTCGACCACAGTCGCTGGGTGAGATCCTGGACGAGGCCTTCCGCCTCTACCGACGCAACTTCGGGCTGCTGTTTGTCATCTCCCTGCTGCTAGCTCTTCCCGGGTTTGTCCAGGGACTGGCAAACGTGCAATCGGCCACCAACATGGCCAACATACTTCAGCGACTGGTCGCCGGCAGGCCCTTGACCACCCCGGTCGCCCCCGCCGGCGGCTCCCTGAGCGACCTGGCCAGCGCCTTCTGGCTGCTGGAACTGTTGATCGTGCCCTTCAGCCTGGGAACCGTGATCCGGGCCGGGTTGGACCTCGCCCAGGGCGGCGCCCCCACCCTGGAGACCGCCTTCCGCGGCGTCGGCCGGCGTTACTGGGCGCTGTGGGGCCTGTCCCTGCTCTATCTGGTGGTGGTGGTGGGCCTCGCCCTGGCGGTGGGTGCGATCGTGTTGCTGGCGGTCGTCTCCCGCAGCGCGCTGGTCGGGGTGCTGGGTGTGCTGGCCGGGGTCCTGGCGGGCATCTGGCTGGGCGTCCGCTGGGCGGTGGCCGTGCCGACCATGCTCCAGGAAGGGGTGGGACCGGTGCGGGCCCTGCAGCGGAGCTGGGAGCTGACCGGTGGCCGCTGGTGGCGAACCTTCGGAATCCTGGTGGTGACCTACCTCTTGATCTTGGTGGTCCAGGTGGGGGCCGGTGCTCTCATGGGCGTGATCCTGGTCCCTGCCCGGTCCGGGGGCACTGCCCTGGAGGCAGGGTTGGGGG
>CADDZO010000247.1 GCA_902812395.1 bacterium | reverse complement strand
ACCGTCCCCGCCGCCGCTGCCACTCCCAGCACCGCGTCCCTGGCCGCCCCCAGCCCGACCAACGCCGTCGCGGCCCCGGCCACCACCAGGACGGCTCCCACCACCGCCCAGATCCCGTGGCCGGGGGCGGCACCGGCACCGTGCTGCAGGTACCCGGCCCAGCCCGGCCAGAACGCCAGGAGCACCGCCACCAGCCCGGCCAGGCCCGACACCACCGCCCCCCCGGCCGCCAGAGCCGGAGCTTCGCGCACCCGGCTCGGTTCGAAGGCACGGCGGCGTCGCAAGGGCCCGTGGGCAATGGCGAGGTAGGTGCGGAAGGCAGCCAGCGCAACCAGCGCCAGGCCAGGAGCCAGCGCCAGCCAGGCAATCGAGCTTGGACGCAGGCTGGCGGGGCCATAGCCGGCGACGGCAAGTCCGACTGCAGCCAGGAGTAGGGCGAGTGCGGTCCAGCGCATCCGGACCCAGGCCCCTCCCAGATCGCGCAGGTCGACGGAGCGCATCGCGGCCACGGCCGCACCGACGGCCAGCAGGCCTCCAGCACGAGCGGCACCTACCGCCAGCAGGGCGGTGAAGCCGACCTGGTCGGACGGGGAATACAGGATCCCGAGCAGGCCCAGCGCCACCACCCCCGACGAGCCCAGCAGCAGCGCCCGGCGAGCATCCGTCGCGATCAGCGAGGCCAGCGGCCCCACCACCGCCGCCACCCCGAAGGCGTAGGCGGCGATGTGGTGAGGCTGAGGGCCGGCCCCACCAATCAGGGGAAGGATCCGGAGGAGCAGGGTGCCGGCCAGCACCGGCCAGATCCCGGCCACCGCTGCCAGGGCAGCGGGAGGCGCATCCGCAGCCGCCGTCTGCCAGGGGGTGAAGGGCCAGATCGAGCCTCGGATGGCGACCGCCACCACCGCCAGCACCGCGGCCGCATCCAGCGACTTGAGCCCCACCCCGGGCACCCCGTGGAGTTGCGGCCACAGCCCACCCATCTCCAGGGTCCCGAAGCGGGAGTAGAGGACCGCCACCGCCGCCAGCAGGGCGACGTCGCCGGCGAAGGGGAGGGCGAGCGCGATCCGGCCCCGGCGCCCGGCCGCCTCGGTCCCCCAGCGGTGGCCGAGGAGCAGGTAGCTGGCCACCCCCGCCACCACCCAGAAGCCGGCGAAGGCAGCCAGGTCGGGGCTGAGCAGCGCCCCGGAGACACCCAGGGCGAGGAGCATGGCCGCCGCCTGGAACCGGATCGGCCCCTGCTCCCCCCGGGCGGTCCGCTGCCAGGCAAGGGCCAGCAGCAGTACCACCAGGACCCCGCCCAGGCCGGCCAGGGCCAGGTGGTCGTAGCGCATGGCCAGCTCGACCACGAACTCCTGAAAACGCGGATCACCCTGGTAGGCCACGGGGATGTTGATCCAGTCGTAGGTAACGGTGTAGGCGGCGGCCACGTGGAACCGGACCCAGGCCACCGTGGCAGTGGCCGCGAGCATGACCAGGACGACGAACAACCCGAAGTTGCCGGCAGCCCGACGGCCACGAATCCCCACGGCCTGGACCACGAAGCCCACCACCGGGGCGGCCAGCACCAGGGGCGCTGCCCAGGGCAGCAGCGCGGTGGGGTTGAACCCGCCGTGGCGCGCTGCCGTGGCCGCCGAGGCAGCGCGAGCGCTGCTGGCGGCGAGCAGGACCGGGAGGGAGTCGACCACGCTACCGCCCGGGCGCACAACAGGGAGCGCTCACCGCCGCTCGGCGGTGCCCAACGGAGCTCCCCAGATGGTCCGCTCGCACCTCTCGCCGCTCCTTCGGAGTGACCCGCCCACTCCGGAGCGCCAAGCATACCTTCCCATCCCGGGCCAACCTGGCGCTTCAGGCCTCGACCGCCAGCCGTTCCAGGGCGGCGAGCGCACCCTCGGTCGCGACCACCTCCGGTAGCACCGCCCGCAGCGCTGCCTCCACCTGGCCCGCCAGCTCGGCACGACGCCCGGCCGGGAGCTGGCGTCGGCGCTGCGCGTAGGCGACCACGAAGCGCCGCAGCTCGGGTGAGAGCTGGCGCCGCCACCCCTGGCTCGGGGACGCGCTGGCGACCTCGGCTTCCAGATCGCGGAGCCGCACCGCGCCCCGCTCCCGCACCACCAGGGTGCCGGCTACCAGGTCGCCCAGCCGCTGATCGCGGTTGGACCAGAAGATGGCCACCATCCCCACCCCGTAGAAAGCCGGGAGGAAGTCGACGATCCGAAACAAGTTGCGCAACACCGCCTGGGCCACGCTCACCGGCGGGTGGTCCCACGAGGGTTACCTGTGGATCGAGCCTTCCGAGCGAATCGAGCCTTCCGAGCGAATAGAAAGCCGCCCCAGAGCATTCCAATTGGGCGTCGAGCGGAACCAGTACTCCATCTGGGACAACGCTCGGCAGAAGGAGATCGAGACACGTGGAACAGGAGAACCGACCGGCCGACCGAGGAAGTATCCAAGCAAGCCGATCTTTCTCCCTTATCCCGACAACTGGGACGAGCTGTCGGAGGAGGAGAAGGACGAAGTGGCTCTCGAGATGGCGCGGCAGATCCAGAGGCACTTGGGGATCGAACCGGACGTCTGATCGCCGAACTTGGAGCGTGACAGCGTAAGGCTCTACGGGTGGCTCTTTGGCGCCGGTCGGACCCGGGAAGGGAATCGTCGGCAGTCGGCCTCCCATCGCCCGGCGACGGCAGCCGGACGCGGTCCGAGGCGCGGGGCCCAGAACGCCGCCGCTCAGGCCAGCCCCCGCTCCTTGACTTCCAGATAGCGCTCGACCACGGCCGGGCTGAGCAGACCGGCCTCGACGTCCAGGCCCTCCACCCGCCCTGCCGCATGGTCTCGAAGGCCCGCCGGCGGGTGGCCAGGAGCTCTTCGGCCGCGGCCCATTCGTAGACTTCGACCGAGCGCCGAGGGGCGCGGCGGAGGGCCGCCATGAGCTCCGGGTCGGCCATGGCGACCACCAGCACCCGATGTCGCTGGCCCAGGCGCAGGACGTGGGCCACCAGCTCGGCCGAGGCCTCGCGGAGGGTAGCGGATCGCCCATGGCCGGGCCAGGCGCTGGAGTCGGATGGCGCCGCTCAGCAGGCTGGCCTCGGTGGGACGGGCCAGCTCCCGCTGGGCCGCAGCCAGCTCGGCCGCCTCTGCCGGCGCCAGGCCTTCGAGACCAGGGCCCAGACCCCAGCGAGCCGCCAGCCGGCGCCGGGTGGTCTCCACCAGCACCGAGGCCACCTCGGGCCCGGCCCGGCTGCGCCGGAGCAACCGGCCCACCGCTGCCACGTATTCGGAGCTGGAGCGGGGCGCCACTCCGGGAAGCTCCAGTCGGGGGCCGAAGGCCCGGCCGTGCAGGGTCAGGGAAATGAAGGCGGCCAGCACCGCCCAGATCAATCCCGCCACCCGCGGGGCGCTCAGCCAGGCCATGGCCGGCGAGGAGGCGAGCAGCTGCTGGTGGTGGTACTCGTCGAAGGCCACTGCCCGCCCCCGCGGCGCCAGAGCCAGAAGACCGGCGGCCAATCGCCAGTTGGAGCCCTGCTCCAAATAGCCGTTGCAGAGCGGCAGCGGATCGGCCAGCACCACTGCCCGGCCCCGCCCGAGCACCTCTTCCATGGCCAGGACCGCCCCCTGGGCATTGCGGACCAGTGCCAGCTGACCGGCGCCGAGCAGCAACGGCACCACCAGCGGTGCTCCCACCACCTGGCCGACACCGGGGAGGCGAGACGCCACCCCGGTCCCCAGGCCTGTCACCTCCTCGGGAGGCCGCTGCACGCCCAGCACCCGATCCAGCTCCGGGTCACCGTGTTCGGCGGCGTAGACCAGCACCCCGCCCCCCTCCAGGTACCCGAGCACCTGTCGCGCCTGGCCAGCGGTGAAAGGGCAGATGGGGCTCAGGACGATCAGCTCCCCGAGAGACGGGGAGGGCGTGAACGAGGCCTCGAGGATACGGGCGGGACGGCCCAGCGCCGAGGCCACCTGGGGCAGGGCCGAGGCCCCGTCGGCCGCGTCGCTCTGGGTGCTGGGGTCAGAGAGGGCCGGGGTTCTGGGTGAGCGACCCGGCCACGATCAGACCGACCACGACCAGCGCCGCCACCAGCGCCAGACGTGCCCGCTGGCTCATGCCGCCGCATTGCGGAATGGGCAGGCGGCCTCGACGGCCCCAGGCATAGGCGTCGCGGTCCGGCGGCCTGGAGCCGTAGGCGGCGGCCTCGAAGGCGGTCAGCAGGGGTCCCAGGCGGCCGGGATCGGATGAGCGGGCGAAGATCTCACGGACGGTGAGCGGTCCCTCCTCCCGGATCCGCTCCTGGCCAAGGGCGGCTGCTACTCCGGCGGCAAGCTCGCGGACCGCGGACCCCAGATCGCCGCCAGCAGCTAGTCGATCGGCGGCCGCGAAGTGATCGGCTCTGGTGCCCAACGGCAACGACGGGGCCCCCTGGGCCATCCGACGGGTGCGGCGCAGGCCGGGCCGCAGTGCCCAGACGGCCGCCCCCGCGAGCAGGGCAGCGCAGGCCAGCAGCACTCCCCAGGCTGGCACCCACCCTAGCCGGCCCAGGCGAGAGAGCAGCCACGCCAGGCCCTGGAGCAGCCACAGCTCCAGGCGCTCCTGCCAGCTCGGGCCCTGTCGCAGGCCGGTGTAGCGCGGCTGGGCAAGGGTGCGGGTCACCACTCGAGCGGCGCCGGCCGGGGCCACGATGGGCGGGAGGACGGGCGAAGGCGCAGCCCCGGCCAGCACCACGGCCGCCCCCCACCGCCAGCAGCCTCACCCTGGTGGCACCCGCTGGGCCAGCTGGTCCAGGCCCCAGCCCTCGCGCCGAATGCGCAGGTCCCGGTAGAGCAGGACCAGGACCAAGCTCGAGACCGGGGCCACCACCGCCCCCACCAC
>CADDZO010000246.1 GCA_902812395.1 bacterium | reverse complement strand
GACCTGGCCCTGGGGCTGGCCCGCTACCGCGCTCTGGCCCCGGGCGAGCGGATCCGGGTGGCGCTGGCTCTGCTTCGGCTAGCCCGCTCCCCGCGGGGCGGCCTGGCCGGCTGGCTCGATCGGCACGGCCAGTCGGAGAGGGCCCGGCGGGCCTTCTGGGAGCCCTTCTTCGTCCCTGCCCTGAACGCCCCTCTGGAGGAGATCTCGGCGGCCGAGGCCGCCTTCGTGGTCGCCACCGCGTTTCTGGAGGCGGGCGCCGCCCGCTTCGGCTGGCTCACGATTCCGCTGGCCCGTCTGGCCGAGGCCGCCGCCGCCCGGCTGGCCACGGTCCACCTCCGCACCCCCGTCACCGGGCTGGAGCTGGAGGGAGGGCAGCTCAGGGCGTTGTGCGACGCCGAAGGTCGCCGCCATCGCTGCCGGGCGGCGGTGCTGGCGGTTCCCCCCGACCGGGCCGCCCGCCTGCTCGCGGGCGGGGCGCTCGTCCCCGGCCTGGAGCGGTTTCGGGCCCGGGCCATCGTTGACGTCCACCTCTGGCACGACCGGGGCCGGCTCGGCTTCGAGTTCGGAGCCCTGCTCGACTCGCCCGTGCAGTGGGTGTTCGAGAAGGCGCCTGGCTACCTCTGCTGCAGCCTTTCCAGTGCCGACAGCCTGGTTCAGTGTCCGGAGGCAGAGCTGGTCGAGCGGTGCTGGGCCGAGGTCTCGTGCCGCCTGGAGGGCCTTCAAGGCGCCCGGCTGCTGCGCGGAGCGGCCACCCGCAACCCCGAGGCCACCTACCGGGGCGAGGTCCGCCCTGGCCCCCGAACCGGGGTGCCCAACCTGGTCCTGGCGGGATCGTGGACCGACACCGGTTGGCCGGACACGATGGAGTCGGCGGTGCGTAGCGGCCGGGCGGCGGCGGCGGCGCTCCAGGAGGAGGGGATGGATGGCTGAGGTGACGACCGACCGCCATCTGGAGGCGGCGGTGGAGTGGCTGCTCTCCCGCCAGGACGCGGCCGGCTGGTGGGTGGGGGAGCTGGAGACGAACGCCACCATGACCGCCGAGCACGTGCTCCTGCTCCGCTTCCTGGGCCTGGGGCGGAACCTGGACCGAATCCGTGATGGGGCGATCCGGCACCTGCTCGGCTGTCAGCGCCAGGACGGCTCCTGGGGCCTGTACCATGGTGCCCCCGCCGACCTGAGCACCACCATCGAGGCCTACGCCGCCCTCAAGGCGCTGGGGCTGGACCCCGCCTCGGCGCCGATGGCGCGGGCGCTGGAGGTGGTGCGGCGGCTGGGTGGGGTGGCCCGGGCCCGGGTCTTCACCAAGATCTGGCTCGCGCTCTTCGGCCAGTACCCCTGGCAGGGGGTGCCGAGCATGCCCCCGGAGCTGATCTGGTTTCCGACCTGGATGCCCCTTAACCTCTATGACTTCGCCTGCTGGGCGCGACAGACGATCGCGCCGCTGACGATCGTGCTCTCCCGGCGCCCGGTGCGGGACCTGGGTGTGGGCCTGTCCGAGCTGGTCCTGCCCGGGACCGAGGGGGCACTTGGGCGGGTGCCCGGGAGCGGGCCCTTCTGGTGGCTGGACCGGTTGCAAAAGCTCTACGAGCGGCTCCCTCGGCAGCCGCTCCGGGGCCGGGCCCGGCGGCGGATGCTGGACTGGATCCTGGCCCGGCAGGAGCGCGACGGCTGCTGGGGCGGGATCCAGCCCCCCTGGGTCTACTCGCTGATCGCGATGAGCCTGGAGGGGATGACCCTGGAGGACGAGCCCATGCGGCGGGGGGTGGAGGGGCTGGAGGTCTTCGCGCTCGAGGACGGGGCCGGGTGGCGCTTCCAGGCCTGCATGTCCCCGGTCTGGGACACCGCCTGGGCGGTGCTGGCCCTACGCCGGGCGGGACTCAGCCCCCAGCATCCCCGGCTGCAGCAGGCGGTGGACTGGTTGCTCCAGGAGCAGATCTCGGCCGGGGGGGACTGGCAGGTGCGCTGCCGCGGGGTCGAGTGCGGGGGATGGGCCTTCGAGTTCGACAACGACACCTACCCCGACGTCGACGACACCGCCCTGGTGGTGCTGGCGCTGCTGGCGGTGGCTCCCGAGCGCGCCGCGGCAGCGGTGGAGCGGGCCTCCCGCTGGGTGGTGGCGATGCGCTCTCGCAACGGGGCCTGGGCAGCGTTCGACCGTGACAACACCCGCCAGCTCGCCTACCGCCTGCCCTTCGCCGACTTCGGGGCGATGCTCGATCCTCCCTCCGAGGACGTCACCGCCCACGTCCTGGAGATGCTGGCCGCCCTGGGCCGGGACGAGCACGACCCGGTGGTGGCGGGCGGCCTCGCCTATCTGCGGCGGGAGCAGCGGCCCGACGGCTCCTGGTGGGGGCGATGGGGGGTGAACCACATCTACGGGACCTGGTGCGTGGTCTCGGCCCTGACTGCGCTCGGCGCCGGCCGGGACCTGGTCGGGCGGGGCGTGGAATGGCTGATCCGGGTTCAGAACCCGGACGGGGGCTGGGGGGAGAGTTGCCACTCCTACGTCGATCCCTCCTTTGCCGGCGTGGGCGTCAGCACCGCCTCCCAGACCGCCTGGGCGGTGCTGTCGCTCCAGGCGGCAGGGCTGGGCAGGCACCGGGCCTGCCGGCAAGGGCTGGAGTTCCTGCGCGAGCGCCAGGTCGGCGGGACATGGGACGAACCGGAGTTCACCGGCACCGGGTTTCCGCGCGACTTCTACATCAACTACCACCTCTACCGCCACGTCTTCCCGACCATGGCCCTGGCCGGAGGGGCGGTCGGGGGTGGGGGAGGTGAAGCATGAGCGTGCCCTGGCGGCAGAAGCTAGCGGTCGGCTGGTACATCACCAAGCAGCGGCTGCGGAGGGTGGAGAAGTTCCCCCTCGTCCTCCAGCTTGAGCCGCTCTACCAGTGCAACCTGGCCTGCGCTGGCTGCGGCAAGATCCAGCACCCGCAGCACATCCTGGCCCGGCGGCTCACGGTGCAGGAGTGCATCGACGCGGTCGAAGAGTGCGGCGCGCCGATGGTCTCGATCGCGGGCGGCGAGCCCTTGATCCACAAGGAGATCCACCTCATCGCCAAGGAGCTGGTCAAGCGGCGCAAGTTCGTCTACCTCTGCACCAACGCGCTGATGATGCAGCGCAAGCTGGACCTGTTCCAGCCTTCGCCGTACTTCGCCTGGTCGGTCCACATCGACGGCCTGCGCGAGCGCCACGACGAGTCGGTGTGCCGCTCGGGCGTGTTCGACAAGGCGGTGGCCGCGATCCGGGAGGCCCAGCGCCGCGGCTTCCGCGTCACCACCAACACCACCTTCTTCGGCCAGGACGATGCCCGCTCGATCCGGGCGGTGCTGGACTTTCTCAACGACGAGTTGAAGGTGGACCAGATGCAGATCGCTCCTGGCTACGCGTACGAGAAGGCTCCCGACCAGGAGCACTTTCTGGGCGTCGAGCGCACCCGGGCCATCTTCCGTGAGGCCTTCGCCGGCGGCAAGCGCCGCAAGTGGCGGCTGAACCACACCCCGCTCTACCTCGATTTCCTGGAGGGCAAGGTCGACTTCGAGTGCACTGCCTGGGGCATCCCCTCCTTCTCCGTGCTGGGCTGGCAGCGGCCCTGCTACCTGATGGCCGACGCCCCCTACGCCGCCTCCTACCGGGAGCTGGTGGAGGAGACCGACTGGTCTCGCTACGGGCGCGGCCGACACCCCAAGTGCGAGAACTGCATGGCCCACTGCGGCTACGAGCCGACTGCGGTGCTGGCTTCGACCCGCTCCCTCAAGGAGTCGGTTCGGGCGGCGCTCTCCAGCTGAGGTGGCGGAGCGGGTCTTCCTCACCGGCGGCACCGGCTTTGTCGGCGGCCACGTCGCCCGTGAGCTGCTTGCCGCCGGGTACGCGGTCCGCGCCCTGGTCCGCCGTCCCCCGGAGCGGGGCAGCCCGGCCGCCCAGGGGCTGGCCGGGTGCGAGCTGGTGGTGGGCGATCTGGAACGGCCGGGCGGGCTGGTCGGGGCCATGCGCGGCTGCCGCCACCTGCTCCACGTTGCCGCTCTCTACTCGTTCGCCCCCGCCGACCGCGAGCGGCTCTGGCGGACCAACGTGCTCGGCACCACCGGCATCCTGGAGGCAGCCCGGTTGGCCGGGGTGGAGCGGGCGGTGGTGACCTCCAGCTCGGCGGCAGTGGGGCCGGCCCGTGGTCGCCCGGCCACCGAGGAGGACTGGGCGGACGGGGAGCCGAGCTCCGGCTACCACGCCTCCAAGCTGGCCCAGGAGCGGGCTGCGCTGGCCGCCCAGCTGCCGGTGGTGACCCTGCTCCCCACCGCTCCGGTCGGTCCGGGGGACTGGAAGCCGACGCCCACCGGCCGGCTGGTGCTGGACTTCATGCGCGGCAGGATGCCGGTTCGGCCGCCGGACGGAGGTCTGAACCTGGTCCCGGTGGAAGACGTGGCCCGTGCCCACGTCGTTGCCCTGGAGCGCGGTCGTCCCGGCCAGCGCTACCTGTTGGGGGCACAGAACCTGACCCTGGATCGGCTCTGGGAGCTGTTGGCACCGCTGGCCGGCCGGCCGCTCCCGCGCTGGCGCATCCCCTATCCCGCCGCGCTCGGCCTGGCCTGGGCAGACGAGCTCCGCTGCCGGCTGACCGGCGGGGTGCCGGCGGTACCGCTGGAAGGGGTGCGGATGTCGCGTCACCTCATGTACGCCAGCTCGGGCAAAGCGGAGCGAGAGCTGGGCTGGCGGCCCGGACCGGTGACGGCGGCGCTGGAGCGGGCGGTGGCCTGGTATCGCGACCGTGGGCTGGCCTGAGCTGGTGGTGCTCGCCGCCACCGGGCCGGAGGCGGCGGCGGTCCGGCGGCGGCTGCCGGCGGTGCCGGTGATCCGCTGTGGGGTGGGCCTGCGC
>CADDZO010000245.1 GCA_902812395.1 bacterium | reverse complement strand
TATCCGATGATCAGCCTGAGCGTAGAGCCAGTCTGGCGGACCAGGTCAAGTTCAGCCTCGGGTGGGCGCCTAGGGGCTCAGGAGGGAGCCTGGGGTCGAAATCCCTGCGCGAAGATCGGGGTTAGCGTCCAGGGACGTGGTGTACGAGCCTCGGGTCGTATCATGCTGCGCTAATACAACTGCCAGGCACTTCTGTGTGTAATGGCAGTAATGCCAGGCACTTCCCTCAGCTCGCTGCCCGCGGAGTGCCTCCTTTCAGGCGGCGGCGGAGCAGCTTCCCTCCCTCGGTCCGGGGAAGGCACTCCACGAACCGCCATCGCCGGGGGATGGCGCCTCCCGAGAGGTGGCTGCGGCACCAGACATCGAGTTCGTCCTGGCCCGCGCCGGTTGCCACCACCCAGGCAGTCACCACCTGGCCCCAGAGCGGATCGGGCTCGCCCACGACCGCGGCGTCGAGCACCGCGGGATGGGCGCGCAGCACCGCCTCCACCGCCTGTGGCTGCACCGTCTCCCCGCCGGTCAGGATGGCGTCGTCACGGCGGCCCCAGACCTCCAGGATGCCGTCCTCGCGCAGGCGGCCCACATCCCCGGTCCGGAAGCGGGGCCCGATCGGCCGCGACGCCCCCTCCACCAGGTAGGCGGGGGAGAGGCAGGGGCCGGAGACCACGATCTGGTCGTCTTCGATCGCGATCGAGGCGTGGGGGCAGACCAGGCCCGCCGTCCCGGACATCTGCTCCGCCCGCCCGGGAGGGACGATCGCCACCTGAGAACAGGTCTCCGTGAGGCCGTAGGTGGGGCACACGCGCAACCCCATCGCCGCCCAACGCCGCACCTGCTCGGCCGGAGCTGGCGCGCCTCCCACCAGGATGGCCCGAAACCTCCGCAACGGCTCCGCCCCGCCCGCTGCCACCAGCCGTTCCAGCATGGTCGGAACCACCGAGAGCAGCGTGGGGTGGGTGTCGGCGATTGTGGCCAGGATCGCCCGTTCCTCGAAGCGAGCGACCGTGACCACACCCTGTCCGGCCAAAAGGGCGCGGAAGAACACCGCCAGACCACCGACGGTGTGGGGGGAGAGCACGAGCAACCAGCGGTCGCGCTCGCTCCACCCCAGCATCTCCAGGCACCCACGGGCCGACGCCAGTTGGTTCTCCAGCGTGAGCCGGACCGCCTTGGGATCACCGGTCGTCCCCGAGGTGTGGAGCAGGCAGGCATCGCCGGGATCACCCGGGGCGGGATCGGGGAGCACCTCCACCTCGCCGTCGCGGACCCAGAGCCGGGGCCGGCAGCCCCTCAGCACCCGCTCCACCTCGGGCCCGGTCGCCCGTGGCGAGATCGGCGCCAGAGCGCACCGCGACCGGAGGCAGGCGTGCAAGAGCGCGGCGAAGCGCACCCCGGCCGGCTCCATGATGGCCACACGCTGGCCGGCGCGGAGGCCCAGCGATTCGAATCGGCGGGCCCAGGTCGTGGCCAGGTCGTCCAGCGCCTGCCAGCTGAGCCACATACCGGTTGAGCGGTCGGTCACTGCCCGCCGGACGCCATGTCGAGCGGCCAGCTCGGCCAGCCTGTCGGCTACCATGCGACCATACTAGTGAGTGCTCTAGGAGTATCGACTTGAACAGTTGGGTGCGCAGCGGCGACTACCAGGACATCCGGTACGAGACGATGGAGGGAATCGCGAAGATCACGATCGATCGCCCTCACGTCCACAATGCCTTCCGGCCCCGGACTCTCTTCGAGCTTAGCCACGCCTTCAACGTGGCCCGTGACGACCCATCGGTCGGCGTGATCATCCTCACCGGGGCGGGAACGGAGGCCTTCTGCTCGGGTGGCGACCAGACCGTCCGGGGCGATGACGGCTACCGCGACGAGCGGGGGGTGGGCCGCCTCAACGTCCTCGACCTCCAGATCCAGATCCGGCGGACGCCGAAACCGGTGGTGGCGATGGTGGCCGGGTACGCGATCGGTGGAGGCCACGTCCTGCACGTGGTCTGCGACCTCACGATCGCCGCCGACAACGCCCGCTTCGGTCAGACGGGGCCCAGGGTGGGCAGCTTCGACGCCGGCTACGGCTCCGGGCTCTTGGCCCGGATCGTGGGCCAGAAGCGAGCCCGTGAGATCTGGTTCCTCTGTGAGCAGTACTCGGCCCAGGAGGCGCTCCAGATGGGGCTGGTCAACCGGGTGGTGCCGCTCGAGCGACTGGAGGAGGAGACGCTGGCCGTGTGCCGGCGCATGCTCCAGCACAGTCCCATCGCCCTGCGCATGATCAAGGCGGGCATGAACGCGGCCGACGACGGCCTGGCCGGACTCCAGCAGCTGGCGGGGGACGCCACCATGCTCTTCTACATGACCGAGGAGGCGCAGGAGGGACGGGATGCCTTCGTCCAGAAGCGGAAGCCCGACTTCGGTCGCTTCCCCCGACGCCCCTGAAGCGGCGCTACGTCCAGCCCGGATCTGGTGGTCGGCCCTGCGTCCGGCCACGCTGGCGGTGTCGGTCTCCGCTGTCCTGGCCGGGACCGCGGTGGCGGTGCGAGCCGGATCGGTGCGAACCGCCCAGATCCTCGGCGCGCTGCTGGTGGCGCTGGCGATCCAGGTCGGGGTCAACCTCGCCAACGACTACTCCGATCACGTCCGCGGTGCCGACCGCCGCCGGGTGGGGCCGCTCCGGGCAGCCTCCTCGGGGGTGGTCTCTCCCGGAGCGGTGCGACTCGCCGCCCTGGTCGCCTTCGCCGTCGCCGCGGCCGCGGGGGCGGCGGTCAGCCTCACCACCGACTGGCGTCTCTTGCCCGTGGGCGCAGCCTGCGTCGTGGCCGCCTGGGGTTACACCGGCGGCCCCTGGCCCTACGGCTACCGGGGGCTGGGCGAAGTCTTCGTGTTCATCTTCTTCGGGCTGGTGGCCACGGTCGGGACCGCCTACGTGGCCTCGCTTCGGATCCCGCCCGGGGCCTGGGCGGCGGGCGCGGCCACCGGCTTTCTGGCCTGCGCGGTGCTGGCGGTCAATAACCTGCGCGACCGCGAGACCGACCGAGAGGCGGGCAAGCGCACGCTCGCGGTCCGGCTCGGCCCCTACGGCACCCGCCTCCTGATCGCCTGTTTCCTGGCCGCCTCGTTGGCCGCACCCCTGGTGGCGGCAGCGGCCGGCCAGGTCCCCTGGACCGCGCTCTTGCCGGTGGCGCTGCTGCCGTGGATGGTCTCGGTGGTGAGGGCGACCGGGGGCGTCGAGGCGGCCCGCCTGGTGCGGGCGCTGAAGCGGACGGCGGAGCTGGAAGTGTGGTGGGCACTGCTCTGGACCCTGGGCCTGCTGCTGGGCCGGTAGACGCGATGGAGCCCTGGCTTGGAGCGATCCTCTTAGCCCATGACCGCCTCGGCTGCCTCCAGGTGGGCCCCCAGCAGCCGGGCGAACTCCGCTGGCCGCTCCAGGTGGACGGCGTGGCCGGCCTTGGGAACGATCTCCACCCTGGCCCCCGTGATGGCGGTGGCCAGGCGTCGAGCGAGGGCGGCATAGCGGATGTCCTCGCCCCCCGCCACCAGCAGGGTCGGGGCCGTGATCGCCCCCAGTCGGTCCCAGAAGGGCTCGGTGGCGCCTGCTCCCATCCCCCGCAACACCGCGGCCAGGCGCTCGGGCCGCTGCCGGCGCCGCATCGCGTCCAGGTGGGCGAGGAAGGCGGGACCACGTCGGGCCAGGCCGGCGAACAGCGGGCGCGCTGCCCACTCCCTGGCGAACCAGTCGATGCCAGAGCGCTCGATGCGATCTGCGAGTTCGCGGTCGTCGGCCAGCCGGGCGACCCGCTCCGGCCCCTCCAGGCCGGCGTGGGCGCCGATGGCGGTCAGGCTCAAGATCCGTTCCGGGTGGGTGGCGGCCAGGAGCAGCGCGATGCGGCCCCCGAGCGAGTAGCCGACCAAGTGGGAGCGGGCGATGGCCATCCGGTCCCAGCGCGCCACCACCTCGGCCACTGCAGCGGGCAGGGTGGTGGCATCCAGGTCGAAGGCCAGCCATCTCCCTCGACCGACCAGTGCGCCGACCTCCTCCCAGGTCTCCCCGGACTGGGCGAAGCCACAGAGACAGGTGACGGGCTGCATGGATGAGGTCACCGTAACCCAGTCCTTTGCAGTCACCTTCGTGGACGAGCTGGCCCGATCGGGTCTCCGCCACTGCTGCCTGGCTCCCGGCTCGCGCTCAGCACCGCTGGCGATGGCCGTCGCCCACCATCCCGGCATCCGCTCCTGGACCCACCTCGACGAGCGTTCGGCCGCCTTCTTCGGCCTGGGCATGGCCAGGGCCACCGGGGCTCCGGTGGCCCTGCTCTGCACCTCCGGGACGGCGGCCGCCGAGTTCCATCCGGCAGTGCTGGAGGCGTACCACGCCGGCGTCCCGCTGGTGGTGTTGACCGCCGACCGGCCGCCCGAGCTCCGGGAGGTGGGCGCCAACCAGGCAGTCGACCAGGCCCGCCTCTACGGCAGCGCGGTGCGCTGGTTCTTCGACCCGGGACCGCCGGAGGGGGGCCCGGGTGCTCCCCGGCGCTGGCGGCAGCTCGCCGCTCGGGCGGTGGCCGAGGCCACCGGCCCGCCGCCCGGTCCGGTTCACCTGAACCTGCCCTTCCGCGAGCCCCTCGTTCCTCCCACCGGCCAGATCCCCGAACCCTTGCCGGCGGAGCGGCCGTGCCGAGTCTGGGAAGGGATGGCGGCGCCCCCCAAGGAGCTGGTCGAGGAGCTCACCAGCGCCCTGGAGGGCGCCCGCCGTCCCCTCGTGGTGGCCGGCGACCTGGCGGGTGGCGAGGGGCTGCGCGGCCCACTGGCAGCGCTCCTGGCCCGATGCGACGCTCCCCTCGTGGCCGAGCCGACCTCGCAGCTGCGCTGCCGCAGCATGCCTGGCCTGGTCTGGGCGGCCGACGCGCTGCT
>CADDZO010000244.1 GCA_902812395.1 bacterium | reverse complement strand
CTCCGCGCCCAAGCGGGCGAACCGGTCGCGGTGCTCCACTCCGATCGTGGTCGCCGAATTGTCCCGCAGGAGGGCCAAGAACTTGCGGCGCTTGCCGTTCAGTGCGGAGCCGACCTCGGTCACCACGCGGCCGACTGGAAGTCCCTCGGCTGCTGCCCATGCGGTCACCCGGGCGACCTCTAGGTCCAGGTCAGACCTCTGGTCGGCGGAGGACACGCGGGTATACACGGCCGTGATCCCTGGAACAGCACTGACCGGTGGCTGGTCCACCAGGATCAGCCGGCCGGCGCGGCGCGCGGGAACTGGGAGTTTGCATTCCCGAAAGCAGCGTAGGCAGTCATGGGATGAACGCCCTGCTGCCGCGCCCAGTCCTTCAAGGTCACCCCTACATACTATCATAGGTTCAAACGCCAACAGTTACCGACCCCAAGGATCCCCTGTCCCGCTGCCGTGAGCGCGGAACCGCTGGGGTGGTCCGGTCGTCCCGGCCTCCTGGTGGTTGGGATCCGTGCACTCCACTCCTGGGCGGGGCACGGCTAGTGCTGCTTCCAGGATGCTGCTACCGAGATTGCGGCGCAGCGCGTCCGCCTTCAGGCCGGTAGTGAAGCGCCGCGCGGCCCGCAAGGGCGCCGTGATACATTTGTGCGGTCCGGTAACAGACTAGGCCGGGGGGCACCGGGTGACTGGACTGGGAGGACCGCAAGAACCAAGCGGCCCGAACGTCAACCACCCGGCGGTACGCCGACCGGGAATCTCTGCCTTTCAAGGGCGGAGACGATGTCAAGTTGGGTGCAAAGGGACAGTGATCAAGGAGCTTCGGGACCTTGCCGACCTAGACGAGCTCGCGAGGCTGCTCCAAGCCATCTGGACGACGCCCCGCCCCACGCTGGAGGTCGACCTGTTGCGGGCGCTGGTGTTGGCCGGCAGCTACGTCACTGGAGCCTACTCCGATGGCCGCCTCCTCGGCGGCCTGGTCGGCTTCTGGGGCCGTCGTGACGGCGAGTGGCACCTGCACTCCCACGTCTTGGGTGTCCTTCCTGCCGCCCAGCGACGCGGAGTGGGCTTCGCCCTGAAGCAGCACCAGCGGCGCTGGTGCCTGGAGCGCGGGATACGCACGATCCGATGGACATTCGATCCGCTCGTGGTGCGCAACGGTTACTTCAACATCTGCCGGCTCGGGGCAGAGGTCACCGAGTACCACGTCAACCTCTACGGCCAGATGGAGGACGGCATCAACGCCGGGGAGGAAAGCGACCGGGCGGTGGTCACCTGGCGTCTCGAATCATCCAAGGCGGTCGCAGCTGCCACAGGTAGGCCTTCCGAGCCAGCTCGTTCGGTGCCTTGGCCCCCGCCCGAGCGCATCCTCCTCGACCAGGAGGCCGATGCACCCGTAATCCGATCGGTGACCGGAAGCCCTCTCTATTGCCGGGCCCCGGCCGACATCGTCGGCCTCCGTCACTGCTCACCCGAGTTGGCACGCCAGTGGCGAATCGCGGTTCGTGAGACCGTCGGCCGGCGTATCCAGGAAGGCTGGCGAGTCGCGACCGTTACTCGCGACGGATGGTACGTCCTCGAGGCGCCCAGCCCCGATGCAGGAGGAGTCGAATCGTGAGACTGGAGTCGGTCGAGCTACGCCGCATCCGCCTGCCGCTGGTGGCGCCGTTCACGACTTCATTTGGGACCGAGGCCGAGCGCGACATCCTCTTGGTCCACGCCACCACCTCGGTGGGCGAGGGATGGGGGGAGTGCGTTGCCGGGGCCAGCCCGCTCTACTCATCCGAGTATGTGGACGGCGCCCAAGACGTGATCCGCCGGGAGCTCTTGCCCCGGCTCTTCGCCGTCGAGCTCTTGGGAGCTGCCGACGTGGCCGAGCTGCTGCGACCGGTGCACGGCCATCCCATGGCCAAAGCATGCCTGGAGATGGCGGTGCTCGATGCCGAGCTGAGGGCTCGAGGAGAGCCCCTGGCACGCCATCTGGGGGCCGTCCGCGAGGCCGTGGACTGCGGGGTGTCGGTTGGGATCCAGCCCTCGATCGGGCAGCTGCTGGAGGTGGTAGAGAAGTATCTCGCCCAGGGCTACCGGCGGATCAAGATCAAGATCGAGCCGGGCTGGGACGTGGAACCGGTCAGGGCTATCCGGGAGCGCTTTGGCTCCATCCCGCTGCAGGTGGATGCCAACACCGCCTATCGCACCGCCGACGCTCGGCACCTGGCCCAGCTCGATGCCTTCGACCTGCTGCTGATCGAGCAGCCCCTGCCCGAGGACGATGTGCCGGGGCATGCCCGATTGGCGGCCATGGTGCGCACCCCTATTTGCCTGGACGAATCGATCACCTCGGCCCGGGCAGCCGCCCAGGCGATTGCGCTCGGCGCCTGTTCGGTGGTCAACGTCAAGCCCGGGCGGGTGGGTGGCTATCTGGAGGCCCGCCGAGTGCACGATGTCTGCCAAGCACACGGGGTGCCGGTCTGGATGGGCGGCATGCTCGAGACCGGGCTGGGCCGGGCTGGGAACGTGGCGCTGGCAGCGTTGCCCGGCTTCACGTTGCCAGGAGACACCTCTGCCTCTGACCGCTACTTCCATCGGGACATCACCGAGCCGTTCGTCATGCACGAGGGCCGGCTCCGGGTTCCGGCCGGTCCTGGGCTCGGCGTGACCGTCGATCTGGACCTCGTCGAAGCCCTCACCACCTCGGTCGAGCGGCTGGAACGGGAGCGATCCCCGGTGCTCCAGAAGCGCTGAACGGAGGGATCGGCCGGGAGCGGGATCGGCAGACGGCGGCCCCGCTCAGGCGACGCGGATTCGATCTCCACCTGAATATGGTTCCTGCTGCAGCGAACGTGGGCTGTCAACGGCTCATCAGCCCAGGTTGGCCACGAACGTGGCCAGAGGTTCGTTGGGACCCACCCGCACCCTGGGCAGCTGCCACAGCTGCTGGCTCATCTCGGTCGTGGAGTCGATCGAGGCATCCACCACCCCGCCCACATACCCCATCCCGGCCAGCGCCTGGAAGAGCTGCTGCTCGGCCGGTCCGGCGGTGGCTGCCGAGGGGTAGGGCCACCGCCCCGAGTATGCGATCCACTGAATTGGCTGGTGTGCCATCGACTCCAGCGTGGTCCTGGTGTCGAGCGCTAGCTGCTGGAGTTCAGCACCACCAACCGACCACAAAGGAACGTTGTCCTTGAGTGTGTGATCCTCGATCCAGAAGCCCGTCTGAGCCAGCTGGCCAATCTGGGCTTGGGTCAGGTAACGCAAGGGCAGCTTGGTCGGCTCCCAGCCGACCAAGCCAGCGGGTATGAAAAAGGTCGCGGTGAACCCGTACTTGCGAAGTACGGGCACGGCGTAGATGTACGGACTCATCCGTCCATCATCGAACGTAAACACCACCGACTTGGTCGGCAGCGGTAGACCGTAGAGGAGGTGATCAGCAAGACGGGTCAGCGAGATGGCGACGTAGCCGTTTTGGGCCAGGTACTGAACCTGTCCCTGGAACTCGGTCGGATCGACGGTCAGCCCGTAGTCTAGCTCCCAGTCGTATATGGTCCGGTAGGCGGCACGGTTCGGGTAGGGGGCCACGCGGTGGTACATGAGAATCGGCACCCGGGTGGTCGTGGCCAGGACCTGAGGAGGAAGGATGATGGGTGCGTCCAGAGAGGCGGGGCCCTCGCCCACCACCTGCGGCTTCTCACGTCCCAGCGGCGGAGTCAGCGCCAGGGAGAGCTGCTGGTACGCCGCCACCGCCGCCTGGGGCCTGATTGCTGCCGGCTCGCGGAAGGTGACATCAACCGGGACCTGCCACACGCCCGATACGGTCACGAGGTTCTCCCGACTGGTCCAGGCTGCGCCCGGAGTGGGAGTGCCCACCGTGAAGCTGGCTATGGGGGCGTCTCCGAACTTGGCTTCGAGCATGGCGGTGCGCGCCTGGGCGGAAGGCCACTGCTGCTGGGCCTGGGGCGCGAGCAGCCCCCACTGAGCGGCGAAGTCTCCAACCGCCATCAGCTGCATGAAGCGGCGGGCCTGCTCCAGCACCGCCGCGGTCGGCGTCGCCGATGGGCTGGTCCTGGGCTTGGGCCTCGTCAGGTGTGCGCTCGCCAACACCCCACAGGCGGAGAGCAGAAGAGAAGCGGCAGCCAGCGCGGCTCCGCTTCGCACCAGGCTCCCGGCCTGCCTCGCTGGACTCCCCGCTGCCGGGCCCATCACAAACGCCTGCTCATTATCCACCGGCACAGCGCAACGCGTACTCAGGCCTGGGGCCGATTGCCCCTTGCAGCCGCGGCTCCGCGCCTCCTAGCCGGGTCCGGTAGAAGATGCTGGGGTAACCCGAGCACGGCCTTCAGCCGAGATAGAACGCCTTCCAGGCGGACCACCAATCGTCGCCACGGATAGCCAGGAGTCTGTCCCCCACCACCTCACAGCCTGGCCGACGGGCGTAGACGTCGAGCGCCTCGCTGCGTGCGAACTCCACCCGGATCTCGCAGGGACGACCGGGGTCGTACGGTCGCACCGCATGCAGGTCGGCCAATGCCCGTCTGGACCCCTCCTCGATCAGCTGGCGGGCCCGCCGCGGCGGCAGCTGACGGGCCGAGGTCCGCCCCAGGCCGGCCTTCACCGGCACCGCGGTCAACCCCGGACCCAGAAGCTCGGTCGCCTCCCGGCAGACGGCGATGTCGCCGCTCACCATCAACACCGGGCAGCCCCACGTCCCGCAGAGGGCGGCGTTGATGCCGGTCTCTCCCACCAGGGTGCTGTTGAACCACAGGTTCTGCCAGGCCTCGCTGGAGACGGTGTGATTCATCACCGTTGCGGGTCAGTGAGCATGAGTCAGCCGACCCGCAGCCACCGGTTGCCCAGTGGCGGTCCCGGTCTTACCCGCTCGCGCGGTGCCGGGTTCCTGCTTCATCGCCGTGTGCCCAGCACTGCTGGG
>CADDZO010000243.1 GCA_902812395.1 bacterium | reverse complement strand
GGCGGCCCCCGACCGCGATCGCCGCCACCGCCTCGATCCGGCCCCGCCGGATCAGCGCCAGCTTGCTGGTCCCGCCCCCCACATCGACGTGCAGGACCGTGGCTGCGAGCTGGCGGCTGAGCTCCACCGCCCCCGAGCCGTGGGCGGCCAGGATCGCCTCCAGACGGTGCCCGGCGGTGGCGCACACGAACCGGCCCGAGCTGGCCGCGAACAGCTCGGCGATGGCCCGGGCGTTGGCCCGCTCGCTGGCCACACCGGTGAGGATCACGGCCCCGGTGTCGACCTCCTCGGGGCTTAGGCCGGCGGCCGCGAAGCCGCCGTCGACCAGCTCACGCAGGCGTTCGGCATCGATCCTGCCGTCGGCGGCGTAGGGCGTGTCGTGGATGGGGCTCTGGCCGAGCGCCCGGCGGCCGACCACGACGTAGCGGCTGGAGAGGCTGGTGCCCAGGCGGCGCAGGTGGAGGCGGGAGAAGAGCAGGTGGGAGGTCGAGGAGCCGACGTCGATGCCGACCGTGGTCAGGCCCACGTGGTCGGGGTTCCAGTCCTCGCCCGCAAGCGCCGCTCGCTCCTCGGCGCTCAGCTCCTCGCCGTGGTCGTGGATCGCCATCTCGCTCAGGTCTGTGCCCTCAGCGGCTGCCCGGCGCTGTCCCGGGATCGCAGCCATCCCAGCACCACCTCCACCGACCGCTCGGTCACCTCCCAGAACAGTCCGTGCGCCGCCCCTGGCACCTCCCGGTAGTCGGCGTTGGGCAGATGCGCGGCCAGGTAGCGGGACTGCTCCTGGTGGGATCCGTGCCCCCCGGCGAAGGTGTCCCGGTCCCCGACCAGCACCAGCGTTGGCTGGGTGATTCGGTCCAGGAGCTCGGTGGTCCGGTGCTCCTGGCGGGCGACCACGTGCTTGAGGAAGTCCTCCAGCGAGGGTCTGGTCTCGAGCCAGGCCTGGACCAGGCGATCGGCCACCTCGGACCGGGCCGTCTCGGCGGTGAAGAAGGTGTCGCGGATGTGCTCTGTCGCGTACCGCTCGTAGCCGAGCCGGGCCAGCCCCAGGGCCTGGGCCAACGGTACTCCCGACCAGGCGGTCTCCCCGGGGCGGAAGGGACCCGGGCCGGTGGCGGCCAGGACCAGGCAGCCCACCGCTGCGGGGGCGTCGATCGCCATCCACTGGGCGACCCGACCGCCCATCGAGTGGCCCAGCACCGCGGCCGGCTCCAGGCCCAGGTGGTGGAGCAGCTCCAGGGCGTCGGCGGCGAACTCCCGGGTGGAGTACGGGCCGGGCGTCCCTGGCGTGCGCCCGGTCCCCCGAGCGTCGAACCAGACCACGGTCCGCTCGTCGGCCAGCAGCTCCAGCATCCGCTCCGGCCAGGTGGCGCCGGAGAAGCCGGTCCCGGCGATCAGCAGGAGGGGCGGTCCCTGGCCCCGAACCTGGAAGGCCGGCAGCACCCCTAGGCCTCGCCGCCGCTCCCCTGGCCCGTGATCAGGGAGACCACGTGGGCCTTGAGGCGGGCCATCTCCGGGTCAGCGACGAAGGCCTGGCGGTCCCGGGGCACCGTGCCCGGGACTGGGACCACGGCGGCGACGTGGCCCGGCCGCGACCCCATCACCACCACCCGGCTGGCCAGGTACAGGGCTTCTTCGACGTCGTGGGTCACCAGCAGCGCCGCGCAGCCCTTGACCGCGACCAGCCGTGCCAGCTCCTCCTGGAGGCGGGCCCGGGTGAAGGCATCGAGGGCGCCGAAGGGCTCGTCCAGCAGCAGAATCTTGGGGTTGGCGATCAGAGCTCGGGCCAGCCCCACCCGTTGCTGCATGCCGCCCGAGATCTGGTAGGGGTGGTAGCGGGCGAAGCTCTCCAGGCCGACCAACGCTAGCTGCTCCGCCACCAGCTGGCGGCGTCGTTCCTTGGTCAGCTTGCGCCCCACCCCGGACAGGCCCAGCTCGACGTTCTGGGCCACCGTCTCCCAGTGCAGGAGGGCGGGGTTCTGGAAGACGAAGCCGATGTGTCGGGCGATGCCGGCCACCGGCTCGCCGTCGACCAGGATCCGCCCCGCGTCGGCCGGGATCAGGCCCGCGACCATCCGCAGCAGGGTGGTCTTGCCACAGCCGGACTCCCCGATCAGGGCCACGAACTCGCCGGCGCCGACCGTAAACGACACCGAGCGCAACGCACAGAAGGGTTGGCTGCGGCGGTGCTGCCGGAACCACTTGTCCACGCCCTCGACCACGATCGCCTCGGCCGTCGCCGACACCTCGAGGACGTCCTCGTCCTGGAGCTCCCTGCGGCGCCCTCGGATCATTGGTTGTCCCTGCCCGCGACCGCGTCGATCCAGGGGAAGGCGAGGCGCCGCACCAGCCCCAGCGCGCCGACCCCGATCACGCCCACCAGCGCGGCGATGCAGATCCCGGCCAGCAGGTAGTTGGTCTTGAGCTCGTCCCCGTAGGTGATGATGATGCCTCCCAGCCCCTTCACGCTGATGTCCATCTGGCCCAGCAGCATCCCGATCAAGGCCAGGCCCAGGCTCCGGCGCAGGCCGGCGAACACGAAGGGGAGCGCATAGGGAAGGGCGATCCGCCGGATCACGGTCAGCTCCCGGACCCGGTAGATCTTCCCCACCTCGCGCAGCTCGACCGGGGTGGCGATCATGCCCGCATAGGTGTTGACGATGACCGGCAGGACCGCCAGCCAGAAGACGAACGAGACCCGGGCCGGATAGCCGACCCCCAGCCAGACCACCACCAGGGGCAGGGCGGCCACCGAGGGCATGGCCTGGAAGAAGCTGATGTAGGGGCTCAGGATGCGCTCGATGGCCAGGCTGCGGCCCATGGCGATGCCCACCACCATCCCGACCACGATGGCGAAGCCGAAGCCGACCAGGAAGTCTTCCATGGCCAGGGCGAACGCGCTCTGCATCTGGCCGGTCCGGACCAGATCGACGAAGGCGGCCACCACCGCGCTGGGCGTGGCCAGCACGATCGGGTTCAGCAGCCCGCCCACCACCTGCCAGATGGCCAGGAACACGACCAGCGAGAGCAGCGGGAGCACCCAGCGGCTCTGCGTCAGCCGGCCCCGGCTGATCTGCCAGCGTCCCCCCGAGCCCCCCTGCCCTCCTCTCAGCCGGCGCTCGGGAGCGGTGAGCGCCATCTCTGGCTGCGCCTCCATCGTCGGTTGTGTCCTCCTCTCGCCGGCTTCAGGACTTGGCCGTGCCCAGGACCTGGAGGGCGGCGGCGTCGTACTTGGTCGTCGCCCACTTGGACAGCGGGGTGAGGGTGTCCAGGGTGTGGTAGCGGTAGTAGAGCTGCTCCTGCTGCTGCAGGGCCGAGGACTGGAGCACGGCGTTGGGTGGGTACATGTCGTAGGTCGAGAAGATCTTGAACAGCGCCTGGGTCTGGCTGGCGACGGCGCCGGGGACCTGGGAATCGGCCTCCGCGACCAGCTGGGGCTCGGTCTTGGGGTTGTCGAAGGTTCGGTAGGTCTCGAGCGCTGCCATGTTGAAGGCCACGGCGAGCTTGGGGTGGGCGGCGAGCCAGTCCGGCCGGGCCCAGAAGATGTCGTTGTACAGGTTGGGGTCGCGCTGGGTGAAGTCGAACAGGCTGTGGTAGCCGGAGCTCCTGAGCTTGAGCAGGTAGGTGTGGCTGACCACGGTGGCGCTAATCCGGCCGGCGACCAGGGCGTCGACCCGCAGGGTCTGGCCGCCCACCGTCACCAGGTTGATGTCGTGGATGGTGAGCCCAGCCGACTGCAGCGCCTGCTCGACCAAATCGTAGGTGATGTCGTCGGGGCCGCCGGTGAGCACGCCGATCGACTTGCCCTTGAGATCCTGGATGGAGGTGACGCCTGGGGCGGCCAGGAGCACGTAGTCGACCTTGGGGTTGTTGATCCCGAAGGCCACGATGTTCAGTCCGTTGTCGACGCTGGGCAAGGCGTCGGCGATGGTCGAGGTGTAGACCTGGGCGGTTCCCTTGATGATGGCGCTGGCCGCGATCTGCTGGGAGGGCGTCCACAGGATGGAGGCGTTCGCCCCCCAGGAGCGCAGCAGCTTGACGATGTGGAACTCGGTGAAGCGGTCGACCGAGGGGGAGCCCTGGTCGGCGATGGTCACCGTCATGCCCTTGAGGTCGGGATGGGAGCTCGGGATGGCGCTGGCGGGCAGGCCCAGGGTCGAGGCGCTCTGGCTGGTGGTGGTTGCCGACCCGCAGCCGGCCAGCGCCAGAGCGCTCAGGGCGACCAGGAACCGAACGAACAGGCGCTTGCGCATGGTCATCGATCTCCACCGCGGGGGGACCGCGGCCCTCGTCCTCCGGGAATTTGGATACAATACACTTGATCCAATCGGAACCTACCATCCCGTCCCGGCGCTGTCAAGGTGCCGTTCCTCGGCCCGATCAGGCCGGCAGTAGAGGGGGATCAGGTAGATGGGCGCGGCGATCGCGACCGCCCCGGCGAGGGCGAAGGCGGCCGTGTATCCCAGCAGCAGCACCAGGACGCCGACCGTGCCGGGGGCGACGGCCTTGCCCAGGTTGCGGACCAGCCCGCTTAGGGATACCACCGTTACCCGCACCCCGGGCGGCGGGAGCACGCTGATGAAGGCGTTCAGGAGCGGGCCCAGGACGCCGTCCGCTGCCCCCAGCAGCACCGCCATGCCGGCCGCCCACCAGATCGAGCCGATCAGCGTGATCGCGGGCAGGCAGAGGCCGAACGCCGCCAGGCTGGCGGCCAGCGCCGCCTTGCCGCGCCCGGCCAGACCCAGCCGGCCGGCCTGAGTGGCGACCAGGGCCGCGGCCAGGCCGGCGATCCCGACCACGTAGCCGATCTGGTCGGCGGGGGCGTGGAGGCGCTGGGCCAGATAGAGAGGCAGATAAGCGAAGAAGCCGTACTTGAGGAACCAGCGGCTGAAGCCTCCGAAGGTCACGGCCACGATCGCCGGCTCCCGGGAGGCGGCCGCGACCTGGGCCGCGTAG
>CADDZO010000242.1 GCA_902812395.1 bacterium | reverse complement strand
TCACCCCTACATACTATCATAGGTTCAAGCGCCAACAGTTACCAACCCTGCTGGATCTACCGTGGGCTCGAAATCGCCTTGCCGGGCCGCCCACGGCCGCTCTCCGGAGCTGTTCCCGAACGGCGCCTTGGCCCGGGTAGGATCGAGATTAGGGCCCCCCAGGAGCCCGTGCGAACGGCGATGGCGTGCGTCCGAGTTCGGACATTGGAGGGGCGGAAGGGATGAGCTGGGCCAGCCGTGGGCTGGCCCGGCTCTGGCGGCTGCCTCCGGCCCGCTCCCACCAGGTTGGGGTGGAGCGGGATCTCCAGGTCCCCGCCCCCGACGGCTCGATCCTGCTGGCGGACCGGTATTACCCGGCGGGAGATCCCCAAGCCCCCCTGGTCCTGGTTCGGACCCCTTACGGCCGTCGGGGCGTCAACGGCCTCTCGGCGCGCCTGCTGGCCGAGCGCGGCTACCAGGTTCTGGTCCAGAGCTGCCGTGGGACCTTCGGCTCGGGGGGACACTTCGATCCTTTCGTCAACGAGGCCGCCGACGGGTTGGCGACGCTGGAGTGGTTGCGTCGGCAGCGGTGGTTCGGAGGTGTGCTGGCCACCTATGGGGGCAGCTACGTGGGGTTCGCCCATTGGGCGCTTGCCGCCCAGGGGGTGCCCGAGCTTCGCGCCATGGCCGTGCAGCTCTCCGGCTCAGATCTGCGCGGCCTCATGCGACCGGGTGGCTCGGTGGCCCTGGAGACGGCCCTGACCTGGACCTACACCGTGCAGCACATGGAGCTGCCACCGCCTCGCATGTTGCTGTCGCTGCTCCGGTTTGGCCGGGTGCTGCGCCGGGCGGCGAGCCGCCTGCCGCTGCTGGAGACCGACACCGTGGTCGCGGGACACGAGGTGGAGTTTTTTCGCCGCTGGCTGGAGCGCGAACCGGACGACGAGGCCTGGTCGGCCATCGACGTGAGCGCTGGACTCGACCGGGTCACGGCACCGGTGCAGCTGCTGGGGGGCTGGTACGACATCTTCCTGCCCGCCATGCTCGCCGACTACAGCCGGCTGCGCCGGGCCGGGCGGACTGTCCGGCTCGTGATCGGACCATGGGCCCACGCCAGCGGGGCCACGTTCCGAACCGGCCTGCGGGAGACGCTCAGCTGGTTCGACCGTCACCTCCACGCAGCCTCGGCCCCGCCGCAGGCGCCGGTCCGGATATTCGTGATGGGGGGCGGGGGCTGGCTCGATTTGGCCGACTGGCCCCCACCGGGCGTTCGTCCCCAACCGTGGTACCTCCATCCCGGGGGTGGGCTGGCGGTCCAACCGCCGCCTCCCAGCGCTCCCGACCGCTACCGCTACGATCCCGAACGGCCGACGCCGGCGGTGGGTGGGGTGACCCTTGCCGCGGGCGCCGGCCCCAAGGACAACCGTCGCCTCGAGGCTCGGGACGACGTCCTGGTCTTCACGGGAGAGGTACTGCAACGAGACCTTGTGGTGATGGGGCCGGTGTCGGCCGATCTCTTCGTCCGCTCCAGTCTGGAGCACACCGACTTCTTCGTACGCCTCTGCGACGTCGACCCTCGTGGCCGGTCGGTCAACCTCTGCGATGGTCTCCAGCGCCTGAAGCCGGGACAGCCGCCGGCTGATGCGGAGGGGGTCCGCCGGGTGAGGGTCGAGCTGTGGCCAACTGCCCATCGGTTTCGCCGGGGCCATCGGATTCGGGTCCAGGTCTCCAGCGGTGCGCATCCCCGCTTCGCGCGCAACCTGGGGCTCGGTGAACCGGTGGCCAGGGGGACGGCGTTCAAGGCGGCCGACCAGCAGGTTCTCCACGATCCGGAGCATCCGTCGGCCGTCTTGCTGCCGCTTTGACGCTGTCGGAAGGCGCACCCCGGAACCGATCGACAGTTGCCCGGCGATCGGCGGTTCAGCAGGCCTGCCCTGTCCCGTCCTCCGGGAACTCCCGAGCGGCGCCACCGGAGAGGAGACACTCGACGCCGATGCCTGCGCCACTGCTCCTCCTAGCCATCCCCTTCACCACATCTGTGGCGGTTGAACCCGACCCTGCTCATCGACGGGAGGTCGTTCGCGGGTGGCATGTCGCGCCGACGTCGGCTCCGGAAGGCATGTCCCGTCGCGGGCGGGCTCTGGCCGCTCCAGCGATCCGGTGCCACGCCCCCGGCGAGGGAAGGGGCACGTTTGGGGGCGGTGGAGCGCCTCCCGGTCCTTCCCACCGCTGGTGACCGGCTTGCCTCAGACACTGGCCAATCCAGGCGCCGACTATTTGGGTACTGGCTACGCTCCGACCAGCTGGCAGGGCCAGACGAGGGGCTCGGACAGGCCTGGGGGTCGGTGCGAACCTTCTTGTTTGCCGGGTACCGCCGAGTCGCATCCGAGAGGACGATGAAGCGGGAAATGGCGGATGTCGATCCGGGGTATCAATTGAAGGTGGGGGAGCCGTGGCCGGCGTGTGTGCGCGGGCGCTGCCCCACCGAGCCGAGGAGTTGCCGTGTATCCGTTCGAGCGGTTCAGCACCGGCGCCCGTGAGGCGCTGGTACGAGCCCAGGAGGAGGCGGAGGCCGCCCGCCACAGCTACGTTGGCACCGAGCATCTGCTGCTGGCGCTGCTCGGCGACCGCAAGGGCCCGGCCGGGGCCGCCCTGGCCAGGCTCGGGGTCGAGCCTGGGAGGGTCCGCCAGACGGTGGCGTCGGTGGTGGGGCCCGGGCAGGGCCGGGTCCAGCGCCTGGTCCCGACCTCCCGGGTGCGACGGGTCATCGACCTTGCCTTCGAGGAATGCCGCCGGATGGGTGACGACAGCGTCACCACCGGGCATCTCCTGCTTGGCCTGCTGCTGGAGCGAGAAGGGGTAGCGGCGCAGGTCCTGTCCGAGCTAGGGGTGACGCCGGAGAAGGCGCGAGCTGCCCTCGAAGAGCTTGAGCGTGCCCCGTCGGTGCCGGCAGCGTCGCCGACCCCGGTGCTCGACCGCTTCGGCCGTGACCTGACCGACCTCGCTCGCCGCGACCAGCTGGATCCGGTGGTCGGGCGGGAGCGCGAGATCGAGCGGACCCTGCAGATCCTGTCCCGGCGGACCAAGAACAACCCGGCCTTGATCGGGGAGCCCGGAGTGGGCAAGACGGCCATCGCCGAGGGGGTGGCCCAGCAGCTGGTGGCGGGCAACGCCCCCGACGCTCTCCGGGGCAAGCGGCTGGTGGCTCTGGATCTGCCCGCGCTGGTCGCCGGCACCCGCTATCGGGGCGAGTTCGAGGAACGGCTCCAGCGGGTCCTGGAGGAGATTCGTGCCTCCCGCCAGGTGGTTCTGTTCATCGACGAGCTCCATACCCTGGCCGGGGCGGGAGGCGCCGAGGGCGCCATCGACGCCGCCAACCTGCTCAAGCCGGCCCTGGCCAGGGGCGAGCTGCAGTGCATCGGCGCCACCACCCCGGCCGAGTATCGCCGTTCCATCGAGCCCGACGGCGCCCTGGAGCGGCGCTTTCAGCCAGTGCGCGTGGAGCCGCCCGGCCCGGCGGAGACGCTGGAGATCCTGCGCGGGGTCCGCTCTCTCTACGAGCGCCACCATCGGGTCTCGTTCAGCGAAGGGGCACTGCGGGCTGCGGTCCGGCTGGGCGACCGCTACCTCTCCGAGCGGCAGCAGCCGGACAAGGCCATCGACCTGCTGGACGAGGCCGCGGCGCGGGTGCGGACCCGCCTGGCAAGGCTCCCGGCCGAGCTGCGTGCCCAGCGCCAGGAGCTGGCCCGGCTGGCTCAGGAGGTCGCGACCGCCGAGCCCGGCGTCGCCCCGGAGCAGCGCCAACGGGAGCGGGCTGCCCGGGAGGCCTACGCCGAGGCCGAGGCCAGGTGGCGGGAGGGGCTCCTGCGGCTGCGACCGGAGGTGGGCGAGGAGCAGGTGGCCGAGGTCGTTGCGGCTTGGACCGGGGTGCCGGTTACCCGCCTGATGGAGGAGGAGCGGTCGCGGCTGCTGCGCATGGAGGAGGAGCTCCACCGTCGGGTGGTCGGCCAGGAGGAGGCGGTCAAAGCCGTGGCCCGGGCGGTACGGCGCTCACGGGCCGGTCTTGCCGATCCTCACCGACCGATGGGGTCATTCCTCTTCGCTGGACCCACCGGGGTGGGAAAGACCGAGCTGGCGCGGGCGTTGGCCGAGTTCCTTTTCGGCTCCGACGAATCGATGGTGCGGCTGGACATGTCGGAGTTTGCCGAGCGGCACACGGTGGCACGGCTGACCGGAGCCCCACCCGGCTACGTGGGCTACGACGAAGGCGGCCAGCTGACCGAGGCGGTGCGTCGCCGCCCGCACGCGCTGGTCCTGCTTGACGAGATCGAGAAGGCCCACCCCGAGGTGGCCAACCTGCTCCTCCAGGTGCTGGAGGATGGGCGTCTCACCGACGCCCAGGGCCGGACCGTCAGCTTTACCAACACGCTGGTGGTGATGACCTCGAACCTGGGCATGGAGCCTGGTGCCCCATCGGGTCGTCTCGGCTTCGGCGGTGGCCCCGAGGGCGCGGATCAGCACCAAGCCATGGTGGAGCGGATCCAGGCCGCCCTGAGGCGAGCCTTCCGACCTGAGTTCCTGAACCGGCTGGACGCGGTGGTGGTCTTCCGCCGACTTCGGGCCGACGAGGTGCGCCGGATCCTGGATCTGCAGCTGGAGCGGACCCGCCAGCGACTGCAGGAGCGCGGGATCGACCTCGAGGTCGGCGGCGCGGCCCGGGAGCTGCTGGCTGGACTGGGGATGGGCTCGGCCCAGGGGGCACGGCCGCTGCGGCGAGCCATCGCTGAGCGGCTCGAGAACCCACTGTCGGAGCAGCTCCTCCTGGGTCGCGTGCAACCAGGTCAGCGGGTGCTGGTGGATGCGCGCGACGGCGAGCTCACCTTCGAGGTGGGCCAGGCCCTACTCGCGAGCTGATCCGGTGGCCACGGTTGCCGGCGTGCTGGCGAAGGCCCTGCGGGACGAGGGTGTCCAGCGCCTCTTTGGCTTCCCGGGGGGACCCACCGTGGAGCTGGTCGAGGGAGCACGCAGGGCCGGGCTGGATTTCGTACTCGCGCACAGCGAGTGGTCGGCGG
>CADDZO010000241.1 GCA_902812395.1 bacterium | reverse complement strand
TCGGGCGTCCACATCTCCCGATGGAATTGCCCACCGTCAGAGGTCACCAACGCGATCTCGACGCCGCGGTCCACACCGACTGGCGCCAGCCGGTTGGGTCCGGCCGGCCGGTCCTCCATCTCCAGGCAGAGGGCGACATGCCATTGTCCGGCCGCGCAGCAGACGGTCGCGCTCTTGACCTCTCCCGTCAGCGGACGCGTCCAGCGGAAGCGGGCCTCGCCGAGCTTGGGCAGAGGAAGGGCGCCCCAGCGGCGATTCAGCCTCCGTACCTGGACTCCCTGCGGGAATCGAAGTCCTACCGGACGGCCCTTGCGCTTCAGCGCTGGCTCCCTCGCCAACCCGGACCAGCAACGTTGCCAGGCAAGGTCGAGGTCGGCAAGGATCTGTTGCGCCGTCTGGGCAGGGAGGTTCGCCATCCAGTCCACCTCCCGGCGACAACTCGGTGAGTCTCGGCACTGGCTCATCTTGTTGGGACCTTCGCGGCCACCATCGCCGCTGGTCGCGGGCCAGGTTGCAGAGGAATCGGGCTGTGCCGGTCCATTGCGTCAGCCTTGCCGCCTGTTCGGTGGTCCGGTACAGACGAGCTCGATACCCCGGTTCACAATCCCTAAAAATACTTGGTCTATGGGGCCGGCCATCGGAAATCCGAACCGGCAGACACTGCACTTCATCCTGCACGCCCACTTGGTCTTCGTGACCAAGTACCGGCGTGGGGTGCTGCAGGCAGAGTACCTCGATGCCTTGGAGAAGGTCTTCCGGAAAGTCTGTGGGGACTTCGAGGCCGAACTACGGGAGCTCAACGGCGAGGACAGCTACGTCCATCTGCTGGTCAACTCGCTGAAAGGTGTCTCCTCGCGGCTCATGCGGCGCGACTTCACCGAGCTGGAGTGGCGCTTCTGGCGGGGTCACCTGTGGTCGGCGAGCTCTTTCGCCGGATCGGTCGGAGGTGCTCCACTCAGCGTGCTCAAACAGTACGTCGAGCAACAGCAGCGTCCTCTCGGCTGCGCTTCACCACCGGCCTGAAGGCCGGCACACTGCGCCGCAATCTCGGTAGGCAGCTTCACCGCAAGGAGCTCTCCAGCGCCTCCCGGAGCCCCGGGTAGGCGTACTGATAGCCCTCGGCGGTGGCCACCGCCGGTTCCACCCGGCGTCCGTGCAGGAGCAGGTCCGCCTGCTGGCCGAGGACGGCCCGGAGCAACGGAGCCGGCGCCCGCAGCCATCCCGGGCGCCCCAGCACCCTGGCCATCTCGGCTGCGAACTCGGCGTTGCGGACCGCGCCGGGCGCCACCAGGTTCATGGGGCCAACCACTGGCCGCTCGACCGCCATCGAGTAGAGCCCGACCACGTCCTGGAGGTGGATCCACGAGACCCACTGCCGGCCCGACCCGACCGGGCCCCCGGCCAGGAAACGAAAGGGGAGGGCCATGAGGCGCAGGGCGGCCGAGTCACGGGAGAGGACCAGCCCGGTGCGGAGCAGGGCCACCCGCACCCCCAGCTCTTCTGCCTGCCGTGCTGCCGCCTCCCAGCGGATGCAGACCGTGGCCAGGAAGCAGGTGCCGGGGGTCGAGCGCTCGTCCACCACCTCCTCTCCCCGGTCCCCGTAGTAGTCGACGCCAGAAGCCGAGATCAGCGCTGCCGGCCGATCCGCGGCCGGCAGCGAGGCGATTGCCTGCACCAGGGCTCCGGTGGCGCGCAGCCGGCTCTCCAGGATCTCAGTTCGACGGGCGGCGGTCCAGGGGCCCTTGCCGATCGAGCTCCCGGCCAGGTTGACCACCGCCGCCGCACCGGCCAGCTGCTTTTGCCATGATCCGCCTCCGTCCGGGTCCCAGCGCACCGCCCGGCCGGCGGGCAGGCGGACCTCGGGCGAACGGGTCAGCACCACCACCTCGTGCCCGTTCGCCTTGAGGGCGGCCGCCAGTGTGGTCCCGATGTAGCCGCTGCCCCCAGCTATTACCACCCTGCCCATGAGAAACCTCCGAGGGTCCGACTTCGGCGGCAGAGGAATCGGATCGCGGTGCACTTGCCGGAGTGCGCAGCGTGTAAAAGGGTATGCCAAGGCGCTCAGCGCGTCGTTGAGGAGCCGGTTGTGGGTCGCACCCGGCAGGAGCATCTTTGTGCTGCCTGAGAAGCCGCTCCGGCTGCGGAGCGGAGTGGTCACAGAGCATGCAAGAGGTGATCCCAGTGCTCCGATGCCGGGGCGGTCTGGATGGGCGACCTCCGGCGGCGATCGGGTGGAGGAATGGCGCTGGGACATCGGCGGAATCAGGAGGGAGCCGAGGGCGCCGCGCAGGTCACCCCGGCCGAACCGCGGGACCTGGTCAACGGCTCCGTCCCAGCGAGGACGGAACGGTTCCGTACTCGCCGCTCGTTCGCCGAGAACGCCGGGCGGGCCGACTGCTTCAATCGGTGGGTCCAGCGCAAGGGTCCCGTCCCCCAGCCACGTGCAGGGCAGTGGACGGATGAGACGAAGGGCTGACCTCGGGGCCGCCCGGTCCTAGCCGGAGCCGGCGCACACCGCCGGCCAGGCTGAACGCCGTGTACCCGCGTTCCCTCAGCTTGAGGGACAGCACCTCGGAACGGCGGCCGCTGGCGCAGACCAGCACGTAGCTGCGGGAAGGGTCGAGCTCGCGGAGCGACTCCAGGGCCCGGCTGAAGGGTAGCCGTAGCTGGCCTGCGGTCGGGCCCTCTTCGGGCTCGCGCACGTCGACCACCACCGCCCCGGGGGGCACCTCGTCGACCACGTGCTCGCGCGGCTCCGGGCGCCAGGCGCGCAGCTCGACCGTCCGCCGGGCCGCGACCGCTGCCCGCACCCACTCGCCACCTGTCAGGTCCTGCGGGAGCAGGCGCTCTGCAGCCTCGGCCCGCTCCGGGGTGGACCAGGTGACCACATGGCCCTCGGCGATCGAGCAGTGCTCCGCGACCCGCTCCGAGGCCTGGAACGTCCCGATCTCGCGCGCCCGCTCCATGATCTCGGCTTTGTGCAGGCCGATCAGGGGGCGCAGGACGGGCACCAAAGCCGCCTCTTCGCAGACGGCGAGGTTGCGAAGAGTCTGGGTGGAGACCTGGCCCAGGGACTCCCCGGTCACCACCGCCTCGGCCCCCACCTCCAACGCCAGCTGGCTGGCTACCCGGTACATCGCCCGCTTCAGCAGCACCTGGCGCAGCTTGCCCGGCACCCACTTCACCAGCGCCGCCACCACCGGGGCCAGGTCGACCACGTGGGCGGACATCTCCTGCCCCGGAGCCCAGTGGCTCAGCTCGCGGGCCACTGCCAGCGCCGCGTCCACCTGGCCACAGCCGCCCAGGTCACAGACCAGAACCTCGACCCGGACCCCGCGCCGCATCACGTGCCAGGCGGCCACTGGCGAGTCGAAGCCACCCGAGACCAGTGCCACCGCCGTCCCCCCGGTGCCCAGCGGAAGCCCGTCCGGACCGGGCGTGCTCTCCATCTCGACGAATGCGCGGCCGGGCTCCGCCGCCAGCCGTACTTCGACCTGGGGATGGGTGAGGTCCACCCCGGCCGAGAAGGGGAGCAGGGCAGCTCCCAGCGCCCGGGCCAGCTCGACCGAGGTGAAGCGGGTGCCGCGGCGGCGGGGCCGGACCGCGAACGTGCGTCCCCTGACCTGCTCCTGGAACAGGGGAGTCACCCGCTCCACCAGCTGCTCGAGCCCCTCTGCCGGCACCTCCAGGGCCTCGGCCGCGGCGTGGACCCCGAAGACGCGCGACAGCGCCTGGCGACAGAGCTCGGGCTGTGGCCCCTTGACCACCAGGCGGCTCCACTCCGGCCGTACCTGGGCACGGAGACCGGCGTCGGCCAGTGCCAAGCGGGCGTTGTCGACCAGCGTGCGTAGGAAGGCGCGCCGGGTACGCGCCGATTTGGTGCCGAACTCGCCGGACAGGTGGACCAGGACCACCGGATTGCTGGCAACGGACGGGATCGCCATCGGCTCTTGGTGAGGGCACAATCGTACGGCCGCTGGCGCGTGGCCCCTCGGCTCAGCTCGGGCTGGGCGAGAGGCTGGGCATCGGGGTGGGAGTTGGCGTCGGGGTGGGCCGCGGACTGGTCAGGGTCGGTAACTGTTGGCGTTTGAACCTATGATAGTACGTAGGGGTGAACTTCAAGGACTAGGCGCGGCAACAAGGTGTTCATCCCAGGTTCCGGGAAGGCAAACTCCCCGTTCCTGCGCGCCGCGCCGGCCGGCTGATCCTGGTGGACCAGCCAACGGTCAGTGCCGTTCCAGGGATCACGGCCGTGGATACCCGCGTGTCCTCCGCCGACCAGAGGTCTGACCTGGACCGGCAGGTTGCCCGGGTGACGGCATGGGCGGCAGCCCAGAGCTTGGCAGTGGGCCGCGTGGTGACGGAAGTCGGCTCCGCACTGAACGGCAAGCGCCGCACGTTCTTGGCCCTCCTGCGCGACAAGACGGCGACCACGATCGGAGTGGAGCACCGCGACCGGTTCGCCCACTTCGGTGCCGAGTACGTGGAGGCCGCCCTATCCGCACAAGGACGTCGGCTGCTGGTGGTGGACCCCGGCGAGGTGGACGACGATCTGGTCCGGGACGTGACCGAGATCCTGACCAGCCTCTGCGCTCGCCTCTACGGACGGCGGGCGGCTGCCAACCGAGCGGCCAAGGCCATCGCAGCGGCCACCAGGGAGAACCCGTGAAGCTGCAGCAGGCGGGGTCCCCACGCAGCCCGCTTCGTGGGGTGCCCCAGGCCTACCGGTAGGCGCTCGATCCCACCCCGACCCAAGAGCCGAGGCTCCGCTCCCATGCCGGAGCCGCTCGATTCGCCGGGAACTGGGCCCTGACCGGGGTCATGGCGCGGTATGAAGCCGAGAAGAAGTGGTACTCGGCGGAAGAGCTCCATCGGCTCTGGAACGCGGAGAAGAAGACCAAGCCCGATCTGGCCTGGTGGAGTGAGAACTCCAAGTGCGTCTACCAGGAGGCCTTCAGGAACCTGGACTGGGCGCTGGAGGACTTCTCGAAGTCCAAGAAGGGGCTGGGCTCTTCACGATGGGTTGGGGGGCGGTGGCGTCCGGGTAGGTCCTTGAAACGCACGGCGGCCCTCATAGGCTCGCCTCGAGTCACAGGAACGTGGTTCGAGGGAGGTGAGGGCCGACCGTGCGA
>CADDZO010000240.1 GCA_902812395.1 bacterium | reverse complement strand
GGCCGGCGCGGTGCGCGGGAACTGGGAGTTTGCCTTCCCGGAACCAGCGGTAGGCAGTCATGGGATGAACTCCTTGTTGCCGCGCCCAGTCCTTCCAGATCACCCCTACATACTACCATAGGTTCAAGCGCCAACAGTTACCAACCCGTCCCACCCGAGCTCCAGGGGTGAGGGCGCTCCAGGCCGCGGGTGCGCAGCTGCTACCGCCGAAGGAGACGCCCCGGTGCCGCACAGGGGAGTGACCCGGACCGCCCTCGTGTTCCATGCTTGCGCCGATGGCCGCTCTGAGCTGTGCGCGAGCGAACAGGTGGCGCGACGGCGGGGATTGAGCCGTGCTCGGCGCTTTGCACGGCGCCTCCAGCTGCTTGCGGCTGTGATCCGCCGACCGGGGCTGCGGCCCCACCAGCTGGCGGCTCTGACCGGCGTCTCGGAGAGCACGCTGTTCAGGGATCTGGCGGTGCTGCGTCGGCTCGGCTATCGGGTCCGCTACAGCGAGGGCTACCAGCTCCAGGAGCCGCTGGGCCTGGACGGCCCTGACGCTGCCCTGGGTCTGGCCGCCGTCTACCAGCGCCAGCTGGAGCTGATGCGGGAGCACGTGCCCCCCGACGTGGCCACTGAGATCGAGGAAGAGCTGAAAGCCGAAGCCCCGGCTGCGCTGGCCGTGGTCGTGGCCCAGGTCATCGAGCGCCGACTGCAGGCCCGGCCCGCCGTGCGGTCGGCGGTTAGAGTTCGGGGGCGATGAAGCCCCTGCTCCTGCTCTCACGAGGAGATGACGACCCGGATTTCCTGTACGCCTGCCGCTTTGCGGTCGAAGCCGGACTCTATGTCCGATTCGCAGACGGCGACGATCTACTCGCGGTCTCGGCTCTGGAGCTCGACCGAGCTCGCCACCAGGCCCGGGCCGCCCGGGTGGTCGACGTGGCCCAGTTGGGCTGGAAGTGGCAGCCCGACAGCTTCAGGGCCTGGACCGAGGTGGCGCTCCGTGCGCTGGAGGAGCGCGGGGTGAGCGCGGTACGGGTGGCGCCCAAGCTGCCTACCGTCTACGAGCGTGCCCTGAGCGAGGCCGGGATCGAGGTGGAGATCGATCGGGACCTCTTCGTCGACGAGCGGCGGCGCAAGTCGTCTGAGGAGGCGGACTGGATCCGGGCTGCACAGCAGGCGGCCGAGGCCGCCTGCCGGGAGGTGATCGGCATGCTGGCCGAGTCCTCCCCGGGCGAGGACGGGCTGCTCTGGCTGGAGTCCAGCCCGCTCACCTCGGAGCGGCTGGCGGCCCGTGCCCAGGCCACGCTGAACGAGATCGGATACCGAGCCCAGCAGCTGATCGTGGCCGGCTCCCCGGAGTGCGCCCTGCCCCACTTCACTGGCACGGGCCCGATCCGGGCGGATGCCCCCGTGATCATCGATATCTTCCCTCGGGGCGCCGGCTCCCATTACCACGGTGACCTCACCCGAACCGTGGTCCGAGGTCAGGTACCGGACCAGGTGCGCCGGATGCACGAAGCCTGCTGCCAGGCCCTGGACGCGGCCATCGCCTGCATCCGCCCCGGCGCCAGCGGTCGTGACGTCCACGAGACCGTGTGCCGGCTCCTGGTGGAGCGCGGTTACGGGACCACCACCAAGGGCTTCGAGGGCAACCCCGAAGCACCTCGCCTCAACCACACCACGGGCCACGGGGTGGGTCTGGAGGTGCACGAGCAGCCGGTGCTGGGCTCGGTGGACCAGGAGCTCCGAGCGGGCGACGTGGTCACGGTCGAGCCCGGTCTCTACCAGGTCGGGCTCGGCGGCGTCCGGGTCGAGGACCTGGGCATGGTCACGGGACGAGGCTTTGCCAACTTCACCAGCCTCCCTCGCAGCCTCGACCCTGCTGACTACCTCTGAAGGAGCTCACAAGTTCTCCACAGCACCGAGTTGGCGGGGCTGTGGAAAAACTCGTGAGCAACCGATCAGGGGGAGCTCAGTGGGGGTATTGGGTGGTGTCCCAGGTATAGCTGGGCACAGGGATCAGGAAGGGCGGGCCGATCTGGATCACGATCTGCTCGTGAGATCGAAGGACGATCGCGGCCGGGTCGCCCGTATACCGCCTGCCGTTGACCCAGACCCGCATGGACTGGCCCTTCCCAACCTGTAAGGTTGCCACTTGCAAGTTGGAGAGCGGCTGGTTCCAGATGTCGAAGAAGTTGCCGAGCGTGTACTGCCGGCCGCTGCCTGCGGAGGGGAATCCGACGTCGATCACGCCGGTGTCGTCGTTGGTGTGGATCCAGTAGGTGCAGGACTTCAGGACTCCAATCTCGGCCGGGACCGGGACGGGGGTCTCCTGATAGAGGATGTCCAGGTGCACGTGGAACTGCTGCACCAGCTTGGCCGAGTTGTCGCAGCCGATCCCGTCGATGGGGGCACCGGTGGGCCCGGTCGGACGGGTGGTGAGGTAGTAGGCAACCGCCAGCGCCAGGAGCACGGCCAGGAAGACACCGCCGACCACGAAGGCCAGGACCGGGGTCTCCTGCCGGGAGCGAGCGCGCCCCGGAGGCGCCGTCAACTCACGCCGTCGCTTCGTCCTGGAGGCCATTGTCCGGAAATCCGAGACCCCAATTATCGGTGCCGCCAGGCGCCCGAGCACTCCCCCATGGCACAATTGTGCCGTTCCTTTCTGGTCCCGCCGGCCGGCTGCGCCGTTTCGCGGGGCCCCATCCCGTAGAGAGGAGATCACCCTTGCCGCGCGATTACGAGATCCTTTACATCGTCCGTCCTGAGCTCGACGACCAGCAGGTTCAGGAGGCAGTTGGATCGGTCAACCGCCTGATCGAGAACGTGGGCGGGACGGTGGTCAAGACGGACGTCTGGGGCCGGCGAAAGCTCGCATACGAGGTCCGACACCTGCGCGAAGGCCACTACGTGCTCACCGACTTCAAGGCCGACCCGCAGGCGATCCCGGAGATGGAGGCCACTCTCAAGATCTCCGACACCGTCTTCCGCCATCTGATCGTCCGCAAGCCGGACAAACTGCGTCGAGGCACCCGTGCCCAGCCGACCCCGGCCGAGCCACCGCCGGAGGCGGTTGCTCCCCAGGCAGCAGTCCCCTCCGACATCGCTGAGGAAGAGTCGAAGGAGCCACAAGAGCCGGAGGTGGAGACGTGAGCTTGAACAAGGTCATGCTGATCGGGCGCCTGACCCGCGATCCCGAGATGCGCTACACGCCCAGCGGCCAGCCGGTCACCACCTTCGGCCTGGCCACCAACCGGTACGTGGGCGGCGGCGAGGAGGAGCGGCGCGAGCTGACCGATTTCCACAACATCGTGGTCTGGAACATCGGCCGGCGGACGTTGGCCGAGCTTGCCGCCCAGTACACCAAGAAGGGCTCGCTGGTCTACGTCGAAGGCCGGCTGCAGACCCGCTCCTGGGAGGGCCAGGACGGGCAGCGGCGCCGGACCACCGAAGTGGTGGCCACCGACATCCAGTTCCTGGATCCGCGCAACGCTCCGTCCCCGGCAGCAACCGACGGGCCGGTGCCCGAGGAGCCGGCCGTCCGCGACGTGGACCCGGATGACATCCCTTTCTGACCCATCGGAGGCATCTGAGCGACACATGGCGGATCGAAGAGACACCAGCCGGCCGCGGCGTTCCGGCCGCAAGGTATGCGCCTTTTGCGTCGAGCACATCGACTACATCGACTACAAGGAGGTGAGCCGGCTCCGGCGTTACCTGTCGGAGCGCGGCAAGATCCTGCCCCGCCGGATCACGGGCATCTGCGCCCGCCACCAGCGGCGGCTGACCGGAGCGCTCAAACGCTCTCGCCAGATCGCGCTCCTCCCCTTCACCACCGACACCCAGCGGTGAGCCACGCCTCGAAGCCATGGTCTTCCAGCAGCAACTCCGCATCCCCGGCCCCACCCCGCTGCCCGAGCGGGTGGTGCGGGCAGCCGCCCGACCCATGGTCGACCACCGTGGTCCGGAGTTCTCCGCCCTTCTGACAACCGTTACCAGCGGCGTACAGCGGGTCTTCGGCACCGCCAACCCGGTGCTGGTTCTGACCTGCTCCGGCTCGGGCGGGTTGGAGTCAGCAATCGCCAACCTGGTCTCGCCTGGTGACAGGGTGGTGGCGGCGGGCTGCGGGAACTTTGGGGACCGGTTCGGCACCATCGCCGCTGCCTTCGGCGCCGACGTGGTTCGGCTGGAGGCGGAGTGGGGCGAGCCCGTGGAGCCGGACGACCTGGCCCGGGTACTGGAGGCACACCCCGCCGCCAGGGTGGTGCTGCTCACCCACAACGAGACGTCGACAGGCGTGCTGAACCCGCTCGCCGGCCTCGTCCGGGTGAGCCGGGAGGCGGACCGGGTCGTCGTGGTGGACTGTGTCTCCTCCGCCAGCTGCGTCGAGGTCGAAGTCGACCGGCTGGGCATCGACGTGGCTATCACGGCCAGCCAGAAGGGGTTCATGGCGCCGCCCGGCATCGCCTTCGTCTGCGTCGGCGAGCGGGCTTGGGAGCTGGCCGAGCACAGCCGCTCTCCCCGTTTCTACTTCGACTGGCGCCAAGCCCGCCGGCAGGCCGAGCAGGGCAGCACCCCCTGGACCCCGGCCATGGCGGTGCTCTACGCCGTCGAGGAGGGCCTTCGGATGCTGGACGAGGAGGGCCTGGAGCGGGTCTGGGCCCGTCATCGCCGGCTGGCCCGAGCGGTCCAGGCCGGCCTGGAGGCGCTCGGCCTTCCGCTCTTCGCCGCTGCCGGTCACCGCTCACCGACCGTAACCAGTGCTCTCCCCGCCCCCGGCCTCGACGTCGGCACCTACCGGCGATTGCTCCGGGAGCGCTACGGGGTGGTGATCGGGGGCGGCCAGGGCCGAATGACGGGCCGGCTGCTCCGAGTCGGTCACATGGGCGCGGTTGCGGACGGAGACGTGGTCCAGGTGCTTTGGGCGATGGAGCAGGCGCTCGAGGAGCTGAACGTGGCGCCCGCCGACGGGCGTGCGCTGCGAGCGGCGGCGCCGCACCTCACGCCGGAGGCGGCTGCGGCCGCGGTCTGATGGCCACTGCTGCCCGTCCCCGGATCCTGGTGGCGGACCGGCCCTCCGAGGAGGAGCTGCTGGCGGCAGTGCTGGAGGCCGACGCGCTCCTGGTGCGGAGCGCGACCAGGGTAACCGCACC
>CADDZO010000239.1 GCA_902812395.1 bacterium | reverse complement strand
GACTGCGATGGCTTCCCGCCTTGGCCGGCTCGGAGCAGCCTTGCCACCGCCCCGTCGAAGTGGCGTTCCATCGCCTGACGCGCCTCCACAGGCTGCCGATGCACGATGAACTCCACGATCTCCTCGTGGCTCCCTTGGATCCGCTCCAGCTCAGCCCTATCCGCTGTGACCAAAAGCCCCCGCTTGATAACCTCCTTCATCGGCTCTCGGATAGACTCCACGACGTTGCGCAAGAGCACGTTATGCGTGGCGGCTGCGATCGTGAGGTGGAGCTTCATGTCCAGTTCGGTGTAGGTATCGATGTCCTCGAGTGAGACGCTCATGCGCTCCACCAAGACACGGAACGACGCTGCCTCCTCCGGCCGATGTCGCTCCGCGGCGAGGACAGCGCTCTGTCCCTCAATACCCTTTCGCAGCTCATGAAGCTCGATCAGGCTCGAGGGCCGAAGGTTCACGGCCCAGCTGAAATACGTGCCTAACAGGCTTGGGCTGAGCGGTTGGACTACGGCGCGCTTGCCATTGGTCACGGTCACGATGTGGAGCGCGGAGAGGTGCCGGAGCGCTTCCCTGACCACCGGCCTGCTCACGCCGAACAGCTCGGCGAGGCGCATCTCCGAGGGGAGCTCGTCGCCCGGACGGAGGCGTTGGGCGATGATCGAGTCCATGAGCCCCCTCGCCACCTGCTCGGCAAGAGTGTCGCGGCGGAGGGCAGCCGGGCCCAGGCGGTCGACGGGGCCGCTGCTCACGTCTCTCCGGCCGTGTGCCGCACATTGAGCAGGCCACCGTCGACGACAAGGGTGGCCCCGGTGACATAGGCCGATGCGTCGCTAAGCAGGAACAGCGTCGGACCCACCAAGTCGGCCGGCATGCCGACGCGCCCGATCGGAATCGAAGCGGCCATATACGCGTCGTTAAGCAGCCCGGGATTCATAGCGGTCGCGATAGCACCAGGCGCAATCGCATTCACCCTGACTCCCTCTGCAGCCAAGTCGACGGCGAGCGACCTCACCAGGGACTCGAGTGCGGCCTTGGTGGCGGAGTACACCGCCTGGCTTGGTAGCGGACGCAGGGCGTTCACCGACGTGATGACCACGATCGAACCCGCACGCTGGAGACGCATTTCGGCAGACGCCGCCTGCAGGCAGTTGAAGGTGCCGGTCAGATTGACCTCGACGAGGTCACGGAACGTCTCCGCAGGAGTCTCCGCCAAATGTGCTCTGGCCGTGACGCCGGCGCAGTGCACCAGTCCCGCGAGCCCCTCTCTTCGTGCGACAGTTCGAACCAGGTTCCGGACCCTTTCCTGATCACGAACGTCCAAGACGCATGTGCTGAGCTGGAGGTTCTGAGCCGTCGACTTCCGGTCCAGCGCCTCAAGGCCGGCAGGATCAACGTCAACACCCACTGTAGACGCTCCCCAGGCCGCCACGGCAAGGGCAATCGCTGCGCCTATCCCGCCGCCAGCTCCGGTGATGATCACCGCCCCTCGGGGCAGGCGCCACCCGGGCCCGGCTTCGGGAAGGCGGCCTTGCTCGCCGGTCGCAACCCCATCCGCAGAATCGATCCCCATCACTCGTCCACCCTGGGTTGGCTGGCGCTGGCGGCCGCAATCCGCAGCTTCCGCTGATACTCGTCTACGTAGACCGCGACCACGATGATGATGCCCACCACGACCAGCTGCCAGAAGCCTGAGACGCCCATCTCTACGAACCCGTTCTCAATGATGGTGATGATGAGGGCTCCGACTACGGTCCCCCATATCGTCCCCTCGCCGCCGGTCAGCGGCGTCCCGCCGATCACGACGGCAGCGATGGCGATCAGCAGGTCGGTGCTGCCGGCCTGGGAGGATGCGCTCAGGAACTTTGCGGTCGAGAGTAGCCCTGCCAGACCCGCCAGCCCACCCGACAGCGTGAACAGAAGGACCGTGTGCCGGCGGAGATTGACGCCAGCTCGCCGAACCGCTTCACGGTTCGCTCCGATGGCAAAGACGTAGCGGCCCCACCGCGTATGGGACGCAAGCCCAGCACAGAACAGGCTGGCTGCCGCCGCGATGAGCACCAGGAAAGGAATTCCGATCACACTGCCATTGCCGAGGGTAGCCATGGCTGGCGGAAGATTACCGACCGGAAACCCGTTCGAGATGATGTCGGCGAATCCCAAGTACGCGCCGTAGGTGGCGAGGGTTGCGATGAGCGAGTTCAGGCCCAGATACCCGACCACTATGCCGTTGATCGCTCCGCCGAGCAGACCAATGACCAACGCTGCGGCGGCGCCTGCTGCCACGACACCGATCCCGAAGCCACCGTGATAGATGTGCACGATCAGGACCGCAGACGCAACCCCGGCCATCCCCTCCATCGACCCCACCGACAGGTCGATGCCGGAGCTTATTATCACGAACGTCTCGCCGAGCGCCAGCAGCAAGAACAGGGAGGTTGCAGTGAGGATGTTGAAGAGGGTGGTCGTACTGTACCAGCCGGGGGCGGTGAAGCCGAAGAAGATGATCAGGCCGATCAGCACCGCGAGCGAGGACATGCGTAGCAGGGCAGACTGCAGCCTCGGGCCCAGCCGTGTTGAGGCCACGACCCACCGGCTGACCAGGTTGGCCAGCGAACGCGAGCCCTCCATCTAGCGCGTTCTCCTCGTCGACGTCATGTGCGGGACCCGACCATGAAGCCGAGCAGCTCCTCCTGGCTCGTGCTCTGAGGATCGACCTCCTTCACGATCCGGCCACTCCGCATGACGATCAGGTGGTCAGCAATGTCCAGGATCTGCGGGATGTTGTGGCTGACCATGATGATCAGCTTCCCATTCGCACGCAGCTGCTCCACCAGCCCAAGCACCGCGGCCGTCTCCTTGGGACCGAGAGCAGCGGTGGGCTCATCAAGCAGGATGACCGGTGCGTTGAAGTAGATGGCACGCGCGAGGGCGACAGCCTGTCGCTGGCCGCCGGAGAGTGTGCGCACCATCCTTGAGACCTCAGGAATCTGGATGTTGACGCTGGCCACAGTCCGCTCCGCGGCCCGGACCATAGCTCGCTTGTCCAGGAGACGCAGGCCGAGGAAGTTCCTGGTGATCTCTCGCCCCAAGAACATGTTCCCAGCCACATCCAGCGTGTCCGCCAAAGCCAGATCCTGGTATAGCGACTCAATTCCAGCCCGTCGAGCATCAGCCGTCGACCGAAGATGCAGCTCCTTCCCGTTCAATATGAGCTGTCCAGTGTCCGGCTGGATGTCACCAGAGATGATCCTCATAAGGGTTGACTTGCCGGCACCGTTGTCGCCAACGATCCCGTTGAACCCGCGGCGAAACACAGTGCTCACACGGTGCAGCGCCCGCACGCCACCGTAGGACTTCGACAGGTCTCTGACCTCCAGCCGATCGACATCGCCTATGGGCGAAACCACCACCACATCTGGCATCACGACGGACCGGTGGACGCGTAGACGACCTTCTGGATCTTCGGGGAGTTCAGATTCTGGGGCGTCACGCTGACGGGCGGCACCAATACCGATTCCGTGATCTTGCTCTTGTGACCGGTGAGGGCATCGTACAGGTAGTCGATGCCCTGCACGCCCATCTGGTAGGGCTGTTGTGCGATCAGGAATTGGAGCGCGCCCGCCTTCATCGCGGCCACCTCCTGCGGCTCGGCATCAATGGCTCCGGCCTTCACCACTCCGCTCTTGTGCAACGACTCGATGGCAGTGGCCATGCCCTGACCGGTGAAGCTGTCAACGGCGTAGAGTCCTGTGAGATTCGGGTGAGCCTGCATGAGGTCGGTCGCAATGCTGTCCGCTTTCGACCGGCTGTCGAGGCTGTACTGCATCGGCAGGACCGTCTGCCCGGGGCACAGTGAATGGATGGTGCTGATAGCGCCGGTACCACGCTCTTCATCCCCGCGGCTTCCCGCGACAGAGTTGATGACTCCGATGACACCCTTACAGCGGGTGAGCTTGGCAAGATCCCGTCCCGCCTGGTGGCCCAGCGCGAGTGGATCTGTCCCAAGGAATGACAGGACATACGGGACGTAGCTCGGCTGAGTTGACTTGACGGCGTTCACCAGTACAACCGGGATCGCCGCCTTTTTGGCCTCCTGGAGTTCCGGCAGGAGGGCATAGTCACTGTCGGGAGAGAGGAGTATCGCATTCACATGTCGTGCGATGAGGTCGTTGATCATGGGGACCTGTTGCGTGTAGTCGAAGGTGTTCGGCGCCTCCTCGATGAGATGCATATGGTATTTAGATGCCTCTGTTTGCGCACCCCGCCAGATCGTCAAGAAGAACGGATCCGTGTTGTCACCGTTGATCAGAGCGACGGTGTACTGACGTCCGCCGCTGCTCGAACTGGTGTTTGCGACGCCGCCGCACGCCGCCAGCCCGAGCAGCGCAACCGTCACGACCACCACCGAATGGATGTACTCTCGCATGTGAGCGGACCTCCTGTTCGGCCTCCCTCGGCTCGGGGCAGTGTGACCCGGCGCCGCCCTGGTGTTGTACCTGTCTGACAGACTAGCACCCTGGCTGCAAATCGGCAAGCATATCCGGACTTGGCGGACCAGGCTCCCCGGCTCGCGTCCCGTCCCCTGGCCACCGGCAACCGCATGGGGCAGCCCCCCGCCGGCCCTGAACCGCCTGGTCCTGGCCCGAACAGGCTGAGGGCGGGATCCCCGGCGCCCATCGAGACCCGTCTGCTGGGGCCGTCCGCCAGCCGTCGCTCGATCCAGCGCTCGAGCCACGCCTCCCGGTTCTCCGACTCCGCAAAGGCCTAACGCCGGCTGGGCCCGTGGCCGCTCTGCGAAATCAACCTATCCAGCCACGGGTCGGCGAGCGAGGCCACCCGCCAGTCAACGACCCCCCGCCCCAGGTAGTTCATCTCCTGGACGGTGAAGGTGGGGTCCTGGATGGCGACGACGACCCAGATGTGCCCATAGACGCTGGAGGAGGGTTCCAGCGCCAGGCCGGGACGCCCCGATCGTCAGCGCCCTCCACTCGGAGGCGCCAGCTACCCGCGCGTTGGCCCACCAGTCAGGGCGTTCCCGTTGTCCGTGGCCACGTTAAGGTCCGCGGCAGTGGCCATCTCAAAGTCCGCACTCCTCGACTGACCTGAGGGTCGGGACGGAGGTGCCCCCGGTGGGCGAAGGTGTTGGTCTCTGACGCCAACATCACCGCACCGAGGACGC
>CADDZO010000238.1 GCA_902812395.1 bacterium | reverse complement strand
GACGGCCAGGTGCCGTAGAAGAGCACGGCATGATAGCTGTCGAGGAACCAGGCCAGCGGATTCAGCTTCAGGAAAGTGATCACGCGCGCCGCACCGTGGGGCAGCGAGGCCGGATTCAGCGGGTAGAGCACGGGGGTGAGGTAGAACAACGCCGTCAGTCCCACTCCAATGAGATGCTCGAGGTCACGCAGGTAGACGGTCAGCGTTGCCACCAGCAACGACACCCCGATCGTGAATGCGAGCTGCGCCAGCAGGATCACTGGCAGCAAGGCCAGGGAGGGCCCCAGCGGTACCCTCACCGCCGCGAGAACGATCAACAAGATGGCGAGGCTGATCAAGAAATTGACGAAATTCGCTACTACACTGGCGATCGACAGGGACTCGATGGGGAACGACATGCGCGCCACCAGGTTAGCGCTATGCACAAAGGTCGTCGGGGCACTGCCTACCGAGTTAGCGAAGAAGAGCCAGGCCAAGAGTCCGCACAGGACCAGCACCCAGTATGGACGACCAGGCGTGACCACCGTGCGCAGGAACACGCTGAAGATGATGGTGTAGATCACCATCATCAGCAGAGGGTTGAGCAACGACCAGGCCACGCCGATCGTCGAGCGCTTGTACTTGAGGCGCAGATCTCGGACAGCGAGGTTGTAGATCAACCCCCTGTAAGCAAGAAGCACCCGAAATGAGGAGAACATCGCACGATTATTGGCTAAAACCGAGGTTGGCAACGCCCATCATTTTGAAGCCTCCTTCTAGCTAAATACGCTAGACTGGCACTTAATACTACAACCGTAGATGTGACTCATGAGCTATCGCGCCTGCTCTGCACCGCGCCGGTGGTGGGTGCACCGGGCTTGCCAGCGCCTGGCTCGTCTCCACCATGACCAGGCCAGGCCAAGCTCCCGCGAGCGCGCGGGCAGCGACAGCGCCACCGCCAGCAGCCCGCGCACCTCGGGCACCGTCAAAGCTGGCCAGGGTCGGGGGACAGCCCCTTGCTGCCCCTCGCCCTGGCTGCGGATCGCTGCCAGCCAGGCATGGGCCAGCACCGACAGGTACTTGGCCGCCTGCTCGTGGGATTCCCGCACGGCCAACCGGTCGGCGAAGCGGGCGCGGGAGGCAAAGGAGACCTCGCCCCAGCGACCCCGATCGTCTCGTGTGGTTACCACATCCGTCGAGGACACACCCATCCTGTCGGAATGGTAGGCGGCCAGCAACTACGGTTGCAGTACTAGAGGAAGGACGCCATCGCTTCACCAGGGGGGTTGGACAGCCGAAGTCGCCGCACCTTGACGACCAGGCAATGATCTTAACCGAGGAGAGCACCTCGATCCGGTCCAACCGGCCTCCACTGGTGGCGTCCAGCTCTGGCCAGCCCAGGCGGGTCGAGCACGACGACCAGACGGGAGCAACGCTTTCCAGAATCCGTAGCCTGGCACCTGCGGCGCGCCTCTCCCTCTAGCCAAGGCGCGGGACACCGCCGTCGCCCCTCCGATCGCCGGATCCAATGGTCATCGGCAAGGTGCCGCACCACCAGCTCCTCAGAGCGTTCCGGTGACAACGGCTCCTGCTTTCCAGCTGCAGCAGCGCCGAACGGCGCGCCGGCGCTATCCGAACCCGCTCCACAATCCTGCACCTCACAGTTTCACCCCTTCCGGCCCCAACAGATCGGCTTCCCGCCAGCACCACACAGCCCAAACAACTCACAGTACCGCCCTCCTTTAGCTGGCCGGACGGCCCCTCTCCCCATGCTCGTAAATCGTGCCACAACGGTCCCATAACCTGGCACCATGGCCAACACCCGCCGGTCCCGTCTGCCGGCACTGCCTTTCCTCTCCAACAGCTTGATAAGCTTACTCCTCCACGGCACAACCGCGACGTCCCGATCTCAACGCCTCCTCACGTCACCACCCACTCGCGACATCACTGCCCAACCCCATCCTCCGCTCACCCGACCCACCCGGAGGGCCATCCCGCCCCACCTCTGCGACGATCTATTCCGAGATCACCCGGTCTCAAAGTTGTCCCTCTAGCTGCGCAACCAGCGGCCGCAGGGCCTCCACCATTCGAGACTTGAACTCAGCTCTCGAGAACGAACCACTTGCCGCCCGGGCTGCCTGCGCCATACGGCGCATCCTTTCCGGATGCTCTATCAACGCCAGAGTTCGCGCCTTCAGCTCCTCGATGTCCCTCCACAGGTAGCCAGAGATCCCATCTCTGACAATCTCCACCTGCCCACCTCGGCCAATCACTATCGGCACCGCACCATATCCCATCGCCTCAGCGGTAGTCATCCCGAAGTGCTCCACGTCTATCGGTCGCCTATCCTCGTCCACGCCATAGCCCGCCGCATGCCAATAGATCGACGCACGCCGATATAATGCACAAACCTCACTCAACGACGCATCTACATGAATCCGCACCGGATACCCTGCTGCCAACTTCTTCACCCGCTCAAGATACCTTACGTCCTTCCGGTTACTGCGCTGGAGCGATCCCACCAGGTGCAGCTCCCAACCACTTAGCCCTTCATCGCACAGCTCACGAAATACTCGCACCATTACATCCTGCCGCTTCGAGTGTCCACTGACAAAAAAGCGTCCCACCGACAGGATGATGCGATCCTTCTGTTCGAGATCAGGATCATCCTCCGGCACATCGACCGGCGGATGAACGACCAGCGAGTTCCGGTCCCAATACCGCCTGACCCACTTTCGCACGTACTCCGACTGACAGATCACCAGGTCAAAGGTATCCGCCTCCTTGCCCAACCACAGCCTTCTCAAAGCGAAGTATGGAGCCGTATAGGCTCTGTACAGGAGCGACGGGAACCCTGATTTGTGTGGAGGCTCGCTCCACATGGTGTATGGAAATTGACAGAGAATTACCGATTTGCGAGCTTTCGAGAACACCGGCAGCACATATACCATAGCCAAAAAGAGATCATACGCCCGCGTCCAGTCCACAGCCTTACCGTCAAGGTACAGCCGCGCATAACGTCGGGCGACCGGGATCCGTCTGATCCTTCGCCCAAGCTCTGGCGGTCTCAAATCTCCTACTTTTAGGCCGATACCCCGCAAGTCCAGGTCGAGCATGCGCTCGTACTGCTCCACCTCGACGCGGACAGGGCTCACGATCTCGATCCGGTGCTGCGGGAAGCCATCGCGGAGCGCCTCAGCCGTGACGCCAAAGTACTTCTCCCCCCCACCAATGGTGGTGCCGAAGAAGGGAGAATATAGACCGATCGTCAGCCGGCGAACCTTTGGTCCCATTCCTCTTTCGGCACGAACCAGCGGCGAATTTCGCGATCGCTTACCGTACGCCGTGTCCGGATCCTACCGCGTTGCACAACGAGCCTTGGCAGATGCTCAACTATGGATATGAGCACACGCAGGTGAATCCTAGCACGCGAACTACCTCCAGCCGCCGATCCTCCTCCTCGCCCTCTACCGAGCCTCCGCCACACCGCCTTGAGGGCATAGTCGATCGAGACTTGTCCCAATTTGATGCATGACTTCACCACAAAACCCAAAGGAGCATTCTTGATTATCATGAAGACGCGGTTTCGTTCAGCATGAAAAATGAAAAAGGGGGACCATTCTACACTGGTTGCGGCATGGACGTGCTCCACAACCGCCCTCGGCTCATATACGATCTTCCACCCCCGAAGCCTCAGTCGCCAGCTCAGGTCTGTATCTTCGTAGTAGCAGAAGAAGGCCTCATCAAATAGACCAACGTCGCGAAGTGCATCGCGTCGGTAGAGGACTGCGCAACCGCACGCCGCGAACACCTCTTCCCTACAGTCATATTGTCCCGCGTTAATCTCACCCGCTCCTCGGTCAGCACCGCTGCCGTCGCTCAGGAGTAAACTACCGGCGTTTTGGATAGTGTTGGGTCGGTCCATGTACACGATCTTCGATGTCACTGCGCCTACTGCTCGATCCTCATCAGCAGACCTGACCAACGCTTCGAGCCACCCGGCGCGGACCTTTGTATCGTTATTGAGAAGCGCAATATACTGACCCCTTGCATGGCGGATGCCCAGGTTGTTTCCTCCTGCGAAGCCGAGATTCCTGTCTGACTCCAGCAGTCGGACCCCAGGCCAGCTGACTCGCACATAGTCAGCCGAGCCATCTGTGGAATGATTGTCCACGACGATCACCTCGAATCCACCCTCGAGGTGTTGACTGGTTAACGTTCTGAGGCAATTCTCCAGGAATCGATACCCGTTGTAGTTACAGACGATAATAGATGCTCTTGGACCGTCCTCATCCGAAGTGGCCGCCGTGGCGGCCGGCACTACCATATTCGAAGCACGTTGGTCATGACTCTTCCCTCGGTCTAACCAGGGTGTCCGGCGGATGGACCGTTGGGTCATCGCAGCGCGGAACATCTGTCAGCGCTCCATCTCGGATGGGAATGCCGGGATTGTGCCGGCAACGAATTTGACATGGAGAAGCATATTCTATATCTGAGAGGCCATGAGCGATGGCTCGCCACGAGCACACCTCTAGGGAGAATCTACTACACCCTACAGGTCACTACCACGTCTCGCCGGAGTACGGTGCCCTGGATCCGGTGAGAGGGCCCAAGGCTCGCGTCAAGTGCGGCCGCCAGCGGCAGCTCGGTGGTGATGTAGAACTGGAGGCCACCGAGTAGGCGGAGCACCGCCCCACGATTTTCGATGCCATCGCCATCGGATCAGCGGTTCGAGGAGGAGGGCCAGCGGTGAGGTCCACGCCATCCTCAGGTTCAGGCGGGCCATATGGGAGGCGCAAGCTCACCTGCTCGACCTCAGCCAGCTACTCGACATCTGTTGGGCTTCCTGCCAAAAACTGGATCTGGTGCGCCGTCCCCTCACTCGCGGCACCGCCAGCGGGGTGCAGAACTCCAGCCCGAGGTCGTTCTTCAAGTAGGGCCCGTCTAGTGTAGGGGGACGTCGACCTATGCCGTGGACCATCACGGCCGCCATGGGCAGCGGCCCGCCGAGGTAGAGGAGCCCGCCACGGGTCGGAAGCGAGGAAGGCTCCCAGCCCTGCACGGACGTGCGGAACGCCTGCACCAGCAGCCACAGGAACGCCGCCCTGCACCCGGTCTCGGTCCAGAAAAGTTGGGGGACGAGGTTGTGCGGATACATCATCAGCTGCTTGGTCGGTGAGGACCCTCTGACGTACGGCTGGATCGTGTGCTGAAAGGCGCTCATGCCGG
>CADDZO010000237.1 GCA_902812395.1 bacterium | reverse complement strand
TGAGCTCGCCGTCAGTGGCAGAGGGGCCTGTGGAGCCGAGGTAAGACCCAGCCGTGCTGGGCACACGGCGATGAAGCAGGAGGGGACCCCACGAAGCAGGCTTCGTGGGGACCCCAAGCAGGAACCCAGCGCCGTGCAAGCGGGTAAGACCGGGACCGCCACCGGGCAACCGGTGGCTGCGGGTCGGCTGGCTAATGCTCACTGATCCGCAACGGCCGGTTGGCCACGATGTCGGCCCGAGATCCGTCCCCGCAGGAACCAACGCCAGCCGCTGTCGATCCAGCATTATTCCGCCAAGTGTTCCCTCGGCCTCGGGTGTGCCGTTCTGCCAGAGCCGCCGCGGCGGTGGTGGCTGGGTGCCTGGTGCTGTTGCTCACCGCCTGCGGCCAAGCCCTTCCCCGGCGTCTGGCCGTTCTGCCCACGGCGCCATTGCCGAGCGGCGGCGGGGCTCCGGCCCCGGCGCAGGGATCGTCGGCCCCGCCGATGGGCTGGAATAGCTGGAACGCGTTCGGCTTCGCGGTCAACGCGGCGACGGTCGAAGCTCAGGCCCGAGCCCTGGTGACGTCCGGCATGGCAGCGGCTGGCTACGACTACGTGGTCCTGGACGGAGGCTGGGCAGCGCCGACCAGAGACACACAGGGGAACCTCAGGCCCGACCCGGTCAAGTTTCCCCAGGGCATCGCCGCCGTGGCAAGCTACGTCCACAGCCTGGGCCTCAAGTTCGGCATCCACCAGGCCGCAGGCATGACCGATTGCCAGGGCCGGACGCCGGGCACCCAGAGCGCGCCCGGGGGCGCCATGCAGGATGCCAGCCTGTTCGCTTCCTGGGGCGTCGACTTCATCAAATACGACCTCTGCCGGTATCGCTTCCCAGCCGGGACCACGCCCGGGGCACCTGACCTGGTCGGGATCAGCGTGCTGCGGGGGGATCAGGCCGTGGGCAGCTACTGGGCAGCCTCGGCGATCAACACGCTGAGCGGCGGGGCCCGTGTGGCTGCCTGTGCTGCCTGCCCGACCGGTGAGGATGTCACGGCAATTGGGATCGAGGACGGGGCCTTGCGGTTCAACGACGTGATCGCTCCGGTCAGCGGCGAGTACACGCTCGTGATTCGCTACGTCCACGTGGACTCGAGTAGCTCGCCGATGTACTGGAACTACCGGTGGCACCGCATGACCCTGCTGTCGGTGGATGGGGGCTCGCCCCAGGCCATCTACTACCCAGTGCCACTCAACGCTAGCGGCCAGATCACTGGCTGGGGAACGTTGGGCACCGAGACCACGGAGGTCCACCTGCAAGAGGGTCCCAACTCGCTGATCTTCTCCGATCCGCACTCGTTCGAGGACGTGGTCCGCAGCGTCTACCAGCAGATGGCCGAAGCCATCGCAGCCACCGGCCGCCCAATGGTCCTCAGCGTGTCGGAGTACGGCGTCAGCCGCCCCTGGCTGTGGGCGCCAGGAATGGCGCAGATGTGGCGGACAACCGACGACGTGGCTGCGGTCTGGTCGGGGCCAATCCGGCGTGGGTACCGAGGTCGGGGCCGGGTGAGCATCATGGCGGCCCTCGACCAGCAGGTGGGGCTGGCTCCGTACACGCGTCCCGGGGGTGCCAACGATCCCGACATGCTCCAGGTCGGGAATGGCGACCTCAGTCTGGCCGAGGACCAGGCCATGTTCAGCCTCTGGGCCATCCTCCGTGCGCCGCTGTTTGCTGGCAACGACCTGGTCGACATGTCACCCCAGGTGCGGGACATCCTCACCAACACAGAGGTGATCGCGGTGGACCAGGATCCGCTGGCGGCCGAGGGCATCCGGATCGTCGATACCGCCGATGAGCAGATCTGGGTGCGACCGCTGGCCAGCGGCGCACGGGCGGTGGTCCTATTTAACACCTCGGATCACCCCGAGACGATCACGGTGGCCGTTCCGGCGCTGGGCCTGCCGTCGGCAGCCTGGTACGCGGTGCGAGACCTCTGGGCTCACGCCACCTGGACCACGACGCGGGATATCAGTGCCTCGGTCCCTGCCCACGGAGTGGCGATGTACCGCGTCTGGGCCAGCGGTCCGAAAGGCCGGATCGGCAGCCTGGAGACGGTGCTGGGCGCCCCGTGAGCGGCAGGCGGGATTGGCCGCCAGCGCCGTTCCGGCCAGGCGGGCTGAGCCGCGCATGGCCGGCCAGTACTGGACTAGGCCGCGGGCTGGGAACGAACGAGGAGCTCACCTCGGCCGACCGTTCTCCTGATGGCGGCGGCCGGACGGGGAGTTGAGGTGCGCCGTCTGCCATCCTCCGGGTACGGCCCGGTGGGCACCGGAGGGCAAGTCACTCCACGGTCACGCCCAGCGTCATCAAGGCGCTGGTAGTCCAGCACGTCCCGCACTAGCACGCGGCGGTGCGAGCCGACCCTGGTGAAGGGGATCTCGCACTGTTCGAGGAGTTTCACCAGGTAGGAGAGCGAGACGTCCAGTAGGAGGTGAGGAAGTTCTGTCGGGTCGCGGCGACGAGGGCATGGTCCCGCGAGACATCGATCACGGACCGGGATCTCCTTGCGCGCGACGTCCCCCCCGAGCTCGTCGAAGCGCACCATCTGGGGCAGGCGCCTCTCCCAGCCGCAGCCAGATCAGCCCCTGAGAGGTGCCACCGGATCTGCTCGATGGTGATAGCGCTGCCCTTGACCGGGCATCCGCGAGGCCATCAGCCAGACATGCTTGCTCTCGCGGCGCAGCTTCCCGCAGCTGCGGCTGGATCGGGTCAATCCTGCCCAGCCTCCACGAGCGCAGCCAGCACCTTGCAAGCGAAGCGGCAATGCAGTCGGCGGCGGATCACCAGCATCCCGGCGAGCGCAGCGAGGATCGCGGTGCAGATGTCTGCCGGGCACAAGGCAGGGTCGGCTCGGCGGAGCCCACGTTGAAGCCACTGGTCAGGTTGTCCAGGACCAACGAGAAGGGGCTGCGCGGGAGGTGTGCGAACGTATGGCGATCTGGTTTCTGCGTTCGGAGTTCGGCAGTCGTCAGTGCCCTCACAGCTCCGAGTCCACACCCGCCGTGCGGCGAAGGTCGATGATCTCCGGCCTGGTCCGTTCAGCGGTCTTGAGCGCGTGCTCCCGGCTCCAGGTCACGTCGCGGTGCTACTGGAAAAGTGACGGCGCAGCTTCCCAGAACATATGTTCATCCTCCACAGTCCGCGACTCCGGCATGTGGGCGTCATCCGGGCTACCCAGTTGAGGGTCATCTGGCGCTGCTCCAGTGAGGTCAGCCCGAGCCCTCGGGCGGTGGCGATGAACAGATCCAGGACCGCCTCGAACATGCCGTCGAGTGATGTACATTGCAGATGTATGCAGCGCCTGCAGCTATACCTGACGGACGAGCAGCGACGTCGTCTGGCCCGGCGCGCGGCGGACGAGGGCATCTCACAGGCGGAGGTGGTGCGTCGCATCCTCGACCGTGCGCTCGGCATCCGGCGTGGCGTCGAGGACCGGCTGGCCGTGGTCGAGGCCACCTCCGGCGTGCTCGCCGACCACCCTGACTGGCCCGAGTGGCTGGCGAGCGTCCGAGGCCCGGGGTCGGCCGAACGTCTTCGGCGCCTCGGTCTGTGAAGCTCTTCGATTCGACCGTCCTGATCGCGCACCTCCGCGGGGTGACGGAGGCGACCCAGCTCCTGTATGAGGCGGTAGGGGATGGGGCCGCCGCCTGCAGTGTGCTGTCCCGAGTCGAGATCGAGGGCGGCATGCGAACGAATGAACGGTCGGCAGTAGCCAGGCTCTTCTCGGTGCTCGAACTCCAGCCGGTGACCGACCTCATCGCCATCCGTGCTGGAGAGTTCCTCCGCGCCTACCGCCGCTCTTATCCCGGCATCGATGTCGCCGACTATGTCATTGCCGCCACCGCCGACCTGCTCGGAGCCGAGCTGCTGACGCTCAACGTCAAGCACTTTCCCATGTTCGAAGGGCTGAGGGCCGCGTTCTGATCGCCGGCTCAGCCCCTCCAGGCCGGGCCCGCTCGGCCACTACCGCCTCCAGGGCGTCGAGGAAGCGCTCGGTCTCGGCCTCGCCGTGGGCGGTTGTAGAGGCAGCCCATGCCCCGCGGCGCCAGCATCATGCCCTGGTTCAGCAGCCCCAGGAACAGCTCGTGCCCCCGGCGCGGGTCGGCGGCCGCGGCCGAGCGGTAGTCGCACACCGGCCGGTCGGTGAAGTGGAAGGCGAAGAGCGAGCCGGCGCCGTTGAGCTGGCCGGGCACGCCGTGGGTGGCGAAGACTCCCTCGCACGCCTGGTCGGCCAGCCGCTCACCGCGCCGGCTGAGGTCCTCGTAGACGGCCATGGCCGCAGCCGAGTCCGCCTGGCGGGCGGCTCGGTGGCGAATCGTCGGAGCGCCACGGCCCCCCGTCGGCGCTACCGAGCCCGGCCGACGCCGCTGCAGGTCAACCTCCTGGCGATCTCCGGGTATGGACCGACGAGCCAGATCGTCGCTGGCCATCCGGCCTGGAGGGCCTCGGCTGACCCACCCACTGGTGCACTCACTGGATGTCGGCGACGAGAACAAGATCGCTGATGCCCCAGCCTGGGGTCGGTGCTGGGCCCTCCCGACTGTGGCAGGCGCGATCGGGCGCCACCGCCGTTCCGACGACCCGGCCACTCCGGCGCGGGGCCGGCCAGCGCTGGGCCCGTCCCTCACCGCATTCGATCGTCACGTCAGCCCGCAGCTGGCTGCGGGCTGGTGCAGAACGCACACCGCGATGCCTGCACCGGGATCTCGCTCAGGCACTCCGGGCACTTCTTCATCTGCGGAGGCGGCTCCGGCGGCCGGTCGAAGCGAGCCCGAAGGCGGATGTAGGGGACCACCACGAGGTAGTACACAGCGGCCGCGATGATGATGAACGCGATCACGGCGTTGATGAAGTCGCCGTAGCGAAAGATGCTGTGATTGACGGTGAAGGACAGTGTGCTGAAGTCGGGTTTACGAAAGATGGCGGCGATGAGCGGGGTCAGCAGGTCTCTCACCAAGGCCTGGACCACCGTCCCGAACGCCGCCCCGATGACGATCCCGATCGCCAGATCGACGACGTTGCCCCGAAGCAAGAACGCCTTGAATCCCGACATTGGCCCGTTCCTCACTGAACCCGCATCCACGGATGAACGGCAGATTATCTTCCGCTTCGGGGCTAGTGCCACGCGAATGAAGGGCTAAGCTTGCGTAAACGATTCTTATCGCAAGCTAATCGCCGCTCCAGGTCGCCC
>CADDZO010000236.1 GCA_902812395.1 bacterium | reverse complement strand
TCGGGAACCCGCATGAGAACCAGCTCCTCCCGGAGACCCTGGACGAGGTGGCCGCGCTCGAGCTGATCGAGCCGGCCGGGCGTAGACAGCGCGGGCCGCCGGCCTGGGAGACCGGCAGCCCGCACGCCCCCGGCGTCCGTTGGAGGGATCCCTCCGGGGAGGCACCGGATCGCCCGCTTGATGCAGCCAACAAGGTGAAGGCCGCTCTGGTCGGGGTGAAACGCGGGTACGAGATGGCCACAGTCGCGTCGCGGCGCATATGTGGAGCGGCAATCCCTGTCACCAGGGAAGCCTGCCGGGCGGGGACCCGGGCGCTCGAACATCGGTACGAGAGCGGCGTCGCCGTGTCCCGGCGGGCGTACCGGTCGGCGCTGCCGGCCTCCAAAGACGCCTACCGGGCGGCGATCCCGACAGTCAAGCGCCGCTACGAGAGGGAGTCGTCGCGTCGCGTCGCGCGTACGCCGTCGCAGTGCCCGCCACCAAGGGCGCCTACCGGGCGGCGATCCCCGCAGCCCGTGGGGTGTACCGGGCGGCGACGCCTGCCGCAAAGGAGGCCGTCCAAGCTGTGCGGCGCTTTGCGGTCGAATCCTGGCGACGGGTGAGGAGGTGATGCGTCAGGCGGACCCGCACCACGGCGACTCGGCAAGCATCGGTGGTTGGATGTCTGCTCTTCCAGAGCGCCCATCTGGCCACCGCTCTGCGCGCTCTACACAACCTGCCGGCCGTTGGTGACCGGGTCAGGCCGTACCGGCCGCCTGGCCCTGACCATCTGCGCGTGGAGGTCCGCCAGCGGCTGATACGGGTCTGCCGTGCGACTCCTGCGCCTTGAGCGACCGCGCTGGAAGGCCTGGAACTCGCGGATGAGCTCCTGCGTCTCCATCTCGCGGGCCAGGACGTAGACAATGGCGGTCTCGCCCGCCAACACCTTCTGCCCCATGACGGACTTGGCTAGCGGGGTTACATCCGGCCACACCAGGCCGCGGATCCGGCGGGTGCGGTTCAGTGCGGCCTCGCGCCGCGGTTCCCTGAGCAGGGCGGCGCCCTGCTCAGGGTGCGAGTCCGACCCCAGCTCCCGGACGACGCCGAGGCGCTCCTGGGCCAGGCCACCCGCGTACAGGACGGCCGCCCGGGCCGCCCGGCTCAGCGTCATGGCCCGGTCCGGGCGGCTGGTGACCTGCCAGACGATCCCCATCTGCACGTGGCCGGCGGCCTCGATCTTGACCGATTCGGGCATGTGCCCAATGGAGCTCAATCGAGGCCCTGCGCAGGGGCTCGGAACGCCCAGGATGGCAGCGTCGCCACCGCCCGCGCCAACGGGGATCCGCCTCGCCCCATGTGCCATCCTGTGGTGCGAAGAGCAGCAGTGGATCGTCTGGCCCTGACCTGCAACCGCGAGCGCGAGACCAAGGGCACCTGCCGCTACCAGGGGGCTGCCGAGGACGGTGCTCCGCGGTCGGGCGTCCACGTCCGCAACGCGGGCTCGGCGGGCCGCCACCCGAGCGGCTCCGGGTGATCGTCGAGGAGGAGGGCGGCTGAGGCCCTGCCGCATCACCCCGCCGGAGGCCGGCGAGGTGATCATGCGCGAGGGACTCGAGGCCTCCTGATCCAGCGACGCTCGCCGCGGGGAGCCGAGGATCGCGCCCGTTGGAGCTTGCTCGTCCTTCGCTGACCGTCCTGGTGGAGCAGCCGGGCCGAATTGCCGACGATCCCGAAGTCCGGCAGCGACTGGGCGGCGGCGGCCAGTACAGGGGGCAGGATTCCGGTCGCGGCCAGGGCAAGACCGAGCATGTTGTAGATGATCGTGAACCCGAGGTTGAGCTTGACCACACGCATGGTCCGTCGAGCGATCGCAAACGCCTCTGGCACCAGCCGCCAATCGTCGCGCATGAGCGCGATGTGGGCAGCCTCGATCGCCACGTCGGCCCCGGTCACCCCCATCGCGATCCCGATGTTGGCCTGGGCCAAAGCGGGGGCATCGTTAACGCCGTCGCCGATCACGACCACGGTCCGGCCCTGGCTCTGGAGATCGCGCACCACCGCGATCTTGTCCTCCGGCAGGAGGTTGGCACGGTACGCCACGCCGAGTTGGCCGGCGATGCTCGCCGCAACTCGCTCGTGGTCGCCGGTCAACAGCTCAATGTGCCGGACTCCGAGCGCACCAAGTTCCTCCAGGGCCTCGGGGATCTCCGGTCGCATCTCATCCGCAGCGGCGAGGATCCCAATCAGACGCTGGTCGCGCTGGACAAAGAGCAGGGACTTCCCCTGTGCCTCCAGCTCCTGGCCGAGCATCGCCCCTCCATCGCCCCCGGCGAGTCGCCGGCTGCCCACCACCACCATGCTGCCGTCGACCCGGGCGCGCACGCCGGCCCCTGGCAGCGCCTCGAACTCGTCCGGCATCTGGAGGGATATGCCACGTTCCAGCGCCAGAGCGCGCACGGCCTCTGCCAGCGGATGCTCAGAGTAGCGCTCGGCACTGGCAGCCAGGCGCAGGACGCCGTCCTCGCCGAGCCCGCCGTGGTCGATGACGTCGGTCACGCGGGGCCGGCCCGTCGTCAGCGTCCCGGTCTTGTCGATGAGGACTGCGTCAGCACGGGCAAGGGCCTCCAGGTATCTGCCGCCCTTGATGAGCAACCCACGTCGCGCCGCCGCACCGACCGAGGCCAGGATGGCCATCGGTGTGGCCAGGGCGAACGAGCAGGCACAGGCGACCACCAGCACGGCCACCACCGCCGAGAGATTGCGACTGATCAGGAAGGTGAGCGCGGCGAGGACCACCACCACCGGCAGGTACCAGCCGGCGACCCGATCGGCCAACCGCTGCACATCGGCACGGTGAGTCTCGGCCTCCTCGACCATCCGAATCACCCGGCCGAAGGTGGTGTCGACGCCCACGCGTTCGGTCTGCACCCGAAGGCCCCCGCCACTCGTGACGGTGGCCGCAAACACCCGGTCGCCCGGGGCGACGTCGACCGGCATGGACTCGCCGGTTATGCTCGCCTGGTCCACGGTCGCTCGTCCGCCGACGACCAGGCCGTCGACCGGGATCGTGGCGCCCGGCCGCACCACGACCACGTCACCCACTCCGACCTCTGCCAAGGCAACTTCGTGCTCGCCGCCATCTCGTTCGACAAGTGCGGTCTGGGGGGTCATGGCGACCAGGTCGCGGAGCGCCTGCCTGCCCTTCTCGCCGGTGAAGCGCTCCACGTAGTCGCTGACCCGCATGAAGAACATGACGACCATCCCCACCGGCCACTGGCCGGTGGCAGTGGCCGCCACGGCGCCAAGCGTCATCAGCGTGCCCGTGGTGACCTGGCGCCGCCACGCCGCTCGTAGGGTGTCCCTGATGACCGGGAAGCCTCCGGCAAGCACGATCGCCCAGCCGATAGGCCAGGGCACGTAGCGCTCCATCAGCTTGAAAGCGCCGAGCCGTTCTCCGATCACCGTCACGAGAACGACGCTCAGCACGATCATGCCCAGCAGCCCGAGCACGGAGCGGCCGAAGGTCGATCGGCCCCGCCGCATACTCTCACGGTCGGCCGTCGCCGGAGGCGCGATCGAGCAGCCTTCTGCCTCCAGGACTTTCTCGACCGCAGCCATGTCGGGCGGGCCCTCGGCGCTGATGATCGCCTTCTCCGCCCCCAGCAGAACCGTCGCCGTGCGTACACCGGACAACCGGGCCAGCGCGTTCTCAAGGCCGGCCGCGCACTCCGCGCAGTCGACGCCGCGGATGCGCAACTCGACGATCTGCTCAGCGATTGTCGCGCTGCTCCGGCAATTGGAAGCGGGAGCACTCGAACAGGCCCCTTGCTGCGTCGGCCAGGACGGCCTCAGCGATCCCGAGCAACTGTGCCACGCGATCGTCGCTGAGCTGGTAGAAGGCGTACCGACCGCGCTGCTCCCGTCCCACAAGACCGCAGTCGAGGAGGCAGGCCAGGTGGTTCGACACGTTGGGCTGGCTGAGCCCGGTGTCCTTGACGATCTCGCCCACGCTCCTCGGTCCTGGCCGGAGGGAATCGAGGATGGCCAGTCGGGAGGGATCGGAGAAGCCGTGGAAGAGGCGTGCCTTGAGCTCGGCTGGGCTGGCCACAAGACCCATTCTCATATCATCACATGATGATACGACTACGGCTGGGCAGCGCGGCGGCCCGTGATCTGCCACACCACCTCTGCACGTGCCCGCCCACCTCGACCCCGATCGATTCGGGCAGGTGGCCCAGGTAGGTCGAGACCGGGAAGTGGCCGGGCTCATGATGGGCGACGATCCGCATCTCGCACTTCCGGACCGTCGGAAGCAGACCGCGTCTCCTCGGTCGGTCGAGGGCGGGGTCCATCCAGGGGGCGGTATCGCGGCCGCTTCGCCTCGCGCCCATCTCACTCAGGTTGATGATCACGCGATTGCGCGACGGGCTCCGTGGGTGGCAACCGCCGGCTGCGACGCATCGCGACCCTGGCCAACGGCGCCGAGAGCACAGGATCCGACCCTTGGGGCCCGTCGGCTCGCGGCCTTACAGGGACGGCGGCGGGAACGGAACCCCGAAGTAGGTGGCGAAGCCGATGAGGATCAGGATCAGGCCGACCAGGATCTTCCAGCCGCCATCGCGCAGCACCCCGATGCCCAGGATGAGGAGGCCCCCGGGCACGGCGTCCTTGAACGCGGTAGCCACATCACCCGGAACCACGGTCGCCACCCGTGGCAGTGCGGTGGCAAGAACGCCAGGACGTCCCACAGCAGGTGCAAGGGCTCGCCGCGCGCGGGGCCGCGGCCAGCCTCCCGCGCGAACATGTAGGCGCCCAGCAGCGAGAGGAGCAGCGGGAGATCGGGGACCCCGCTAGCTACTTCACTCGAACAAATCCCGGGCGCCCTTTCGGGCACTGACCGTTGCGTCCGGGGACGAAGAAGAGCCCCGCCACAGGTCCAAAGACCAGCGACGGGGCTTGGGTGCCACCACCCTTCGCTGGGGGCGGTCACTTCTTCATCGGGATCCGGGCCAGGGTGCGGAGGTTGTGGGTGAGGAACGTCCAGCTGGACCAGGTGTGCACACCGCTCACACCCTTCAGGCGCGAGCGCCGCAGCCCCGGGCGCTTGAGGTCGGAGACCCTGGCCTCGCAGCCGACCCGGTAGCAGGCCAGCCGCTTGCGATGGGCGGGCGAGCCGCCATTCTTGGCGCCGACGATGAACACCTCGGAGCCGAGCCCGGCCATCGCCGTCCGGGTGGCGCGGATCCCGAACCCGCCGTC
>CADDZO010000235.1 GCA_902812395.1 bacterium | reverse complement strand
ACAGCCATATCCGATGATCAGCCTGAGCGTAGAGCCAGTCTGGCGGACCAGGTCAAGTTCAGCCTCGGGGTGGGCGCCTAGGGGGCTCAGGAGGGAGCCTGGGGTCGAAATCCCTGCGCGAAGATCGAGGCTAGGGACTCTCTGCCCGGCGCCTCGCTCGAATGACTGGGGCTGAGGACGAGGACCGGCTGTGCCCAGCAGCCGCCGATGCGCCGCTCCGCGCTTGCGTTGTTCTGTGATGAACAGAAGTTCGCATCCAACCGGATGCTGTGGGCGGTGGTCCTGACCAGGGCCGGCCCTGCAACCGGCAGCAAGCTCGCACGTCTGGCGGAACGCGTTCGCCGCCTCGTTGGATGCAGGGCGCTGCACCAAACAGTGCTGCGAGCAATAGCGGTACTCGAGCGATTGACCAGGCTTCCGGCTGAACCGCCGCATAATCGACAGTGGTGAGGGCCGAGTAGGGATGACAGGGCGACTTTCCAAGGGATCCTCTGTTTGATGGCATCGGTGGTGCCGCTGGCGCATCTGGGCTCGGTCATGCGCGGAATCCGGGCCGTGGACGAAGTGGGGGCCGAGGAGCGCGCAGCGGCCATGACCCGCCGCTCGATCAAGAGCACGGCCAAGCTCTGGGCACTGGATCTGGCTATCCGCTGCATGGACCTGACCACCCTGGAGGGGGCGGATACGCCGGGCAAGGTCGCTGCCCTCTGCGCCAAGGCCCGTCATCCCCTCCCGGGCGACGAGACCATCCCACCGGTGGCAGCGGTCTGCGTGTACCCGAGCCTGGCCGAGATCGCGGCCGTCCACCTTCGTGGAAGCAGGGTCAGGGTGGCGAGTGTAGCCACCGCGTTCCCTTCGGGACAGACCTTCACCGCGCTCAAGGTCGAGGAGGCCCGGCAGGCGGTGGCAGCCGGGGCGGAGGAGGTCGACATGGTGATCGATCGCTCCGCCTTCCTCGCCGGCGCCTATGAGAAGGTCTACGACGAGATTCGTGCGGTCAAGGAGGCCTGCGGCCCCGCGCATCTGAAGGTGATCCTCGAGACCGGCGAGCTGGGAACCTACGACGCCGTCCGCCGAGCCTCGATCCTGGCCATGGCCGCAGGCGCCGACTTCGTCAAGACCTCCACCGGCAAGGTCCAGCCTGCTGCCACGCTGCCGGTCAGCCTGGTGATGATGGAGGCCATCCGCGACTTCTACCGGGAAACCGGGCGCGCGGTCGGCTTCAAGCCGGCCGGAGGTATCCGCACCGCCAAGCAGGCCATCGCCTACCTGGTGCTGCTCTGGGAGACGCTGGGAGCGGAGTGGATGACCCCGGAGCGATTCCGGTTGGGCGCCTCCGGCCTGCTCAACGACGTCCTCATGCAGGTCCTCAAGGAACGCACCGGCGCCTACCAGGCACCGGAGTACTTCACGGTGGACTGATGGCGATCGCAGCCCGGGGGCGGGCTCAGCTGACACACGGCTTCGACTACGTCCCCGCCCCCGAGTCCACCGACCACGTCCGGATCCCCGAGCGCCACGACCTCTTCATCGGCGGCGAGTTCGTTGCATCGCGCTCCAATCGTCGCTTCGTCACCTTGAACCCGGCCACCGAGGAGCCGCTCTCGGAAGTAGCCGAGGCGGACCAGGAGGACGTCGAGCGAGCAGTGGCAGCCGCCACCGCGGCCTTCGCCTCCTGGGGCGCCCTCAAGCCCGAGCGCCGCGCTCGCTACCTGTTCCGCCTCGCCCGCCTGATCCAGGAGCGCTCCCGCGAGCTGGCCGTGCTCGAGACCATGGACGGTGGGAAACCGATCAAGGAGTCCCGGGACGTGGACCTGCCCCTAGCGGCGGCCCACTTCTTCTACCACGCCGGCTGGGCGGACAAGCTGGAATGGGCGTTCCCCAACCGCCGCCCCCGCCCCCTGGGCGTGGCCGGCCAGGTCATCCCCTGGAACTTCCCGCTCCTGATGCTGGCCTGGAAGGTGGCGCCTGCGCTTGCCTGCGGCAACACGGTGGTGCTCAAGCCGGCCGAAACCACCCCGCTCACTGCCCTGCGCTTCGCCGAGATCTGTCTGCAGGCCGAGCTCCCGCCCGGAGTGGTCAACATCGTCACCGGTGGACCCGAGACCGGTGCCGCCCTGGTCGCCAGCCCGGGCCTGGCCAAGGTCGCCTTCACCGGTTCGACCGAGGTCGGGCGTCAGATCCAGCGCCGGCTGGCCGGGACCGGCCGCCGGCTGACCCTGGAGCTGGGAGGGAAGGCAGCCAACATCGTCTTCGAGGACGCCGCTCTGGACCAGGCAGTGGAAGGGATCGTCAACGGCATCTACTTCAACCAGGGCCACGTCTGCTGCGCCGGGAGCCGCCTCCTGGTCCAGGAGTCGATCGCCGACGTCCTCCTGGAGAAGCTGAAGCGACGGCTGGGCACCCTGCGCCTGGGCGACCCTCTTGACAAGAACACCGACGTCGGCGCCATCAACTCGCGCGCCCAGCTGGACAAGATCCAGGGCCTGGTCCGCTCCGGGATCGAGGAGGGAGCGGAGCTCTACCAGCCCCCCTGCCCTCTCCCCGAACGCGGCTACTGGTTCCCTCCGACCCTCTTCACCGGTGTAGCCTCCTCGCATCGCATCGCCCGCGAAGAGATCTTCGGGCCGGTGCTGGCGGTGCTCACCTTCCGGACGCCGGCAGAGGCGGTGGAGAAGGCCAACAACACCCCCTACGGCCTCTCGGCCGGGATCTGGACCGAGAAGGGCTCCCGAATCCTCTGGATGGCGGAGCGGCTCCGGGCCGGAGTGGTCTGGGCCAACACCTACAACCGCTTCGACCCTGCCTCCCCCTTCGGCGGCTACAAGGAGTCGGGCTTCGGCCGCGAAGGCGGCCTGCAGGGCCTGCTGCCCTACCTCGAGCTGGTGTGAATGGCACGGCTCGAGGTGCGCAAGACCCCCAAGCTGTTCTCGGGCGGCGAGTTCGTCCGCTCCGAGTCGGGCCGGACGTATCAGGTCGACGGCTGGAACGTCCCCCGCTCCTCCCGTAAGGATCTGCGCGACGCTGTCCGTTCCGCCCGAGCCGCACTGCCCGGATGGTCGAGCCGCACCGCCTACAACCGGGGCCAGGTCCTCTACCGGGTGGCTGAGATGCTGGAGGGACGGCGGACCGAGTTCGCTCGCCTGATCGGCCGGGGCGGCACCCGCGAGGTGGCGGCTGCCATCGACACCTGGGTCTGGTACGCCGGCCTGGCCGACAAGCTGGTACAGCTGGGAGGCACGGTCAACCCGGTGGCCGGCCCCTACTTCGACTTCAGCATCCCGGAGCCGACCGGGGTAGTTGGGGTGGTGGCGCCGGAACGGCCGTCCCTGCTGGGCCTGGTCCGCTCTCTGGCGGCAGTGCTCTGCGCCGGCAACACCGCCGTGGTCCTGGTCTCCGAAGGTGACCCGCTACCCGGGCTCTGTTTGGGCGAGGTGCTGGCCACCGGCGACCTCCCCCCGGGGGTCGTGGCGCTGCTCAGCGGCTTCCGCCGGGAACTTCTCCCGCATCTGGGCGCCCACATGGATGTCAACGCCATCGACGCCTCCGGCTGCGACGACCAGGAACTGGCCGCGCTGGAGGCGGCCGCGGCCGCCAGCATCAAGCGCGTGGTGCGCCTCGACGGAGATCCCAGCCCCTATCGGGCACTCGCCTTCACGGAGCTGAAGACCGTATGGCACCCGGTCGGGCGATGAGAGCTATCCCTCGCGGTAGCGGTAGACGATGCGGCCTCGGCTCAAGTCGTAGGGGGATAGTTCTACCCTGACCCGATCGCCGGGCGTGATCCGGATGAAGAAGCGACGCATCTTGCCGGCCGCATAGGCGATCAGCTTGTGGCCGTTGTCGAGCTCCACCTCGAACATCGCGTTGGGAAGGGCCTGGGTGATGGTGGCATCGAGGACGACCGCTTCTTCCTTGGTCGCTTCGCCGTCACCGTTGCCGTGACGGGATCGCGTCCGCCGCGGACCGCGGTGGGGCGTTGAACTCCTCGCCAAATCGCGTAAGAGTCTATCGGAGCGCCGGACCTGCAGCGGTCACTGACAGGGACCGGCGATCCTGACCGGGGCCGCGGCCCCGGCCCCGGGGAAGAGCCCGGCCGGAACCTCCGCCACCTTCTCAAGCCGTCTCTGGCGGTAGAGCCAGATGGCACCGTTGCTGCCCAGCCAGAGCCCGTGGCCGTCGGCGAAGACGGAGTTGGGCTGGAATGACTGGTCGCCCCCGGCCGAGATGCGGTCCACGGACTGAGGCGATACCAGGTCCAGGACCTGGGCCGGGGACGGAGCGGAGGCCGGCATCCCTGCCACTCGCGGTGGCACCCGCCCCGGGGTCTCAAGGCTCACCACCGGGTGGCCTCGGCCGTCCACCCCCAGGATGGTGAGGTTGGCGCCGGCAGACGCCGTGTACCAGACCAGGGAGGAGCCGGTCTGCAGGTCGAGCCGCATCACCTCGGGGCTCCCGGAGGTCGGCGTGGCGATCCACCAGGCGGCATCGCCGCCAGCGCGGGAGAAGATGGATCCCGGCGGCGGGTTGGGCACGGTCTCGTGGGCGGCGGCGGGGTTCTGAGGGTCCACCACCCACACCCCGGTGTCCGAGGCGGGTTCGCCAGCAACCGCAGTCCGCTCGAAGTAGATCCCGGCCGACCCCCAGCCCAGCAGCACCCCGTTGCCCGGCCCCGACCAGATCTCCTGGCCGCGACCGCTGGCGATGTCATACACCTGGACGGAGGTGGTCTCGACCTGGCCTGGGCTCCCGGCGGTCGAGGTCACCTGGGCCAGCTCCTGCTCGTCCGGCGCCACTGCCTGCCAGGCCACCGGGTGCCAACCATCCTCGACGTAGCTGAGCTGGCCCGGTTCGCCGCCTCCCGCTCCGGCCGAGTAGATCGTCACCCGGCCGTCAGGCAGGTCGACCAGCGCTGCGCTGGCACCCACCTGAATCGGGAGCGAACACGCAAAGCCGGGGCGGCTGAGCATGGTCAGGGAGGGCCCACTGGCCGCCTGCTCACGCACGGCCGACTGGCCCACCATCCGGATCACGACCAGGCTCGCCACCACCGCCAGCGTCAGCACCCCCACCACGGCGGCCACGGTCCAGCCCCAGGTCAGGCGCCGGGCGGAACGGAAGGGAATGGAGGCCATGACCCGCGCTCCAAGCCGCGGAGTGGGCGGCTCCGCATCAAGCCGGCGAACGGGGGGAGTGCTCTCCTCCTCGGGCACGGCTGTCTACGCCTCCCCTGGCCGTAGCCGACCCACCGCCCGCC
>CADDZO010000234.1 GCA_902812395.1 bacterium | reverse complement strand
GGCGTAGGCGGCCTGGGCGGCCTCTTCGGGGGCTGGCGACTGGGCTTGAACATGCTGCTGGTCCAGATGGACGGCATGGACAGCCCAAGCGCATTCAAGAAGGCGATCCGGCGTGCCATCAACGTCACCCTGGACGGGTTCTTCATCCCCCAGCGGCTGGGCCGCCTGAGCCTCAGGGTGCCGCAGCTGAAGCCCCCCCGCTACAACGTCTTCTTCGTCGGCGCCACCAACCGGCCCTCGGTCCTGGACGAGGCAGTGACCCGTCCGGGGCGTTTCGGCCGCCAGATCATCTTCCGCATGCCTACCCGGGAGGATCGCAAGGACATCGCCGACCTCTACTTCTCGCGCAAGGCCCACGACCCCGAGCTGGACCGGCCCGAGCGACGCGAGGAGTTCGCGCGGATCACCGAGGGCTACTCCCCGGCCATGATCGAGCAAGCGCTGTCGATGGCCCTGATGTACGCCTTCGAGGACGGACGGTCCTTCTTCGTCTGGCGCGACCTCCGGGAGGCGATGGGCAACATCGAGGCCGGCCTGGCCCAGCCGGTCGAGTACACGGAGCGGGACAAGATCGCGGTCGCCCGCCACGAGCTGGGGCACGCCGTCGCCGCCCACTTCTACATGCCGGACATGGCCCACGTCCGGCTCTCGATCAAGATGCGCGCCGACGGCTCGCTGGGCCACCACCGCAACGTGTCCGAGCAGGAGGAGTTCATTCGGTTCCGCTCCCAGCTGGCGGCCACGGTCCGGCACTCGCTGGGCGCCATCGCCGCCGAGCGCGTCTTCTACGGCGAGAACTCCAACGGCGTCTACGGTGATCTGCGGCAGGCTACCCGGGAGGCTGCCCACATGGTCGGGTTGGTGGGCATGGGCGCCGAGGAGCTGCCCCCGGAGGTGGCCCGCAAGGCGGTCGGGATCGGCGAGACGCTGATCTCGGCGGCCGAGCTGATGGGCGGGGGGATGGAAGGGGAGAGCCTGCCCCGGGCCGCGCTCGGCAACCCGGTGGCGCGGCGCACCATCGCCGAGGTCCTGGGCGCCGCCTACATCGACGACTGGCGCCTGATGTACGTCAACCGCGAGGCCATCGACCGGGCGGCCGAGGTGCTGGTGGCCCGGGGCGAGCTGGTCGGTGACGAGATCCGGACCCTCCTCGACTCGATCGGGCTGCGCTTTCCAACCGAGTCGGATCCCTACCCGCCCGACGTGCCGGTGGTTCCGCTCTCGGCGACCGAGGAGCTGACCCGCCCCAGCGTGCACGGGAACGGGCACGAGCCGGAGCGGGTGCCCGCCTGAAGCTGCTCGCCCTCCTTCTGGCGTTGCTTGCGGGCCTGCCCACCGCGGCTGGAACTGGTCCCGCCGCCTCGGTGTCGATGGCCCAGCAGCTGCTGGTCGCGGACGAGGCCATGGCCGAGGCCCAGGCGGCGGCCACAAGCCTGCAGGCGGAGCCCGCTACCGCGCCAATCGACCAGGTCCGCCGCCAGCTCCGGATCGATGCAGCCGACTTCGACTTCCGCCAGGCAGTCCGCTCCGAGCAAGAGGTGGTGTACTGGCTCGCCGCCCACCCCGGCCAGCAGACAGCCCTGCTCTCGCTCGCCCGAGGAGCCCGCACCGCCGGCCTGGTGGACGCCGCCGCCGGGCTGCGAGCGCTCTGGCGCTCGGCGGGGATGACAGATCCAGCTGCGCTCCGGCCTCACCAGGACCACAGCTTCGCCGATGCCGCCCCGCTGCCAACGCTGTTGGGCGATTACCGAGCCGCCGCCCAGGACACCGACATCGACTGGACGTACTTGGCGGCGATCAACTTCGTCGAGTCCGACTTCGGCCGCTCCACCGGCCCCTCCAGCGCGGGCGCCATCGGCCCCATGCAGTTCTTGCCCTCGACCTGGCGGGAATTCGGCGGAGGTGGGGACATCATGAGCCCCCGCGACTCGATCATGGCCGCCGCCCGCTTCCTGCGCTGGGCGGGAGCCCCCCGGGACTACCCGGCCGCCATCTACGCCTACAACCACGATCCCGACTACGTGGCCGCGGTCCAGGACCTGGCCGCCGCCATGGATCGGGACCAGCTCTGGCTCGACCGCCTGTACTACTGGGACACCTTCGGCTGAGGCCAACTCCACGAGCGATCGCGCGATCGTTACAGTGATCACTCGTGGAGTACCGCATCGAGGAGTTGGCCCGGGCCGCCGGGGTGGCCGTGGACACGGTCCGCTTCTATCAGGGCAAGGGCCTGCTCGAACCCCCCCGTCGCCAGGGCCGGGTGACCTGGTACTCGGAGCGGCACTTGGAGCGGCTGCGTCGGATCCGGGAGCTGCAGCAACGCGGCTTCACCCTCTCCGTGATCCGCCGCTTTCTGGAGGGGGAGCTGGAGGCCTCGGACGAGGCCCTGGTGGCGGCGGTCACCGGGGGGAACGACGAGCCGGGCACCCTCTCGCTGGAAGAGCTGGCCGCCCACAGCGGCATCGCGGTTGCCCTGCTGCGGGAGCTGGAGCGATCCGGGATGCTGGTCCCGCTCGACGATGGCGAGCTGCCCCGGTACGCCGCCGGCGACCTGGAGGCCCTGCGCGCCGGCCTGACCCTGGTCGAGGCGGGGGTGCCCCTGGCCCGCCTGATGGAGCTGGGAGCACGCCACGCCGCCGCCGTGGAGCGGACCGCACAGGAAGCGGTCGAACTCTTCGACACCTATGTCCGCGAGCGGATCCAGGCCCAGGGCCTGCCTGCCGAAGAGGCCGAGCGGCAGCTCCTGACCAGCTTCCACCAGCTGCTGGAGGCGAGCGGCACACTGGTTCGCCGGCACTTCGAGGGAGCGGTGCTCCGAGCGGCCAGGCAGCGCATCGAACGGCGGTGAGGACAGCAGGGGCCGGCGCGGTCGTGCGGGGCTGGGACCCGCTGTCGGTGGCGGAGGCGGCGCGGGACGCCGGCCAGGAGGTCTGCCTGTTCGGCCGCCCAGACGGGCCCCTCATGGTCGGCGTGGGCCGGCGCTGGGATCTGATCTCGTACCCGGGCGGGGCCGCGCTGGAGGGCGCCGATGGGGTGCTCGAATGCGAGGCGGGCGCCCCGCTGGAGGCGGCAGCCCGGCTCTGGCGGCGGGTGGCAGCCGCTGAACCCAGTATGGTCGCGCTGGGCGGCTTCGCCTTCGATGTGGGTCGGGAGCCGGGAGCGCCCTGGGCGGGGTTCCCGGCCCTGCTCTTCCGGGTCCCGGCGCTGACCCTGGTGCACGATCGGGAGCGAACGACGGTGCGGGGCGACCCTGAGCTGCTGCGTTCCCGACCGGCCTGGTCGGCCAGCCAGGGGCGCCGTTTCGAGGTGGAGCCGTTCCGGTCATGCGAAGACTGGATGGACGTGGTGGGGCAGGCCCGCCAGCGGCTGCGGGCCGGCGAGGCGGACAAGGTGGTGCTGGCCCGCGAGGTGATGGTCCACGGCGATGGGCCCCTCTCCGCCGTGCAGGTGGTGCGCCGGTTGGCCGTCCGCTATCCCGGCTGCTTCCTCTACCTGGTCAGCGGGTCCGACGGGACCGCGTTCGCCGGGGCCTCCCCGGAGCTGCTGGTCGCCCGGCGGGGACTGAACGTCCGCTCCCAGCCGATGGCGGGGAGCGCCCCGCGAGGAGCCTCGGCGGCGGCAGACGAGGCGCTGGGCCAACGCCTGCTGGCCAGCACCAAGGAGGCGGACGAGCATCGGGCCACCGCCGGCCACGTGGTATCCACCCTGGCTGCCCTGGGGGCGCGAGTGCAGTCGGCGGCGCCCGAGCTGGTGCGGCTGGACAACATCCAGCACCTGGCGACCACGATCAGCGGGCGGTTCGACGGCCGGGCGCCCGGCCTGCTCGAGCTGGCCACCGCCCTCCACCCCACCCCGGCCGTGGGCGGCAGTCCGCCGGCGGCGGCGCTGGCCCTGATCCGGGAGCTAGAGGGGATGGAACGGGGCTGGTACGCGGGTGCGGTGGGATGGATGGACGGATGCGAGGACGGGGAGCTGGCGGTGGCGATCCGGTGCGGGCTGCTTTTCGGCGACGGCGCCCGTCTCTACGCCGGCTGCGGCATCATGCCCGACTCGGACCCCCGGGCGGAGCTGGAGGAGACCGAGCTGAAGCTCCAGGCATTGCTGGACGGCCTTGGCGCCGCGGGCTGACCTCAGAGGCTCTGCCGATCGTCGGCAGCCGCGACCGGGTCAGACCTCCCCGGTCGGGCCTCCGGCGTCCGCCAGCGCCGCGGCAACCTGGTCCCAGCAGCGTCGATGGGCGTCAGCGCTCTCCGCCCGCCCGAAGCGGGCGGAGACCAGGGCAGGGGCGGCGCCGAGGGTCCGGCGCAGGGCCTCCTCCAGCGCCAGGGGCTCGTTGACCTCCACGAACTCCAGGCCGTAGAGGCGGGCGACCTCGACCCATCGCAACCCGAGCGGTGTCCCAAACAGCTCCTCGAAGACGTCGGGATGGCCGGCCGGAGGAAGCAGGTGGAAGATCCCCCCACCGTCGTTGTCGAGCACCACCAGGGTGGCCCGAAGCCGATGGCGGCGGATCGCCCAGAGCCCGTTCATGTCGTGGTAGAGGCTGAGGTCGCCCAGGAGCAGCACCGTGGGACGATCTGGGTCGGCCGCCGCCAGGCCCAGCCCGGTCGAGACCAGGCCGTCGATGCCGCTGGCGCCGCGGTTGGCGAAGAAGCGCTGATCGGGGCTGGCCGGGGGCCAGAACGAGTCCGCCTCGCGCACCGCCAGGCTGGAACCGATCAGGACCTGCGCTCGGGAGGGCAGCGTCCGGGCCAGCGCGGCCACCACATGGCCCTCGTGCAGACGAGCCGAGGCAAGGTGCTGACGGAGCGCCCCGGCGGCAATCGACCCGGCACGAACCCAGGTCCGGCGCCAGTCCCCGGGTGCGCCTCGGAGCCGGGCGCCCACGGCCCGAAGCAGGGCGGCCGGATCGCAGCGCACCATCCGATGCGCCAGCCGATCGGGGTCGCGCCATCCCAGCGGATCGAGGACCCAGACCGGGCTCCCGGCGGCGGCCAGGTAGGCGGCCAGCGCCCGCTGAGTGGGCGGCGCTCCCAGCCGCAGCACCAGGTCCGGTCGGTGGCAGGCGGGCCAGCCGGGGTCGCGGAGCAGCGCGTCGGCCGCCCAGACCAGGCCAGGCATGCTGCGGCAGCGCAGCTGCGAGGTCGGCTCGGCCACGAGGGGAGCGTCGCATCGGGCCAGGAGCGCTGCCAGTGGGCCGCGCAGCCCCTCGTTCCTCCCCCCGGCCAGATCCCCGAACCCTTGCCGGCGGAGCGGCCGTGCCGAGTCTGGGAAGGG
>CADDZO010000233.1 GCA_902812395.1 bacterium | reverse complement strand
GGACGGGGGGATGGGAGGGGTCGCCATCGACGGGCGCACGGTGCTGGTGATCGAGGATCGGCCCTACCTGTGGGCGGTGTTGCAGGCGCGGGTCCGGCGGGCAACGGCCTATGTCCGCGCGGCCGCGCCGCCCGAGGTCGCCCGGGTCTGGGAGTCGTGCCGGCCCTGGCCCTGGGTGGTGGTGGGGACCGCCGCCGCCGTGCCTGGCCTGGCGGAGCGTCTCGAGGGACGCCCGATCCCGGTCCACTGGTTGGCACCGGCCCCACCTCTGCCCGGACGGCCGATCGTCCACACAGATTGGCAAGCACTGGCGGCAGCGGTGGAGAGCCTGAACCGGTTGGTGCTCGGGACGGTGCGGCCGCTGCGCAACCGCGGCCTCTGCCACGGCGACCGACTGGTGCTGTGGGCGCCAGCGGTCGAGGGGTTGCTGGCCGCGCCGGAAGGCCTCCCAGCCGCCTGGGCCGCTTCGGCTCGGGCGGAGCTTGCCGCCAGCGGGCTGCCGCTGGCGCTGGAGGAGAAGGACGGGCTGGTCCGCCTGGTCCCGGGGACGACGGCGTGAAAGCACCCTGCCAGGCCCTGGTCCTCGAAGACGACCCCGAGCAGCTGGAGCGGGTAGCCGCGGTGATCCGGCAGGCAGGGCTGGAGCCGATCCTCACCCGCTCCCCCAGCCAGGCGTTGACCAAGCTCCACTACTACCACCCGGTCCTGGCCGTGGTCGACCTGGACATGTCGCTGGCCCCATCTGGCCCGCGCTCGGTGGACGACCTGCTCCAGTACCTGCATGAGCGTTGCGGTGGCTGCTGTGTGCTCGTCTACTCGGTCGGGGCCGAACACATCGGGGAGCGCAAGCGGGTCGAGTCCGTCCATCCGCTGGCCCTGTTCGTCTCCAAGCAGGACGGACCCGAGGTGCTGGTCGACCGGATCCGGCGGACGATCGGGGTCCGCTACGGAGACCTGAGCGTGCGTCGCGGGCTGGTCTTCCACGAACCCTCGGGCGAGGTGTACGGCCACCACGTCGGCGTCTCGCTGCTCATGGGTGCGGCCCTGGGCCAGGAGGTCGTGTTGAACGACAGCGAGGCCAAAGCCGCCCGGCGGATGCGGACCTGGCTGGCCAGGGTTGGCTCCGGGGTCCAGATCCTGGACTACGGGCGACGCCACTACGCGCTCCACCTGGCCGAGGACGGGGGATGAGGCTCGATCCGGCCGAGGTACCCGGCCTACCGCTGGCGGCGGCCCTGGTCCTCCGCCGGGGCGAGGTCGTGGCCACCACCCCGGAATGGCGCGGGGTGGAGCCAGGCACCCTCGCTTACCACACCGGCCAGGCCGAGCTGTTGGTCAGCGGGGGCAGGCCACCGGGCGCCCCCGAGGCCCTCTGTCGCCTGTTGCTGGCGGAACTGGAGCGAGCGGTGGCGGCGATGCACGGAGACCAGGCGCTGCGGGCCCGGGTCCTGGTGGCGAGCCTTCAGCTGGTGGCCGGGCTGCCCGCCGGCTCCGAGCGGGGCAGCGCCGCCGAGGTCCTGGAGCACGCCCGGGCCGCCATTCAGGCACGGGTCGGGGGCGTAGCCCTGGAGGTCTGCCCGCCCCCCGACCTGCCGGTACCGGCGCCGGCCCGAATCGCGCTCGCGCTGGTCCAGTTCGCCGCCAACGCCGCCTCGCACCAGGGAGCCACCTGCCTGCGGCTGCGTGTGGGACCGGGTCCCAGCTTCTATGTCGAGTGGCCCTCGGGGCGGACCGGCGGGGTCCGGGCGATCGCCTCCCGCCACCCCGAGCTGCGCCGGCGCTGGGGACTGGGCTATGTGCGCACCGTCGCCGACCACCTGGGGGCGACGGCGCTTCCCCCCGGACCCACCGCCCCCGGCTGGGCCGGCTGCTGCCTGAGCCTGGGCAGCCAGCGGCTGACGCTGCCTCTCGGCCTCTACGCGGCTCGCCGGCTGGTCCGGTCTACCCAAACTTGGGAGCAGGAGCTGGGGGCGGCAATGCCCGAGGTCCGGTCCACCCTGCTCGCCGACCTGGAGAGAGCGCTGGCCGAGGCTGAGGCTACGGGTGGCACGATCGTCCGCCGGGGGCTGGTGGCGGCCCGCCAGGCTGGACCGGTGACCTGGGCCGCACTGCCGCCCGAGACCGGCCCGGGTCGGGTGCGCGAGGTCCTCCGCGGCCTCGACCATGAGCGGGCTCTGTGGAGCGCGCCCGAGCCCCACGCCACCCGGGTCCACGCCCTGAACATGCTGTTGGCCCGGAGCCTGGGGGAGCCGGCAGCGGCCTTCTCGCCCGAGAACTTCCGGGCCCAGCTGGAGCGTGCCTGCCAGGCGCTGGGGACCCCGGTGCCGGCGGCAGTCCCGATCCTGGCCTGCCCCGACCCTCGCCTGGTCGCCTTCATGCTGGCCGAACTGGGTGGCGAGCTCGGAGCCGACGCCAGCGCCACCTGGCTGACCGTTGCCCCGGAGGCGGTCCGGCGCCCACTGGGGCGAGCGCTCGGCGTCCGCGGAGGGGAGCGCTTCCCGTTGGTCGGCACCTTTACGCTCGAGCGCCCATGGAACTGAGGCTGGTGGTCGAGGCGGAGGGGATCCGCGAGCGGGAGGTGGCGATCGACGTCGGGTCCCAGCACCAGGTCGGCCAGGTGACGGCGGCGCTGGCCGATCACCTGGAGCTGGAGGGCCGGCTGGGCCTCTACAGCCATCGACTCGGCCGCTGGCTGGATGACGCCGAGACCGTGGCCACGATCGGCCTGCGCAGCGGCGATCGGCTGTTCTTGGCAGATCCCTACGGTGTCACCCCGGCGTCCACCCCCGCCCTCCAGGCTCTGGTCGAGCTCCGCTGCCTGGGCGGGCCGAGCGCCGGGTTCCGTCTGCCACTGGCCACCGGCGAGCATCGGGTCGGCAGCTTCCGATATTCGAACGTGGTCCTCCAGGACCCCTCCCTCGCCCGCGTCCACCTGCTGGTCTCGGTCAGCCCGTTCGGCAGTGTCACGGTCGCGGACCCAGGCACCGACGCCGGCACCTGGCGCGACGGCCAGCGTCTGGTCGACCCTACCCCGGTTGGAGAGGGCGAGGTGCTGGCCCTCGGCCATTCCCTGATCGGGTTCGAGCCTGTAGCCGAGCCCCGCCCCCTACCCGCTCCCGACGCCCAAGGCCGGATCGCCTTCAACTGCCCCCCGCGGATGGCGTTGTCCCAGCCGCAGACCAGCTTCAAGCTGAAGGCGCCACCCGAGCGCAAGAGCGGCTTCCACCTCCCTCTGAGCAGCGCCCTGATTCCGCCCGTCATGGGAGTGGTCATGTACTTCGCCTCCGGCCACAACCCGACCATGCTGCTGTTCTCGGCCTTCTCGCCGCTGATGGTGGCGGTGTCCCTCCTGGAAGGGAGGATCGGAGGCCGGCGCGAGTTCCGGCGCGGCCTGATGGGCTACCACCGGCAGCTGGCGGAGCTGGAAGAACAGGTGGCCGAGGCACGGCAGGCCGAGGCACGGTACCTGTCCGCCTGTGCCCCCGACCTCTGCAGGCTGCTGGACCGGGCCCGGAGTCTCGACCCCAGCCTCTGGGAACGGCGACCCGACAGCCCGGACTGGCTCTGGCTGCGGGTGGGGTGGGCCGACCGCGATGCCTCGATCCGGATCGAGGTACCCGAGCAGGGCGAGGAGGGGCTGCGCCAGCGGGCCGAGCGGCTGCTGGCCGAGCAACGCCGCATCCACGCCGCCCCCAGCGTGGTCTCACTGCAGGAGGCGGGGGTGCTCGGCCTGGCCGGCGATCCTGCGCGGGTGACCGCACTGGCCCGGGCGGTGGTCGCCCAGTTGGCGGTCCTGCACAGCCCCGAGGATCTGGTGCTGACGGCCGCCGTCCCTCCCTCGGAGCGTCAGCAATGGAGCTGGCTGGGCTGGCTTCCCCACTTCAGATCGGAGAGCGCCCCCCTCCCCGGCGAGCTCCTGGCCAGCGAGCGCGCCGAGGTCCGCGACCTGGTCGAACGGCTCCAGGCCCTGATCAGCGAGCGCCTGGAGGCGCGGCGAAGCCTGGGCGCGCACGGCGACCGGCCGGGCTGCTCGGTGGTGGCTCTGCTCCACGACCGGGCCGAGATCCCGCGGGGAGCGGTCACGACCCTGCTCCAGCAGGGACCGGCGGTCGGGGTCCACGCCGTCTTCATCGGTCGCCGGGTCCCGGACCTGCCTGCCCAGTGTGGGGCGGTGGTCGAGGTGGAGGCCACCGGCGAGGCCCGTGTGGTCTTCCCCGCCGCCGGTGCCCAGATGCCACTCGGAGGTGCTGACGGGCTGGCACCGGAGCTGGCCCGGGAGCTGGCCCTGACCCTTGCACCGGTGCGGGACGTGAGCGCCCGCTCCAGCCAGGCCGGGGTACCCCGACGGGTGAGCCTGGTCCAGCTCCTGGGGCTGGAGCAGGACTTCCAGGCCGGGATCATGGCGGCCTGGATCAAGGACCGCTCAGCGCCCGACGAGCGCACGCTCAGCGCCCGCTGGGGAGTGGGGGCCGGCGGCGAGGTCTTCAGCATCAGCCTTCGCGAGGATGGGCCCCACGCCCTGGTCGGGGGCATGACCGGATCGGGCAAGAGCGAACTCTTGCAGTCGCTGGTCGCCTCTCTGGCGGCCACCTACTCGCCCCGCACCCTCAACTTCCTGCTCGTGGACTACAAGGGCGGTGCCGCCTTCAAGGACTGCGTTCATCTGCCCCACACGGTCGGCTTCGTCACCGACCTGGACGGACACCTGGTCAATCGGGCGCTGACGTCGCTCCGCGCAGAGCTGCGGCGCCGCGAGGAGATCCTGCGCCGGGCCGGTGCCAAGGACCTGATCGACCTCGAGACGAGGCGCCCGGACCTGGCCCCGGCCAGCCTCCTGATCGTGGTCGATGAGTTCGCCGCCCTGGCTACGGAGCTGCCCGAGTTCGTGGACGGCATGGTCGACATCGCCCAGCGCGGGCGCAGCCTCGGCATCCACCTCTTGCTCGCCACCCAGCGCCCGCAGGGAGTGATTAACGACCGGATCCGGGCCAACACCAACCTGCGGGTTTCACTCCGCTTCAGTGACGAGGCTGAGAGCATGGACGTGATCGGCACCCGCGCTGCCGCCCGGGCCGGGCTTCCTCCCGGTCGGGCCTTCGCCCGCACCGGGCCGGGCGAGGTGACGGAGTTCCAGGCCGCCTACGTGGGCGGGCGCACCCGCCCGCCGAGCGGCCCCGCCCCGGTGGGCGTGCGCGATCTGGAGACAACCGGGCAACGACGCCAGGAGCCACGCCGGGTGGAGGTGGAAGAGGAGACCGATCTCCAGATGCTGGTCCAGGCCATCCGAGAGGTGGACCGGCGGCTCGAGCTGCCACCCCCGCCCC
>CADDZO010000232.1 GCA_902812395.1 bacterium | reverse complement strand
GACCAGTCCTTCGGGACCGTGCGGCACCAGCTCGGCTCCAAGACCGTCTGGCGCGGCGGCCGGTTGCTGCTGGCCGAGCGGTTCTTCCCCAGCTCCAAGACGTGCTCTGGCTGCAGGACAGTGAAAGCCAAGGCTGGCCGAGCGCACCTTCCGCTGCGAGGGCTGCGGCCTGGTCATCGACCGGGACGTGAACGCTGCGAAGAATCTTCTCCTCGAGCTCGCCGTCAGTGGCAGAGGGGCCTGTGGAGCCGAGGTAAGACCCAGCCGTGCTGGGCACACGGCGATGAAGCAGGAGGGGACCCCACGAAGCAGGCTTCGTGGGGACCCCAAGCAGGAACCCGGCACCGCGCAAGCGGGTAAGACCGGGACCGCCACCGGGCAACCGGTGGCTGTGGGTCGGCTGGCTAATGCTCACTGATCCGCAACGGTGAAGGCTGTGTTCGGCCAGCCAGCCACGCGGCTTCTGAACGAGGACGAGGGTAGTCCTCAGGGGAAGGTCAGTCCCGGGCGACGAACTCCCTGGCCTCCACCGCCAGCTCCTGCCACCCCGGATAGTCCACGGCCACCACCAGCCACTCCCGCATAGGGCGGTCGCGGCGGGCCTCGAAGTGCCTGCCGGCGTCCTGGGAGACGAGCTCCGCCACCCGTGTGGCCGGCAGCTTGAGCACCAGCTCGCCACGGACCTCCATGGCAAAGATCCGGCCATTCACCTGGAGCGTGCCGCTCCCGAACCTTCCTTTGCCCGCCCCGAGGACCACTCCTTCTCTACCTTCCATCTGGCTGACGATCTGCGCGAACCGCTCCTTGGGGCTTGCGGGAGCAGAGGGCAGGGCAGGGAAAGAGCCGGTAAGTCGTCGCACCGCGCGCGCGAGCCACGAGCGGAGCACATCGTCTGAGGCGACGGCGGACGGATCCATCAGTACGAACGGGGCCAGCTCCCTTGCCCCCAACCTCATCGGCCGGACGTAGGGCAGGGAAAGCGCTCGCTTCTTCTCCTCCGGATCCAGCCCGACCATCAGTGCCTGGCCGAAGACGCCGCAGCACATGCGGCCGTCGACGAGGAGGCAGCGCCCGCCCACCATGCGCCGCTCTTGGACGCCCGGAAGTGGGCGCAGGACCCGGCGGATCCGCTCCATCAGATCTGGCTCAACGGGCACGGCTTCTACCTCCTGTTGCCTGATCGCGGCTTCCGGGACCAGTCGTTCACCTCCGGGAGACGGGAGCGGGGTGCCATGCCCTGGCTGATTCGGGCCCCCGTCCCGGGCGCCGACCAGGAGCCGATCCCGCTCCTCGGGCCGGGCCCGGCTCACCGTCTGCGGCTCGTAACCGGCACAGCGACGGACCGGCAGCCGGGGATAACGGGGAAAGCGAGGGTCGATGCGCGAGCGCTCGCACAGCCAGAAGATCGAGCGCGCCCCCCGGATCCGGCGCCCGTGGCGGCACTCGAGACAGAGGCCGGCCTCGACAGCCATGGACTCATTCTCCGATGCTGCCTCGGGTAAAGATGAAGGAGTGTCCGAACCCGACCTCGAAGGACGCTTGCTGCTTGCTACCTCGGGCCTGGTCGACCCCAACTTCCGGGGTAGCGTGGTGTTGCTGATCCAGCATGGGCCGGCGGGGGCGCTGGGCGTCGTGCTCAACCGCCCCACCCGTATCCCGCTGGCCGACGTGCTGCCGAGCTGGGCGGACCTGGCTGCCCGGCCCAAGGTCGTCTTCTCGGGGGGACCGGTTCAGCGCGACGCGGCCATTTGCCTCGCCGAGCGCACCGACGGTGACCGTGCGCAGGGCTGGAGACCGCTGCTAGGACGCCTGGGGACGCTTGACCTGGAGGTCGAACCGGAGCTGGTTCGAGGGCGGCTGGGGCGCATTCGGCTCTTCGCCGGATACGCCGGCTGGAGCCCTGGCCAGCTCGAGGCGGAAGTTCAGGCCGGAGGCTGGTTCCTGCTCGAGGCCGAGCCCGATGACCCGTTCAGCGTTGATCCCGCACGGCTCTGGCGCCAGGTGCTCCGGCGTCAGCGGGGGGAGCTGGGTATCCTGGCCCACTACCCCAGCGATCCCACCTGTAACTGAGCGCGTTCGTCTACGATTGTCGTCCAATGGAGGCAATCGCCGCTACCGCCCGCTGGACGGCGGCCGTCCGTGCGCGCGAGAGCCAGCGCCAGGACCGCCTGTTCGATGATCCCCTGGCCGCGGCGCTGGCCGGGGAAGAAGGATTCGCCCGCCTCGATGCCGAGCCCGAGGTGGCACGGGAAAACCCCTTCATCGTGATCCGCACCCGGTTCTTCGACGATTGGGCGCGACGGGTAACCGCGTCAGGGCTGCGGCAGGTGGTCCTGGTCGCCGCCGGGATGGACACGCGGGCCTTCCGGTTGCCCTGGCCACCGGGGACCATCCTCTGGGAGCTCGATCGCAGCCATGTACTCGAGCTCAAGCAGAGCCTGCTGGACGAGGTCAAGGCCCTGCCCGGCTGCGACCGCCGCCCGGTCAACGTCGACCTGGCTAGTTCGGGCTGGCCGGTGCAGCTGCGAGACGCCGGCTTCGATATGGCCTCGCCTTCGGCCTGGCTGGCAGAAGGCTTCTTCCAGTATCTGGAGGCCGAGGACGTGGAGCGGGTGCTGGCCGCAATTGCGCCCCTGGCCGTTCCCGGCAGCCGGTTCGGCCTCGACCTGCTTTCCCAGGACTTTCTGCAACACGAGTGGATGCAGCCCTACCTGCGGGAGCTGGAGCGGCAGGGGACGCCCTGGCGCTTCGGCACCAACTCGCCCGAGTCCCTGCTCGCCGCCCATGGCTGGCGTGCCACTGTGACCGAGCCCGGCAGCGAGGGAGCGCACTTCGGCCGCTGGCCCTGGCCGGTCCTGCCCCGCGAGCAGCCGGGCTGGCCGCGCTCCTTTTTGATCGACTCCGTCCGGGAGTGACGGAAGGCTAGACGGAGGAGGACCTGGCCCCCTCCCGGATCAGATCCCAGGTGAGGCGGACGTCCTCCCGGGTGGTGCGAACGTGTGCTATCGCGATCCGCAGGGCGTAGACACCGCGGACGGTGGTATGGGAAATCAGCGTCTGGCCCGATCCATTGACCGCCTCTTCGATGGAGCGGAGCGGTTGACGGCGTCACCGCCGCGGTGGCGGAAGACCACGGTGCTGAACGGCGAGGGCGCCAGGAGCTCGAAACCCGAATCGGCCTCGATCCAGGATCGGAGCTCCCGGGCCATCGCCACGTGCTCTCGGATCCGCTCTCGGATGCCGTCCAGCCCGAAGGCGCGAAGCACGAACCACAGCTTCAGGCTCCGGAACCGACGGCCCAGGGGGGTCGGTAACTGTTGGCGTTCGAGCCTATGGTAATATGTAGGGGTGAACTGGACGGAGTAGGCGCGGCAACATGGCGTTCATCTCGTGACCGCCTACCGCTGGTTCCGGGAAGGCAAGCTCCCGGTTCCTGCGCGCCGTCCCGGCCGGCTGATCCTGGTGGACCAGGCACCGGCCACTGCCGTTCCAGAGATCACGGCCGTGTATGCCCGAGTGTCCTCCGCTGACCAGCGCGCGGATCTGGACCGACAGGTTGCTCGGGTGACCGCATGGGCGGCAGCCCAGAGCTTGGCGATGGGCCGCGTGGTGACCGAGGTCGGCTTTGCGCTGAACGGCAAGCGCCGCAAGTTCCTGGCCTCCTTCGGGACAAGACGGCGACCACGATCGTGGGGGAGCACCGCGACCGGTTTGCCCGCTTCGGTGCCGAGTACGTGGAGGCCGCCCTATCCGCACAAGGACGTCGGCTGCTGGTGGTGGACCCCGGCGAGGTGGATGACGATCTGGTCCGGGATGTGACCGATATCCTGACCAGCCTCTGCGCTCGCCTCTCCGGGCGGCGAGCGGCTGCCAACCGAGCGGCCAAGGCCCTCGCAGTGGCTACTGGGGGGGACCCGTGAAGCTGCCCCAGGCCTACCGGTACGCGCTCGATCCCACCCCGACCCAAGAGCGGAGGCTCCGCTCCCATGTCGGGGCGGCGCGCTACGCCTGGAACTGGGCCCTGACCCGGGTCAAGGCGCGGTACGAAGCCGAGAAGAAGTGGTACTCGGCGGAAGAACTTCATCGGCTCTGGAACGCGGAGAAGAAGACCAAGCCCGATCTGGCCTGGTGGAAGGAGAACTCCAAGTGCGTCTACCAGGAGGCCTTCAGGAACTTGGACCGAGCGCTCCACGACTTCCTGAAGTCCAAGACGGGAGAAAGGGGGGGCGACGGCTGGGCTTCCCCCGGTACAAGAAGAAGGGACGGTGCCGGGACTCCTGCCGCTTCAGCACCGGGGTGATGCGCTGCTCGGGCTCGACGGTCACGCTGCCCCGGCTGGGGACCATTCGCACCCACGAGCCCACCCAGGCGTTAGCGGGCAAGATCGCGGAGGGAAAGGCCAAGATCCTCTCTGCCAGCGTGTCGCGGAGCGCCCAGCGGTGGTTCGTGTCTTTCGCCGTGGAGGTGGAGCGTGAGGTCCCGGATCATCATCGGCGGCCCCGGACGGCGGTCGGTCTCGATCTCGGGATCTCTTCCCTGATCATGGCGGTGGACCGCCAAGGTGCGGATTCCGGCGAATCGGACCAGGCATTCCGGCTGAATCCGACCACCTGGTTCGGTCGAATCCGACCGGGCGGTTCGGGCTTATCCGACCAGGGGGCCGAGACCTGGCAACGCCGCCTCTATTCCATTCGAACGAAGGATAGACCTACCGCTTTCTCTCCCTCAGCGGCAAGGAGGAGTCTGGGGAACCGGCACCGGTGTCTGACTCCCCAGCTGCGGAGCGAAGCGACGGCCGGTCCGGGAACCTTCTGCCGAACTGGCGGCGGTGGGGGAGACCGACGGCCCGTCCGTGACGGCAGGTGACGGTTACCTCGTCTCCGCCCCCTCCAGCTCGCGAAACAGGTGGATGGCCTCGCTGTCGTCCGGGCACTGGCCCCCGTAGCCGAGCTTCTCGCTGAACGTGCCGCAGCCCGGGCAGCGCTGCTTGCCCAGATGCCGAGTCCCGCACTCAGCGCATTCGTAGACGGTGTGGGCGACCAGCTCCCGCGCCTGCTTCAGCTCCCGCTCGTAGCTCCTCAGCTCGGCCTCCAGGGTCGGGCGCCCGGGCTATCGCAACCGGTAGGCGGCAGTGCGGCACTTCGGCGCATCGTAGATCTGGCGGCCGCGGACGGGCTTCCCGCAGACCGGGCAGGTTCGTGGGGGCATCGCGGTCGGAACGCCGACCTGGATGCCCTCCCCCGCGGGTCTGATGGGCGCCGTGCTGGTCGTTGAGGGCGTCATCGTCCCGCTGCCGCCACAAGAGTTGTCACCCACGGTAGGTCCCTCCCTGCTCCCGACCCTCGGTCGGGGTTGTTGAAGCTGC
>CADDZO010000231.1 GCA_902812395.1 bacterium | reverse complement strand
GGGGCTGGTCGGTGGCGACCACGGGCGGAGTCACTGCCATCTGGGCAACCGTCGGCATGTGGGCGGAGCCTGCCTGCCCGGCGAGCCTGACGGTCAGGATTCCTCCCACCGCGCACAGCACCAGGCCGAACACGGCGGCCAGGATCGCCAGCCTCATCTCCTTCCTCCAGACCGGGAGCCGTCGCCCTCCGAGATCCGCGACAGTCTATCTCCGGGGGCCGGTGGGCGGCTACCCTTGCCCGGAACGGATCGTGATCATGCACGGAGGAGGTACATGGACCTCGGACTGAGCGATGCTCGGGCGTTGGTGACGGCGGCCAGCAAGGGCCTGGGGCGGGCCTGCGCCGCTGCCTTGGCCGCGGAGGGGGCGCGTGTCTTCATCGTCTCCCGGAACGAAACGACGCTGGCGGAGACAGCCGCCGAGATCGGGGCGGTCGGCCATCGCGCCCTGGATCTGGCACGACCCGAGGCCGCGGCGCAGGCCGTGGAGGCAGCGGTGGCGGCCCTAGGCGGCCTCGACATCCTGGTCTGCAATGCCGGCGGACCGCCGCCCGGGACGTTCGACTCGACGCCTCTGGAGGCCTGGGATCTGGGCTATCAGCTCACCCTGATGAGTGCCGTGCGGCTGGCGAAGGCGGCCCTGCCCCACCTCAAGCGCTCGGGCCGGGGCCGGATCGTGAACATCACTTCGATCTCGGTCCGCCAGCCGATCGGCAACCTGGTGCTCTCCAACGCCTTCCGGTCTGCCGTCACCGCCATGGCCAAGACGCTGTCAGCGGAGGTGGTCCGGGACGGGGTGACGGTCAACAACCTGGCCCCGGGCACCATCCTGACCGAGCGGGTGCGGCAGCTCTACGGCGACGATCTGGAGCGGGCCACGGCCGAGGTCCCGGCCGGCCGGCTCGGAGACCCGTCCGAGCTCGGCGCTACCTGCGCCTTCCTCTGCTCGCGCCAGGCGGCCTTCATCACTGGCCAGACGATCGGGATCGACGGCGGACAGCTCAAGGGGGTGCATTGATGGAGAGGGTGCCGAGCGTGCGGGCGGCTGCCCGGGCCTGGAGGCAGAGGTGACGATTCGATTCGCCCAGCGCATGGAGCGGCTGGGGACCGAGAGCGCCTTCGAGGTCCTGGCCCGGGCCCGCGACCTGGAGGCGCAGGGCCGCCGCGTGGTCCACCTGGAGATCGGCGAGCCCGACTTCCCCACCCCGGGCAACATCAGCGAGGCTGCGATCGGCGCGATCCACCAGGGCTACACGCACTACACCCCCGCCCGCGGCCTGCCCGAGGCGCGCGAGGCGGTGGCCCGCTTCGTGGGCGAGCGGCTGGGAGTAGGGGTGGACCCGGGCCAGGTGACGCTTGTGCCTGGTTCGAAGAACGTCCTCCTGTTCTGCCTGCTGGCATGCGTGGAGCCCGGCGAGGAGGTCATCTACCCCGACCCCGGCTATCCCGTCTACGCCTCGCTGGTCAACTTCGTCGGCGCGGTGGGGGTCCCGATCCGGCTGCGCGAGGAGACCGACTTCCGCATGGACCTGGAGGAGCTGGCCTCGCTGGTCACGCCGCGCACCCGGCTGCTGATCCTCAACACCCCCCAGAACCCGACTGGCGGGGTGCTCACCGCCGAGGACGTGCGCTTCATCGCCCGGCTGGCGGTGGAGCGGGATCTGCTGGTTCTTGCCGATGAGATCTACTCCCAGATCGTCTACGAGGCGGGGCACCACTCGGTGCTGTCCGAGCCGGGCATGGCCGAGCGCACGGTGCTGATGGACGGGCTCTCGAAGGCCTACGCCATGTGCGGGTGGCGCCTCGGCTACAGCGTGGCACCCCGGCCGCTGGCCGACCGGATGGAGGCGTTGATGATCAACACTTCCTCCTGCGCCGCCGCCTTCACCCAGATGGCGGTGGTAGAGGCGCTCGGCTCGCCCGACTCCCAGGCTGCGGTGCGTCGGATGGTGGCCGAGTTCCAGCTGCGCCGCGACCTTGTGGTCGAGGGGTTGAACCGGATGCCCGGGGTGCGGTGCCGTACCCCCCAGGGCGCCTTCTACGCCTTCCCCAACGTCGAGGGCACCGGGGTGGATGCGGCGACGCTGGCGCACGAGCTGTTGGAGCGGGCGGGGGTGGCGGTCCTGGCCGGGACGGCCTTCGGCCCGGGTGGGAGCGGCTTTCTCCGGCTCGCCTACACCCAGAGCCGGGACGACCTGCAGATGGGCCTGGAGAGAATGGGCAACTACCTGGCCGACCGTCGGGCGGGCTGACGCACCCAGGAGCGCCGCGAGCCGCGCCCGGTCAGCCGCCGGCGTTGGGGCGCGGGGTGCTGATGTGGACGGTGACGCCCACCGACACCCTGGTCGCGGCGTGGGTGTTCAGGACCAGCAGTGTCAGCACGATCAACGCGATGATCCCCACTACCCACGGCCACCGAGGCTTGTGCTTGGGTGGATTGGTCTTCCAAGTCCCGGTGAGATTGATCATGTCGCGCGCGTGAGCGGTCGCCGCCGTCCGAGCGGCCGTAGCCGAGCATGCCGCTCTGGCATCGGATCGGCACTGGGATCAACGGCCCAGGGAACTGGGCAGATGCCCCGGCGGTCAGGCGACGGCCACCGGGAGCAAGAGCCGGGAGGGGTGGTCTGGGTCGTGGAGGATCTGCTGCCGGGCTGCCCGCAGCTCCGTGCCGCTGAACAGTGCCGCGCCGGTGTTGGGGTTGCGGTCCCAGCGCGGGAAACAGCTGGAGGTCACCTGCAACCGGATCCGATGCCCGGCTGCGAACACGTTGCTCGTGGACCAGAGGTCGATGTCGTACTCGACCGGCCGCCCTGGCTCCAAGAAGGCCGGCGGCCGGGGATGGTGGCGGTAGCGGGCGCGGACGATGCCGTCGGTGAGATCGATCGAGCGGCCGTCGGGGAAGACGTCGCAGAGCCTTGCCACGAAATCGGTGTCGGGAGCGGTAGAGGTGGCCCACAGCCGGACCCGCACCGGACCCGTCACCTCTAGGTCCCGCTCCAGTGGCGGAGTGGTGTAGGTGAGCACGTCGGGCCGGGCCTCGATAGGTCGCTGGTCGCGGGGGCCCGGTGGGAAGGAGGGGCCGAGCAGGGTGGCACCGCCCCGGGTCGGGACCGGGTCTTGAGGGTCGTAGGTGTAGGTGTCGGGCTCGCTCGCCGTCGGTGGGGCCGGGCTGAGCAATCCAGCGGGGTGGAGATGGTAGGCCACCTCGCGATAGGGTGGCGGCCAGTCGTCCACCTCCCGCCACCGGTTCGAGCCCATCACGAAGAACTTGACCGCCGGCTCTTCGTCGATCCCGTTCCCAAGCCCCTTGAGCCAGCGGTCGAACCAGCGCAACTGGAGGCTACCGAAGTCCTCGCGCAGATCGATCAGGAAGGCCTGGGCGGCGAAGCCGAAGTCCACCTCTCCGATCGGGTTGGTCGCCACCGCGTGTGCCCAGGGCCCGATCAGGAGCTTGGAGGGAATCCCCCGCTGGCGCATCGCCAGGTGGCTGGCGATCGTTTGCTGGAGGAAGATGTCGTACCAGCCACCCACGTTCAGGGTCGGCACCCGGACCCGGTCGTAGCGAGAGCTGATGTCCATGTAGGCGAGGGCGGCAGCATCCATGGGGTGACGGATCGGTTCGAAGAAGCCGCTATCGATCCCCTGGCGGACGATGGGCGGGTACTCCTCCAGGGGCAGCTGGGCGAAGCCGCCTCGGGCCAGCCCGTCGATCTCCGCCACCAGCTCCCGCAGCGCCTGCATCAGGCGGCCCGGATCCCCGCCGTGGCGCCGCAACACCGCCTCCAGCCCGATCGCGGACAGATACCAGTTGGCCGACATCCCGAGCTGGTAGGCGCCGCCGCGGAAGCAGAGGCCGTTCAGCGGGTCAGAGGTGGAGACGTAAGGGACGATCGCGCCCAGGCCGGGCGGCTGCTCGGCCGCCGCCGCCCACTGGGTGAAGCCGAAGTAGCTGGCGCCGTACATCCCCACTCGCCCGTCGGAGAAAGGCAGGCCGGCTGCCCAGGCGACGGTGTCGTAGCCGTCCTCGGCCTCGTGGAAGGCTCTAAACGTGCCCTCGGAGGCGAAGCGACCACGGACGTCCTGGATGACCACCGCGTAGCCGCGTCGCACCGCCTGCATCGGGTCGAGGACCCCGGTCGCGGCCGGCAGGTCCTTGCCATAGGGCAGACGGGTCAACAGCACCGGCCAGCGGCCTTCGCCGACGGGACGGTAGACGTTGGCGCGGAGCACGATGCCGTCGCGCATCCGGGCCGGGACATCGAACTCCACCACCGCCTGGCTCACGCCTCCACCTCCACTCGAACACTCGGTACCTCAGTCCGGAATGTAATCGCGACGCAGCCCCAGCCGCTCGGGGACATGGAGCTGGAGCAGCATCGCCGCCACCCCCGGCACCGGCCGAGGCCTGGCCAGAGAGAGCCCGACCATGGCCGCGAAGGCCAGGGGCAAAGTTACGATCGCGGGCTGGGAAAGGATCACGGCCAGCGCCGGGTGGGCGCCCAGGAAGGCTGCCAGCGGCGGCGCCGCCGTGGCCAGCATGGTGGTCACGATGGCCGCGGTGGACGCGATTCCGCCCATGGCCGTTCCCATCGCCGCTCCCAGGGTGGTGAGGCGTTCCCACCAGATGCCCAGGACCAGGAGCGGGAAGAACGAGCTGGCCGCGATCGCGAAGGCCCAGCCCACCAGAACGTTGATGTCGAAGTGCTCGACCGCGATCCCGAGCAGGGCGGCCACGGTCCCGGCCAGCACCGCCCCGCCCCGGAAGGCCAGCCGCCGCTCCCGGCCCGCCGCCTGGGGACGCAGCCAGCGGCCGTAGAGGTCGTGGCCCAGTGCCCCGGCGAGGGAGATCAACAACCCGCTCAGAGTGGCGGTGAAGGCGGCGAAGGCACCCGCCGTCACGATGCCGCTCAGCACCGCACCGGTAAGGTTCCCCAGGAGCCGGGGCAGCAGCAGCACCACCGAGTCGGTCGAGCCAGTGGTGTAGAGGAGCGGGTCCTGTAGCCGTCCCACCAGTCCCCAGAGCGGGGGCCAGAGGTAGAAGAACCCGACCAAGAGCAGCACTCCGAGTGCGGTCCGGCGGGCCTGGCGGGCGTCGGGGTTGGTGTAGAAGCGGACCAGGATGTGGGGGAGGCCGAGGGTTCCGCAGAGGATCGCCACGATCAGGGAATAGGTGAAGAGCAGGGGCTGGCCGCTGCTCCCGGCCAGGGGCCCGAAGGGCTGGAGCCAGCTCTGGCCGCTGCTGGGCGCGGTCCCGGCCCCGTAGGGGACTGGTGCCGCGCGGGACAGGCGGATGGTGTCGTCCCCCTGCCAGCGCACCGTCCCCGGCGTCAGCGTGGCGGCGCCGTGCAGCTCGACCAGCCGCCCGCCCTGGACAGTGGGGGCG
>CADDZO010000230.1 GCA_902812395.1 bacterium | reverse complement strand
GCCTCTTCGAACCGCATGAGCTCGGCCAGCGCCCGTCCGCGGAAGTGATGGGCGATTAGCTGGGTGCGCTGATGGGACCCGGATCGCAAGAGCTCCTGCGTCCGCCGGAGCACCGCCTCGTACTGATGGGTCTGGCACAGCCGCTCCAGGGTGGCGGCGTCGTCTCTTGCCGATCGTTGGACGTCACCGAGCGGTGCTGCTCCGGCCAGGGTGGAGGGCGGGACCCCCAGGGCCTCGGCCAGCCGAACCAGATCCCCGATCTTGACGTCGGCCCTTCCGGATTCGATCTGGATCAACCATCTCTTGCCGTGGCCGAGCAGGTTTGCGAGCGCCGTCTGAGAGAGCCCGCGCTCCTGCCGGTAGCCTCTGATGGCCTGGCCTAACCGATAGCGCCAGTCGGCCTGCTCATCCCTCGACATAGGCCGTTGGGCAAAGCATGACCGTCCGAATAGCCGGTGTCAAGTCAGGCCCGACCGTGGCGGGGCCCCGACCCCCCGGTTCCCTAGCTGGTCAGCTCACGGATTCGGTTCCCAATCCATGAGGCCGGCCATGGCCACGGCCACGATCACGGCCAAGAGGACCAGCACGGGTATCGCGTAGCGCCAGGCGCTGCTGTACAGGATTCGCATGGTCCCATGGTGCCGCGAAGTGCACCTCCTGGGACACCTGCGTGCCGTTTTCGGCACCTGCGAACCCGCCGATATGCCGAAGGCGATGGGCTCGATCTCAATGCCGTTGCCGTGGGCAGTGCCAGACGCCCCGTTTGAGCGGCTTCGCTTCAGTACCGATCCTGGAAACGAGGCTGGCGGTGCTCGTTGAAGGCAGCCACCCCCTCATAACGATCGGGATGATCGATCATCAGCCGGTAGCACTCCAGCTCGATCTCGATCGCCTGCTCGATCGGCTGCTCCAGGCCCAGCTTGGCGGCTCGCTTGGCCTGCTGCACGGCCGCCGGTGAGTTGGCGGCGATCCGCAGCGCCAGCTCCTCGGCGGTGCCCATCAGGTCGGCGAGCGGCACCACCCGGTTGACCAGCCCCCAGCGGTAGGCCTCGTCGGCCCCGATCAGCTCCCCGGTCATCAGCAGCTCCAGCGCGCGGCCACGGGGCAGGTAGCGGGGCAGGAACTGGGTTCCCCCGGCTCCGGGCATGATGCCACGCGAGACCTCGGGTTGGCCGAACCGGGCGTTGTCGGAGCAGACGATGAAGTCGGTGGACATCGCCATCTCGCAGCCGCCTCCGGCGGCGATGCCGTTAACGGCGGCGAAGATCGGCTTGCGGAACCAGCGTAGCTTGTGGTGGGCGGCTTCGAAGATCCGGTGCTGGTGAATCCACTGCTCGGCTGTCATGCCCTGGCGTTGCTTCAGGTCGCCACCAGCACAGAACGCCCGCTCCCCGGCCCCGGTCAGGATCACCGCCCGCACCCGCGGGTCCTCCGAGACCTCCTCGAGGACCTGGTTCAGCCGGATTCCCATCTCGGTATTCATGGCGTTGAGCACATGGGGGCGGTTCAGCGTCAGCACCACCACCTGGCCTTGATGTCGGCGCTCCACCAGCACCGTGGATTCCACGGTCTCGGTCGTCGTGGCCATCCCGCGACCCCCTGGCGCTCAATAGGAGCGGGGGAGCCCGAGCACGTGCTCCCCGATGTAGCCGAGGATGAGGTTGTTGGAGACGGGGGCCACGATCGGCAGCCGCGCCTCCCGGAACTTGCGCTCGATGTCGTACTCGACCGCGAAGCCGTAGCCGCCGAAGGTCGTCATGGCTGCATTGGCCGCCTCCCAGGCCGCCTCGGAGGCCAGGTACTTGGCCATGTTCGCCTCGGCCCCCGCCTCCTCTCCCCGGTCGAAGAGGGCGGCAGCGCGGTCCCGCATCAGACGAGCTCCCTCCAGCTGCACGTAGGCTCGGGCGATCGGGAACTGGACGCCCTGGTTGTGGCCGATGGGGCGATCGAACACTACTCGCTCCCTGGCGTAGGCGGTGGCACGGTCGACGAAGAAGTACCCGTCGCCCAGTGACTCGGATGCGATCAGGATCCGTTCGGCGTTCATCCCGCTCAGGATGTAGCGGAAGCCTCGGCCCTCCTCCCCGATGCGGTTCTCCACCGGAACCTCCGCCTCTTCGAACACGACCTCGTTGGTCTCGTGGTTGACCATGGTCCGGATCGGGCTGACCCGTACGCGCCCACCGGCCTGCCGCAAATCGACCAGGAGGACCGAGAGCCCTTCCGTCTTCCGCGTCACGCGCTCGATCGGGGTGGTACGGGCCAGGAGCATGAGCAGGTCCGAGTGCTGGACGCGGGAGGTGAACACCTTGCGACCGCGGACCAGGTAGCGGTCGCCGCGACGCTCGGCGAAGGTCCGGATCCTGGTGGTGTCGGAGCCGGCATCGGGCTCGGTCACCGCGAACGACTGCAGGCGCAGCCGGCCGGCCGCCAGCTCCGGCAGCCAACGCTGCTTCTGTTCCTCGCTGCCGTGCCGCAGCAGGGCCCCCATCGTGTACATCTGCGCGTGACAGGCAGCGGCATTGGCGCCGGAGCGATTGATCTCCTCCAGGACGATCCCGGCCTCAAGCATCCCCAGCCCGGATCCTCCATAGCGCTCCGGAATCAGGCAGGCCAGCCACCCTGCCTGGGTCAGCGCCCGGACGAACTCCTCCGGGTACCGCCGCTGCTGGTCGCACTCCTGCCAATAGGAGCCCGGGAAGCGGTTGCACAGTTCGCGCACCGATGCCCGGATGTCCTGGTGCTCGGTCCCGGTCGTGGTCTCCAAGCCTGACCTCCTCATCTGCTGTTGCGAGCAGGGGGGAATCCCCAGCTCACCGTAGTCCGAGTCATGTCCAGCACCTCCAAGGTGGTGCTGGCTTGAGGTCGGTGGCCGATGGCCGCTCCCATCGTCCCCGCGGTCGTGCCTCGACGCCGACCCACACGCCGCCACCGTGGGTCCTTCGGGTCGGCGTCGGCCTCGGCCGGATCCGGCCCCGGTGCCCATTCTTCGACCACCCCGGCCCAGTGGGTCTCGCCGCTGGTCTCCGCCATGCTCACCGTTGGGCCGTGAACAGCACGGCCCGGGCGGCGCGCTCGGCTTGGCGCAGCTGATAGCAGACCTGGTTGCGGCGCCGAAGCAACTGGGTGGTCAGGAAGCGGGCCTCGTCGGAGGCCGGGTGAATCCGGGCAAGCCGGCTCACCGCCGCCAGCAGTGGCACCGGCGGGATCGGCACGGCCAGGTCCTGATCGAAGCGACCCTGTTCGGTGAAGGCGATCAGGACCAGCTCTCGGTCCATCGCCTCCAGCGCCCGGTTGAGCTCGGCCGCCCGCTGCTGCCCCAGCGGCGGCAGCCGGTCGAGGAGGGCGTCGACTTCCGCTGCCGCTTGCTCCACTGCGGCAGCGTGATCGAGGGCGGAAGCGAGGTCCAGACGATCTCCCGCCGTTCGCTGGTAGCCCTCGAGCGCCTCTCGGATCTCGCTCGCCGCCGGCCGGTAGCGGAAAGGGAGGACCGATGCCGCCGCTGCCCGGAACGTCGCCAGCAGATAGACCCTGGTGTCGCGCTCCATGACCTCGGGGTCGAGCTTGTCGATCGTGTCCTCGGGCGTGTGCCACCACCATGGAAGGCCGGGTCCAACGCCGCCGCCGAAGAGGTCCGAGGCTCCGGCCGCCAGTTCGGCCGGGACCTGGGAGAGGTCCATGAACACGGAGGGGACGCCGCAGGCCCAGAAGGACTGATCGCCGGCCCTGGGCTGGCGGTGGGGGGTGGCGACGGCGCCGATGGCGTCCCGGATCGCTGCCACCGCGAAATCCCTGGTTTCGGGCATGCAGGGCGCGCTGTAGAGCGTGGCTCCGCGGGCGCCGGTCGAGTCGGCGTTGACGTGGAGGACGCAGTTGTCGTGCAGATCCTCCCAGAAGTGATCGCAGTACCAGGTCGAGCCCGAGTAGCGGCCCTGCGTGTGGCCGGGCCAGAAAGCGACGCGGACGCTGCGCTGGAGCCGGTCTCGGTGCCGGGCCAGGATTCGAGCCACCTCGAGCATGGTGGCGTTGGCAGCGCCGTTGTCCATGGCGCCGCGATACCAGGAGCAGTGGTGGCCGCTCATGAGCACGAACTGGTCGGGGTCAACCGGGCCGCGCAGCTCCCCTACCAGCAGCGGGGTTCTCCGCCACCCCCGAAAGGTCCGAGCTCGAAGCCGCAGGCGCAGCCCCTGGCCGGCGAGGGACCTGATGCGCTCGCCATCGGCCTGGCGCACCGAGAGCACGGGCAGATCGGGGAGCAGCCCTGCGGTCGCGGTGGTGGGCGTGCCCCAGACCGGGGAGACGCACATGTCGTGCACCCGGTCGGCGTCCTGGCTGGCGAAGACCAGGGCCGCAGCGCCGGCACGACACCCCCACAGCACCTTCAGGGGGGAGGCGATGCCGGGGAGCAGGCAGATCTTCCTCGCCGCTCGGTGGAACTCCTCTTCCTCGTCTCCTCGGATGCAGACGACCTCGGCCTCGAGGCCGTCCTGCGGGGTGGAGGGGGCCAGGGCGTGGGTGATGGCATCGATCCGTTCGCTGACCGGCCCCAGCAGCTCCACCGTTGCCGCCTCTGGCCAGCCGAGCAGACTCTCGACCTCGTACACGGTCGTGGTCAGGCCGACGTCGTCGAGCTGCGTGCGCAGGTAGCCGACTGCCTCCCGTTCGGCCGGGGTCCCTGAGATCCGCTCCCAGCTGGCCAGGGCCTGGACGTGTCCCCATAGGCGCTCCTTGGAAACCTCGGCTAGCATGGCCTGCTCTTGCTCGCTCAGGTGATCGGTGGGTGTGTGCACGGTCCGTCTCCTCGTCAAGACCTCAGGTGCGCTCCCCTGCCGGGGCCCTCTCACGATCATCGCGTTTGGGGGGCGTACGGTACTGCGCTATCGGCCGTGGCTGCGCCGGCCGCTGCTTCCGGAGGAGCGGTCGGCTCGCACTGATCCGGCCCGTGCCTCCCCTTGAGCGCGGGCGGCGTGTGCACCACCGCCAGCCCGCCATGTGGAGCGGCGGTCTGGGCGCTGCCGGGTTCCGAAGGGGGCAGCCAGGTGTCCTTGACGGCGTCGTCGGCATCGGCCAGCGAGCCGAGCAGCCGATAACGCGACCGCTCGCAGGTGGGGACGATGCTCCTCGAAGCGCTCGGCCAGCCAGTGGTCCCTGTCATCGACGGTGACCCCCGGGGCGAGTCCCATGTGACACGGAGCTGGTGTCCCTCGGCCCTCGGTGGCTTCAGCCTTTGGAGAGGAACGGGCACGCCTCCTGGCCGGGGCCACCTACGGCCTGCAGGTGGGCTGAGCCCCGGCCGGCGGCCTGCCTCGAACGCGGTCAGCGCAGGAAGAGCGCCACCAGGAAGACCGCGAACAGGTAGAGCAGGTACAGGCTCACGTTGCCGGCCTG
>CADDZO010000229.1 GCA_902812395.1 bacterium | reverse complement strand
GCATCGAGTCCATCAACGACACCCTCAAGGGCCAGCTGGGGCTCGAAGAGCACGGCGGGCGCACCCATCTCGGCGTCTTCGTCCGGGTCGCCCAGCGCCTGCTCGCCCTCACCGCCGGGGTCTGGCACAACTGGCTCACCGGTTTCCCGGACAAGCGCTCGCTGGTCGCCTACGACCACTGAGCAATCGGAATCAATCATCTAGCCGAGGGCGTGTTGGCGACCGGGCCAGACCCGTGGCGGCGACCAGAGACTGATGGCTGGCCAGCTGGTTTGCGTTGCTGGTACAGCGTGTGGAGTGCCAGGAGCTCTGACTGCTCTCGCCATGGAATCGTCAGCGCGTGCCTGTCAGCCTGTCGACCTGGTCATAGAGCTCATCGACGTTGACGATGCCGAAGGGGGTGGGAACGACCTGGGCTGGCCCGAATGCCTCCCATCGTTCGATGCGGCCATCGACCGGATGGGCGACCTCGATACGCCGCTCGTCCTGGTCGACCAGCAGCAGCATCTTCAACAGGGGTGATTCGGCATAGGCAACAGCCTTCTCCCGACGGTCGATGCTCTGGGTAGAAGGAGAGATCACCTCTACCACCAGGGTGGGATCTGTCTCATGGAAGGGATCGGGCGCTGGTGCGCAGATCACCATGAGGTCCGGATAGTAGGCGTTGCCGCATCGGGTGCGGACCAGGCGATTGGAAGTGAAGAGGCGGCATCCTCGTTGCCGAGCTTCAGCCCAAAAGACGGCGGCAAGCTCGGTCACGATGAGGTCGTGACGCTCGGTGGCTCCGGCCAGAGTGTACACGCGGCCCCCGACCAACTCGTGACGGATGGGTGAGTCACGTTCGGCCGCCAGGAAGGAATCGAAGGTGAGGTAGGCGATGGCCTCCACGGTCCGATGCTACCTCCAGGTACGGGTGGGATGAACGGCTGGTCACGGGAACTCGGGCAGGGCCGGTGGGGAGCCTTGCCCGGAGCACGGGTTGCTCAACCCCAGCTCTTCCCCTCGGGGGCGTGCATGGCCGGCCGCTCGTGCAGGGGATCGATCCGCTCGGCCCGGAGCATGGGGACGGCGCCGGAGTGGCCCTCGAGGGTGCCGCCGATGCGGAGGAAGGGGCAGGTGCGAACCAGCATTCGCTCCCGCTCGGCCTCGTAGAGATGGCGCGGGACCAGCACGTTGATCAGGCCGTGCTCGTCCTCCAGGAGCAGGAACACGATCCCCTTGGCGGTGGCCGGCCGCTGCCGGCAGACCACCAGCCCGGCCGTCTCCACCTCCCGCGGCGGTGCCATCTCCCGCAGCTCGGCCGAGTTCGCCACCCGCAGCGCCCGCAGCCACCCCCGCTCGAATCGCATGGGGTGGTCGTCCGGCGACAACCGCAGCACCTCGTAGTCCGTGGCCATCCGCTGGAAGTCGTCGAAGTCGGGGAGCGAGACTTGGTCCTGGGCGGTGGGGAGAGGGAGCCGGAGCTGGCGAGCCGGGGGCGGCACCGCCAGCCGCCCCTGCGACAGGCCGTCTCCGAACAGCCCCAGCTGCCAAAGCAGCTCGCGTCGGTTGAGGCCCAGCCCGTCCAGGGCACCAACCCGGATCAGGTTCTCCACCGCCCGCAGCTGGAGACCGGTCCGCTGGACGAAGTCAAACAGGGAGCGAAAGGGGCCCTCCTGGCGGGCCCTCACCACCGCCTCTGCCCCGGCCCGGCCCAGGCCGTGGACGTAGCCCAGCCCGATCCGCACCGCGCCCCCCTCGACCGTGCAGCCAACGGCGCTCACCTTCACGTCCGGCCGCAGCACGGCCACGTCGTGTCGCTGGGCGTCGTTGGTGAAGACGTGGGGCGGATAGAAGCCCATCGGCCAGTTGTTGTAGAGGGCGCAGTAGAACTCGACCGGGTAGTGCTCCTTCAGCCAGGCCGATTGGTAGGCGAGCAGCCCGAAGGCGGCGGCATGGCTTTTGGGGAAGCCGAAGGAGGCGAAGCCGGCCAGGTTCCGGAACATCTCCTCCGCCACCCGGGGCGGGACCCCGCGCTCGGTCGCACCTCTCATGAACGCCTCCTGGTAGGTACCGGCGACGCGGCCCCAGTCGTGCCGGCTCATTGCCCGCCGGAAACGCTCCGCCTGCCCCGGCGTCATCCCGCCCATGCAGATCGCCACCTGGACCACCTGTTCCTGGAACAGGACCACCCCCAGGGTCTCGCCCAGGACCTCCTGGACGCAGGGATGGATGGGCCGGGAGGGCAGGGGCCGGCCCTGGCGCAGCGCCTCACGCGCCTTCACGTAGGGGTTGACGGCGCCCCCCACGATCGGACCGGGGCGAACGATGGCGACCTGGACGGTGAGGTCGTCCAGGTTCTGGGGCCGGGTCCGAGGCAGCATCTGGGCCTGGGCTCGGGACTCGATCTGGAAGACACCGACGGTGTCGCCCTCCTGAATGCGGCGGAAGACGCGCTGGTCCTGGAAGTCGATCCGGGAGAGGTCGACCAGGTCGCCTCGGTGCTCGGCGATCAGGTCCAGGCACTCCTCCACCAGCGAGAGCATGCCCAGGCCCAGGAAGTCGATCTTGACCATACGGGCGTCCTCGATCGAGTCCTTGTCCCAGTGGCAGACGTAGCGGTTGGGCCAGGCCGCCGGCTGCACCGGCACGCACTCGACCAGGGGGTCGGAGGCGATGACCATGCCGCCCACGTGCTGGGAGAGATGGCGGGGGAAGTCGTGGATCTCCCATGCCAGCTCGATCAGATCCTTCCAGAGGGGTGCATCGACCAGGGACCGGAATTGAGGGATGCGCAGCATCTCCTCCCGCAGGGTGCGGCTCGATCCGTAGCCCTCGCTCAGCTTGGCCAGCCGGTCCAGCTCGGCCTCGGGCAGTCCCAGCGCCAGCCCCAGGTCCCGGATTGCGCTCCGGATCCGGTAGCGGGGGATGGTGGCCACCAGCGCCGCCCGATCCGGCCCCCAGCGCTCATGCACCCGCTCGATCAGGCGCTCTCGGATGTCGCGGGGGAAGTCGAGGTCGATGTCGGGCAGACTGTCCATCTCGTCGTTCAGGAAGCGGCCCAAGAAGAGGCGGTTGCGGAGGGGGTCGATGTGGGACAGCCCGATCAGGTAGCAGACCAGGCTGCCCACGCTGGAACCCCGCCCCCGGCCGGGAGGGAGGTTGACCTGGCCCCGGGGCGCTGCGCCCCGGACCTCCTGGGCCACCTCCCGGGCCAGCTCCAGGACGTCCCGGTAGACGAGGAAGAAGCCGGCCAGCCCATGCCGGCGGATCAGCTCCAGCTCCTCCGCCAGTCGGGACTCGGCCGCCGGGCGTTCCGAGGGCGGGTAGCGGCGGAGGAGTTCGCGCCGGCAGCAGGCCTCCAGCCAGGAATCGGCGCTGTGGCCCACCGGCACCGGCGGCTCGGGCAGGCGGTAGCCCAGGTCCTGGGTGAGGTCGAAGCGACAGCGTTCGGCGATCCGGAGGGTGTTCGCCACCGCTCCCGGGAACTCGCTGAAGCGCCGGGCCTGCAGTTCGGGGGAGCGGAGGTGGAACTCGCTGTTGGGACGGCGCAGCTGGTGGCTCTCCTCCAGCGTGGTCCGGTTCCGGATCGCCACCAGCGCGTCCTGGAGGCGGTGGCGCTGACGGTCGTGGTAGTGGACGTCGCCGGTGGCGACGGTGCCGACCCCCACCCGCCGGGCCAGGGCGGCCAGGGCGCGGTTGCGGGGCCGATCGCCCTGGACCAGGTTGTCCTGCAACTCGACGAACACCTGGTCCGGGCCGAACCAGGCCACCAGCCGCCGCAGCGCCGCCTCGGCCTCGCGCAGGCGGCCGGCGGCGACCATAGAGGGCACCTCTCCCTGGCGACAGCCGGTCAGGCAGAGCAGGCCTGGGCAGTGGTCGGGGAGCCAGGCCAGGGCCAGACAGGGGTCACGGCGCCGCCGCTCGCGCCGCTCCTGGTCGGGCTCCTCCAGACCGCAAGCCAGGCTGACCAGTCGGCTCAGGTTGCCGTAGCCCTGGCGGGTGGCGGCCAGCAGGGTCAGGTGGTGACGAGGACCCGACCAGGGATCCTCGGCCACGGTCAGCTCCACTCCGGTGATGGGCTGGATCGAGGCCTCCCGGCAGAGCCGGGCGAAGGCCATGGCTCCGAAGAGGTTGTCGTGGTCGGTGATGGCCAATGCCCGGTAGCCGAGCTCCACCGCTCGGCCGACCAGCTCCTCTGGGTGCGAGGCCCCGTCCAGGAGCGAGTAGTTGGTATGCAGGTGGAGCTCGACGTAGGGGCTCAGTCCCGCTGCGTCCACCGGCTGTCGTCCAGGTCGTCGCGGTAGACGGTGAGCGGCCGGTCCCCCTCCAGGAGCAGCTGGTAGGAGGTCCTGGCCACCGGGCGGGGCCGCCACCAGCCGTCCTCGATCCGCCAAACCTCTTCCACCCGGTCCACCGCCCGCCAGCGCTGGTCCAGGAGCAGGGCGCGGGGGAGGCCGTCTGCTGCCCGCACCTCCACCGGTGCCGGCGCGTTCAGGCGCCGGAGTCGATGAGCGGCGGATGCCCGGGGGTCCGTCTCCACGGCTCCATCTGGTCGGCCAGTGGGGGCGGCCGCCTGCCCTGCGACCGGTGGAGGTTCGCGCCCGGGCAGGGCACACCCGGTCGCCACGGGTCCTCCACATCCGAACCCGGGCATGGACCGAGTATACGAACAAAAATTCCCAGGATGGGACGATACCGGCACCCTGGGGCGCTGCCTATTAGGCAGCGCCACCTGAAGACCCTGGGCTGATCGCAGGCCTGCCCATGCTGGGGAGCGGCGCGTCGCACGCCGGACCGGCTCGTCCCTCCCGGCGCCCACCGCGCAATCGCCCGGAGCAGCGCCTAGTCCGCAGATGGATTGGACGGCGGTGGCGTTTGGATTGGCGGCCTGGTGTCGGGCGCGGCCTTCCGCCGACCGATGGAGCCGGCCGATCAGACCTGGGTCAGCTGCCCGCTCGCCAGGAAGTACGACCAGCCGTCCATCACCGGCAGCTCGATGCCATGGTTGATCGCTTGGAGGAGGAACAACGACACCGCTATCAGCCGCACGTCGGGGGGGAGGGCGAGGAGGGATGTCGATCGAGCTCCGTGCCACCTGCTCACCAGCGCTGCTGCGGCAGCGAGCCCGGCCGCGAAGCCCTGGGCCGGGCTGTCCCTGGCGGGATGGGGATCACTCCAGCCATCCCCAGGGGTGGCCGGCCCCGAGCACACCGGTGGGGCCGCCGGACCGCGGCCCTCGGCCGCGGACGCCAGGCCCGGTGCCCGGTGGGTGAATCCCCATGGCGCTGGGCGGTTCCCGGGGCGGCCAGGCCGATGAGTGCGGCCGCCGCGATCCCGTCGGGGACCATCACCCTGCTCCTCACCGACGTGGAGGGTTCCACCCGCCTCTGGGGGGGAGCCGGAGGCCATGGCCGCCGCCCTCCGCCGGCACGATCGGATCCTGCGGGAGGCCATCGAGCGCTCCGGCGGCTTCGTGTTCAAGACCTGGGCGACGCCTTCTACGCTGCCTTCGCCAGCCCTCGGCGGCCGATCCGGGTGCGGATGGCGCTCCACACCGGGGTGTGCGA
>CADDZO010000228.1 GCA_902812395.1 bacterium | reverse complement strand
CCGCCACCCCCAGCCCTCCCGCGACCAGCCCGAAGGCGACGTCCAAGCGCGTCTGGTAGCCGCTGAGTACGTAGCTGGTGAAGGCCTCGCTGACCGCGATCAGGGCTTGGGTCAGGCCGACCGAGATCGCGGTCAGGACCGCCGCCAGGGGCACGTAGCCGAAGGCCGCACGCAAGGCCATCCCCAGCTCGCGCTTCAGCAGCGCCTGGAGCAAGGCCAGGAGCAGCATTGGCAGCATCAGCAGGCCGCCGATGTCCACCATCTTCTGGTAGAGGGGCGAGAACCAGTCGCCGGACGCCTCAGGCTGGGAGACCGGTGTCGGGCAGTCGGCCCCCTGGGGCGACTCGATGCCGGCCAGGCCGAGCAATCCGCCCACCTGGCAGAGCATCCAGTGGGCGCCTCCGGCGACCCACTGCGCCACTGCCTCCAGGTTCTGCTGGGGGGTGCCCAGACCAGGGATCGGCGCGGGCGGTGGCTCCGGTGAGGCCGACGGAGTAGGGGCCAGGGGCAGCGGCAGCGGCAGGCTGGCCGGGAGCTCGGACTGACAGGTGAACACCGACTGGGGGCAGGTGGCGGCATGGACCGGTGCCGGCAACGCGGCCAGACTCAGCAGCGCCACCCCCAGTAGCACCAGCTCAACCCGCCGCATAGCGGTACTCCTGGTAGGTGCGCAGCTGGGCGGGCAGGGCGAGGGTCTGGGGGGCTGCCATCGACGGAAGCGTGGTCGGGCCAGGTTGGTCACCCACATCCGCCATCTTCCAATCGCCTCCCACCCACTCCAGCACGATCGTCTCCGTGACCCACAAGTCGGTGGGGGCGAGAACACCGTCGACCGCGCGGAGCTGGAGCGTCCAGATGTCAACGGTGGCGCTCTGGGGCGTATAGGCCTGCAGCTGATACGTGAGCGGGACTGCCCGGATGACCACGGCGATCCCGTGGGCGGCATCGCTGACCATCTGAAGCTGGTTCTGGAACGCGTCCACATTCTCCTCGGCGAGGGTGACCAGCCGTTGCCGATCCTCGGGCGCCGCCATTTCGGCGATCGCAGCCCGGTATCGGGCCGGGTCCAGGATCAGGTCGCTCGCCCCGAGGACGACGAAGTTGGTGGCCGCCGCCACCGCTCCCGCCCGGGTATGCGGATAGCCCGCGGGGACCCCGTTGACCAGCCGGGTGGCGCCAGGCCAACCCGGCCGAGGTGCGGTGACCGCCACCACCGCCGGCGGGGGGGCTGGCCGTGGCGCCGTGAACCGCCCAATCGCGGCGCCGCCCACGGCCAGCACCGCCGCCACCAGAACCGCAGTCGAAACTCGACGTGCCATGTTCGCTCTACCGTGCTGCCTGGCCCAGGCCAAAGAAGAAGTTCAGGAGGACGGCGGCGCCGCCGACCAGGAGGGCAGCCACGAAGGCCAGCACCACCCCGTGCTTGCCCCGCTCGGCCAGGTCGGGATTCCCGATCCCCGAGCCCAGGGCCCAGGAGCCGGCCGCGATCAAAAAGCCCAGCAGGATCGCCACCAGCACGAACCCGGCCAGGCCATTGGTAAGGCTCCGGAAGGTTCCCAGGCCGGGGATGGTGGTCGAACCCGGGCTGTACCAGTTGAACATCAGGCCTCCGATCGCCCCAGCGCGAAGCCGGCCCCGACCACGGCGGCGAGCTCCAGGTACTCGTCCCGGGTCCGCTCCCGAAGCCGCCCCCAGTCGAAGATGCCCCCCAGCGCCAGCTCCGGGTCCCACCCGATCCGCTGCACCGCCCGCACCCGGCGGGCGAAGTAGCGGCTCATCAGCCCCACGTCCACCGCGGTGTCCGGACGGACCCCGTTGACCACCACCACCGCTCGTTCCCGGACCCAGTCGGCGCTCCGCCGCGCCTCGATGTGGTCCAGGGTGAAGGCTCCGATCCGCGCCGAGTCCAGGTTGGGCTGGACCACCACCACGATCTGGTCGCAGGCCCGGCCCACCAACCAGCGGTTGGGCTCGTCCAGCAGCCCAGTCCCCAGGTCGGCTACGACCACGTCGTAGAAACGCCCCAGCAGCTCCAGCACCCGGGCGTAATCGGCCTCGCCGAGCGGCTGCTCACGAGCTGGCTCGAGCGGACCGGGCAGCACCTCTAGGCGCTGCTCGGGCACCTGGCTGGTGAAGTCGCGCAGGTCGGCATGTCGCTCGATCCCGCCCCTGGCGAGCAGGTCGACCACCGTTCGTCGGCTCTCGGTCCGGATCCTGAGGCCCAGGGTGGGGGCATCGGGGTTGGCGTCCAGCGCGATCACACGGTCGTGGCGGAGCAGTCCCAGCCGGGAGGCGAGCAGGCCGGCAATCGTGGTCTTGCCCACACCGCCCTTGCCGCTGCCGACCCCCACCGTCGCGGTGCGGCCCCTGACCGGGGTCCGGGCCAGCACCTCCAGCTGCTCGCGCCGCAGCTGGGCGGGCGAGGGGCCCAGATTGACCAGCCCGGCCGTGAGCAGATGGACGGTGCGCCGCCATCCGGGCTCCGGGCGGCGAGCTGCGCGCCGCACCATGTCGTCGAAGGCGGGCAGCGCCGCCTCCCGGGGCGAGCCGGCCGCCGCCCGCCAGCGGGACAGCGGGATGGGCTCCTCGCCTTGCCTCTCCAACTCCACTCTCGACGCCATTCCTGCCGGGGGCCGGCGCCCCGGTGACCTCTGCAGGAGGGGGCCATACCGAGCCGACCAGGACGCCGGTGGCGTCACCATAGAGCCACCCCGCCCGAGATTGATGGATAGAGAACGTCAATATCGCGTTCAGCCTGACCGCACTCAGGTGCGACCTATGATTCGGGCTGTGGGGCATCCACCCGAGCCGGGCCTCTTCGGGGACGACCCGATAGAGCCGCCCGAGGCCAACCCTCAGGTCGAGCGCCGCCGCATGTGGGCGATCGTGGCCTTCATCCTGGCCGCGATGGTGCTGGCGGTGGTCCTGGCCTACTGGTACGCGCAACCCTCGGCCGGCTGAGGGAGCCAGCCAGGACCCGCCGGTAGGTGGCGGCGTCGACATTGCGGCCGGAGAGCACCACCACCAGGGTGCCGGTCCGGTCCACCCGGCCAGCCAGGACCGCAGCCAGGGCGGTCGCGCCAGCCCCTTCCAGAACCAGCCCGTGCCGTTCAAACGACCAGCGCATCGCGGCCGCGATCTCGGCTTCGGAGACCTGCACCAGAGACCGGACGTGGGCGGTAATCAGGGCCGGGGTCGACGCCTTCGAGGCCAGGTTGCCGGCCAACCCGTCGGCCAGGGTAGGACCGACCTCGACCGGAACCACGCGGCCGGCGGCCACCGCCGTCGAGACCGACGGAGAGGCGGCCGCCTCCACCCCCACGACGTCGGTCCCCGGACGCCCGGCCGCCCAGAGCCCCAGGCCGGCACAGAGCCCGCCCCCGCCGACCGGACAGACCACGGTCAGGGGCGGGGCCAGCGTCTGCAGCTCCGAGCCGATGGTGGCCTGTCCGGCAATCACCAGGGGATGGTCGTACGGTGAGACGAACTCTGCTTCCAGCCGACGTGCCAGCTCTATTCCGAACTCTTCCGCCGCCTCGTAGCCGGAACCCCTCCGCCAGAGCCGCACCGGCCAGCGGCGCAGGGCCGCAAGCTTGGCCCTGGACGCACTCCTGGGTACCACCACTGCTGCCCGGTGACCAAGGCGGGAGGCCGCCCAGGCCACGGCCAGCGCGTGGTTGCCAGCGCTGGCCGCCACCACCGCCCGGCCAGCCGGCAGGGTGGCGAGTGCGGCCACCGCTCCCCGCACCTTGAACGAGCCCGTCGGCTGCAGCATCTCCAGCTTCAGCCAGGTGGCGGGCAGGTCGGCCTCGATCAGCGGGGTGGGAGCCAGGTGGGCCCGCACGGTGCGTCTGGCCACCGCCAGATCACGCCGGTCTGGTCGCCGCGGCACCCAACCATCAAAGCACCAGCTTCTCTCAGCTGGCGACGGCGGGGCGGCCGAGCTCGGTCGCCAGAGCGGCAGGGTGCGGGCGGCGACGGCGGGACCTTCCCGGCGGAGGGGATTTCTGGAGGACCGGCCTGAGGCTTTCCGCTCGCCGGGCCTCAGACCTTGGCCGGTGAGGTGGCATCTCCGTTGAGGGCGACCTTCCATTAGTTAGTTAGCACTCGCATCCACAGCCATCGGTTACTGCAGAGTCCACCGACGCGGTGTATGGGAAGGGATCACGGCCCCTCTCCTGGGTGTCCGACTCGGCCGCTCCGGCACGAGCCCACAGAAGCTACAGCTGACAGCCGGCGACGCTGTGCGAACGACGGTAGGTCCTTCGGTTCCGCTGGACCGCACACGGATGTCTCCCGTGGATCGGCGGGTGGCAGGTAGTGTTCCCCATCCTGGGGAGTGAGCGCCAGAAGGCAATAACATATCTGCCGATGTCTGCGAAGATTGCCCTTGGCGAGGCCCGCCAATCGCTCGACGATCTCGGATTCGAACCATTCATCGAGTTGGTGGCGGCGACAGCCGATTGACGGTCGGCACCGCTCGACCCACGCGGCCGGACTCAGGCCGGCCCGTGGAGCCGTGACTGCACGATGATCTCGACTTTGGTAGGAATTCAGGCTTGAAGGGGCATGTGAGGACAATCTTCGTATTCGAAGGAGTCCCGAAATAGCCCCTTGCCAGACCGAAAAGCGCAGCGACAAAAATTCGCCCTCCTCGACGTACAAAGTCACGTTCTGCTATCGCGCTGGCACATGTACGTCCGTACCCGACGCATCCGGTGTGGCGATCGTGGTTGCGAGTACGTCGACATCGTCCAGGGCCAGTGCCTCCAGGGACGGATCATCCAGCGCCGGCTGGGCACCCTGGGCCGCCGCGACCAACTCTCCTATCAGACCGTCGACGGCCTGATCGGCCTCGTCCAAAACTGGCCTCGCCTGAAGGCCTGCACGGCGTCCGCCACCTCAACCTCAGCATCAACGCCTGGCGCTGCCAGCCGTGATCGGCGTTGCAGTTCTCGTTGCTCCAGTCGACCCCAGCTTGTTGGTCGGCTCGCAGAGCCGGTTGAGACCATCCGAAACACGACTTCTGCGAGGTCGAGGCTGTGCATCCAGGAGTTGGTGGAGCGAGCCCGAGCTCTTCCGGAGCTGGCGAAACACTAGCACCGGGCCTACTCCCTGACGGCACGTGGCCCTGGCAGCCGCCTAATCACCAATCCCGGACTTGTCTGTAGGCACAACACAGGTCGAAGTTGTCGAAGTCGAGTTAGTTGGCAACTGGGGACGCGGCACCCGAGCGGTGTCTGGCCGAGGTCTTCAGGCGATGGCTCTACCGGTCATCTTGCCCAGCCGTTCGTCCAGCCAGGCCAGCGCCGGCTGTCCGCCCGGGCCGAGCCGCCGGCGGGCGCGCACGGCCCGCTCCAGCACCGCACGTTGGCCGATCTCCAGCGCGCGTCGGCACGCCTCCTCGATCGCGATTGCCCCGTGGTCCACGTCACCGGTCGCGATTCGGGCTGCGCCCAGGTCGACCGCCAGCATCCATCGGGCCCCGAGGTCGGAGTCGTGTGTCTGCGCCAGCGCCTCTTCCAGACAGGCCCGTGCCGCCGCGGCCTCCCCCAGCAGCAACCGGGAGCGCCCCTCCGCCGCTGCCAGACGGGCCGGCCCCCAGTCGGCGAACAGGCCGGTGCAGTCC
>CADDZO010000227.1 GCA_902812395.1 bacterium | reverse complement strand
GTGAAGGACACGAACCACCGCTGGGCGGTCCGCGACACGGTGGCAGAGAGGATCCTGGCCTTTCCTTCCGCGATCTTGCCCGCCAACGCCTCGGTGGACTCGTGGGTGCGGATGGTCCCCAGCCGGGGCAGCGTGACCGTCGAGCCCGAGCAGCGCATCACCCCGGTGCTGAAGCGACAGGAGTCCCGGCACCGGCCCTTCTTCTTGGAGCGGGGGAAGCCCAGCCGGCGTCCCTTCCGCAGCCCCTTCTTGGACTTCGAGAAGTCCCCCAGCGCCCGGTCCAGGTTCCTGAAGGCCTCCTGGTAGACGCACTTGGAGTTCTCACTCCACCAGGCCAGATCGGGCAGCCAACGGCACGCGCCTCATCAACGCAAACGAAGAGTCGCCGACCACCGATCCCTCATCCCCCAGCTCCGGATGCCGGCCGTGACACGCCAGCGCGGCGCCGCCCTCCTGGCGGTGGCAAGGGTAAGCTGGCAGATAGGCGCGCAAGATGGAGAGCCAGCTACCGGATTTAACGGTGCTCGACCCGGACGGCAGGCAGCTTCGGCTGCGCCAGCTGGCCGCCGACCGACCCCTGGTGCTGTCCTTCCTCCGGCACTTCGGTTGAATCCACTGCAAGGCGACGGCCGCGCAGTTGCGAGGCAGGCTCGGCGAGATCCAGGCGGCAGGGGCGGAGCTGGTCTTCATCGGCAATGGCACGCCGGCCCAGGCCGGCAACTTCCAGTCCCACTATGCCCCTGGGATCGCGGTCTACACCGACCCAGGGCGCAAGACGTACGAGGCGTTGGGGATGCGTCGCTCGGTTGCGGGGACGCTGGGTCCGTCGAGCCTGGCGGCGGGCTTGCGAGCCTGGCGTCAGGGCTTCCGTCAGACGGGCACCGAGGGGGATCCCTTCCAGCTGGGGGGCCTGATCGCGGTGGCCAGGGGTGGCGAGGTGCGTTACGTGCAACTGTTCCAGGGAGCCGGCGATCGCCCGGACCTGGATGCTGCCCTCGCTGCCCTGGTCAACTGGACCCCACCCGCCGCCTGAGAGCACCGCTGGCCAACATCGCCCGCACCGCTGCGCCTCGATGGCTCCAGCGGTCCTTTTCCTCGGGCAGCATCTCGGAGAAGGTGCGCCCTGTCTCGGGGACCAGAAACATGGGGTCGTAACCGAAGCCATTGCCGGGCCGCGGCTCTACGATCTCGCCGCAGCAGGTGCCGGTGAAGAGCTGTGGCGGCTGACCGGGCCTGACCAGGGCCAGGGTGCAGACGAAGCGTGCCCGCCAGGGCCGGGGCAGACCGTGCAGGCGCGACAGCAGCGCCCGATTGCGGTCGGTCTGCGTGGAGGCAAGGCGCGCCGAGCGCAGCCCCGGGAAGCCATCCAGCTGCAGGGCCTCCAGGCCCGAGTCGTCGGCCAGGGTAGGCAAGCCGGATGCCCGGGCCGCCGCCTCGGCCTTGAGCAGGGCATTGGCGGCATAGGAGTCGCCCTCCTCGGAGATCCGCGGGTCGAGGCCCACGATGGGAAGGCCGAGGGGGGCCAGGAGCCGCCGGAACTCCTCCAGCTTGCCCGGGTTCCCGGTGGCCAGGATCAGCTGCTCCACTTCAGCCGAGGGTGGCGATGACGCGCTTCTGGTAGGTGATCAGCTCGCGAATGCCGCCCCAGGCGAGGTCCAGCAGGCAGTCGAGCTGCTGGCGAGAGAGCGGCTCCCGCTCGGCCGTGGCCTGGAGTTCGATGAAGCGGCCGTCGTCGGCCATTACCACGTTCATGTCGGTGTGGGCCAAAAAGTCCTCGGCGTAGTCGAGATCGAGCCGGGGCTCGCCGTCGACGATACCGGTCGACACCGCTGCCACGTACTGGCGGATGGGGTTGCTCGAGATCAGGCGGGCGTTCTGCATGCGCTTGGTGGCCTGGTAGAGAGCACAGAAGGCCCCGGTGATGGAGGCGGTGCGGGTCCCCCCATCGGCCTGGAGGACGTCGCAGTCCAGCGTGATCGTCCGTTCCCCCAGGGCCTTCATGTCGACCACCGTCCGCAGCGAGCGACCGATCAGGCGCTGGATCTCGTGGGTTCTCCCGCCGATGCGACCGGTCTGGGCCTCGCGCTGGCTACGGTCATGGGTGGCTCGGGGAAGCATGGAGTACTCGGCGGTCACCCAGCCCAGCCCGCTGCCACGGCGGTGGGGAGGTACCCGGTCCTCGACGCTGGCCGTGATCCAGACTCGGGTCCGGCCCATTTCGACCAAAGCCGAGCCCTCGGCATGGGCGCTGACGCCGAGCTCGATCTTGACTGGGCGAAGCTGATCTGGCCGTTGTCGGCCGTCCGGTCGGGGCACGCGGGAATCCTACCTGCCCCAGGCCAGGCGGTGTCGGGCGTTCCAGATCAGGACTTGGTTTCGGTCTTGGTGACCGTCGGCGGAGCGCCGGTCGCCTCGCTGGTCGACGCCTGCTGCTGGGTCTCCTGGGCGATCTCGTCCTTCGACTTCTGGAACTCGCGGATGGAGCGGCCGAGCGCGCCGCCCAGCTGCGGCAGCTTGCCCGGACCGAAGATGATCAGGACGATGACCAGCAAAACCAGCAGCCAGATGGGGTGGATTCCGAACGGCATTGTCTCCTTTCCTTCTCCTACCTCCCCTGCAGCTTCAGCAGGAGGGAGGTGCCCTCCCAGAAGATCCAGAGGGGAATGAACAGAATGAGCGGGGTGATGGGGTCGGCGCCCGGGGTCATGACGTTGGCCAGAAGCCCGAGGCCGATAATCCAGTAGACACGGTGCTTGTAGAGCCAGCGAGACTTGACGATGCCCAAGCGGCCCAGCGTGTACAGCACCACCGGCAGCTCGAAGACCAGCCCAAAGGCGATCGTGATCAGCAGCACGAAGTTCCAGAGATCGTCACCGGAGGGCAGGTACTTGAAGTTGGACGGGGCGAAGAACCCGGGATAGGTCAAGATCTTGATGAACAGCGGTAGCGAGAACAGCGCCGCCGACACCCCCATCAGGAAGAAGACGTAGGTGGCGACGGTGAGCGGGAAGAAGGTTCGCTTCTCGTGCGGCAACAGCCCCGGTCCGACGAAGCGCCAGCCCTGCCAGATCACGATCGGGAGCGCGCCCAGGACTCCGGTGTAGAGCGCGATCTTGAGGCCAAGCATGAAGCCGCCGGTTGGGTAGAAGAAATAGGCCCTCGGGATCCCAGCCCGGTGGATCAGGAACTCGTAGATCGGGTGCCAGAAGCCATAGGCGGCGGCCGAGCAGACGAACCAGCCCACCACCGAGACGATCAGACTCCGGCGAAGATCCTCGAGGTGCTCGACGACGGTCATGCGCGCCTCGGGATCTCGGGTGCCCGACCGCTTCAGCAGGGCCATCGCCCCGGCTCAGCTCTCGGTCTTGGGCTCGCCAGGAGACGCGGCGACCGATTCGGTGGCCGAGGCCTGCGGCTCCGGGGCGGCGGCCTCGACGGGCGCCTCGGCGGTGACCGGGGTCGACGTTTCCGCCGGCGGCTCGCTCCACGCCTGCTGCATCTGCATGGTGAGCTCGTCCTTGGCTTTGTTGAACTCTCGGATCCCGCGGCCCAGGGCCGAGCCCACCTCGGGTAGCTTGCCAGGGCCGAAGACGATCAGCACGATCACGAGCAGGACGAGCAGGTAAAGGGGGTGGAAGCCGAAGGGCATCTTTCTACCTCTGGGCCGATTATAGGCACGCCCCCGCCAACCCTCCGAGGGCGGGCCTCGTTCAGGACCCGCTTTGGCTCAGGACTTGCGGGTGATCTGAACGTTGATGATGTGGTCGCCGTTCTCCAACGAGCTGACCACCACCGAGCCGCTGGTGACGGTGCCGAGACGGTCGTAGGCGCCTTTGGGACCCCCGGCCGGCCAAGCCGCCTTGAGCACGAAGAACTGCGAGCCGCTGGTCCGGCCATCGGGGAAGCGGGCCATTCCCACCGCTCCTGAGGTCCATTTCTGCCCGCTGCCCCGCACTACGGGCAGGGTATAGCCGGGGCCGCCGCTGCCGTCGCCGAGAGGATCGCCGCTCTGGATGACCCAGCTCTGGTTGTTGAAGAAGCGGAGCCCGTTGTAGTACCCGTGGGCGGCCAGGACGACGAAGTTGTTGACAACCAGCGGCGAGTCCCTGGCCACCATCGTGATCTTGAAGCTGCCCTTGCTGGTGTGCACGGTTGCCACGTAGGTGGCCTTCGGGTCGATGCACATCGGGGGCGGGGCCGCGTACAGCTCGGCGCCGATCTTGGGTGCAGTGGGGCAGCTGGCGAAGGCCCCGATCGGGTGGGGACTGGCAATGGTGTCCAGCCCCACCCCTCCGGCCAGGGCTAGGGCGACGATCCCGACCGTAACCGCTAGGGCGGGCCCGGATCGGCTCCAGGCGGGCCCCCTTTCCAGGGGAGCGGAGGTGGGGCGACGTCGGGCCGCCATGGGCTGCAATCTTGCCACCTCGACTACCTGGGAGTGAGCCGGTACCCAAGGCCGGGCACCGCATCCACCGCCACCCCGGGGTCGCCGTGGGCGGCCAGCTTCCGACGGAGCCGCTGCACGTGGGGGTCCACCGAGTGGTGGTCGACCTCGGCCAGGTAGCCCCAGACCTTTTCCAGCAGCTGGCTGCGGGTCAGCACCCGGCCCGGGTTGGCGGCGAGCAGGGCGAGGAGGTTGAACTCGGTCATGGTCAGCTCCACCTCCTCGTCCCTGACCTCGACCCGACGGCCCTCGGTGTCGATGGTCACCGCTCCTACGCTCAGGTAGCGGCCGCGAGCGGTGTCCGTTGCCACCCGGTCCATCCGCCGCAGGTGGGCGGCGAGGCGAGCGGTGAGCACGCGAGCGTCGAAGGGTTTGGTGATGTAGTCGTCGGCACCGACCTCCAGCCCGACCACCTGGTCGACATCGGCGGTGCGGGCTGTGAGCATCACGATCGGGCAGACCGTCCCCCGCCGCCGCAGCTCTCGGCAGACCTCGATCCCGCTCACGTCTGGCAATACCCAGTCCAGCAGGACCAGATCGAACTCTCCCCCCTCCACCATCTGCAGCGCCACCTCGCCCCGATCGCACTCGGCCACGTCGTAGCCGTCGCGCCGGCAGACCTCACCCACCACGGCCCGGACTGCCGGGTCGTCCTCCACGATCAGGATCCGACGCCGTCGGCGCATGTCTAGCGAGGGGTGAAGCCCACCGGCCGGGAAGGTCGCTCGGGTCGCTTGAGGCGACGCAGCAGGACGGCGTGCTGCTCGCCGGCGGCGATGATGTCGACCAGATCCCACCCCTCGCCGGAGGCCCGATTGAGGCGCTCGGGCAGGGTGGTGCCGTCCAGGACCTCGGCGACACTGACCAGCTCGGTCCGGTACTCGTACTCGCGGCTGTCCCCCGCGACGACGCTGGGCACCGGGGCGGCGGACATGGTCTCCTCGTCCTCTGGCTCTTCCTCCGGCTCCTGTTCGAGGCGGTGTGGCATCGGCATCGAATCTTAGTCGCTCCCGGTCCGGAGGGCCTTCTCAGGACCGCCGTGATCGTAGGTACCGTCATGAACCCCACGGCTAGAGCCGGGGCTTGTCCCTGGCGCTACGGCCCAGTGGCCGTATCCGAGACCATCGGCTGCATGACGACAGCCCTGGCGCGGATAACCCGCGCCGCGTTGTGGTCGGCAGGTGCAGCG
>CADDZO010000226.1 GCA_902812395.1 bacterium | reverse complement strand
CGCGCGGTCTTGGCTCCGACCCCCCAGAGGACCTCGGTCGGGAGCTTCCCGGTCACTGCAGCCCAGTTCTCTTGTACCAACCGGACCACGCCCCCGGGCTTGGCGAAGCCGCTGGCCATCTTCGCCCGCAGCTTGTTGTCGCCGATGCCGACCGAGCAGGAAAGGCCGGTCCGCTCACGCACCGCCCGCTGGATCTTCCGAGCCAACGCCTCCGGGGCGTCGGTCTCGACCGCCATGAACGCCTCGTCCCATCCCATCACCTCCACCAGCGCCGGGAACGACTTCAGCACCGCCATCACCTCGCGGGAGGCCGCCAGATAGGCGGGCGCGTCTACCGGCAAGAAGACCGCGTGCGGGCAGCGGCGGTAGGCGGTACGGAGCGGCATCCCGGAGCGAACGCCGTAGGCGCGGGCCTCGTAGCTGGCGGTCGAGACGACGCCCCGCTTGCCGGGATCCCCGTCGCCCCCGACCACCACCGCCTTGCCTGCCAGCTCCGGCCGGCGCAGCACCTCCACGGCAGCGATGAACTGATCCAGATCCACGTGGAGGACGAAGGCCGGCATCACCCGCACCCGATGCGCAAGCGTCCATCCCTGGCTTGCCTCGACCGGAAGCTCCCGGGCATTCGAGGCCTGCTGGCGGGGACGAGTCCGAGCCGACCGATCCGGAGGTCGGTGCTCGATGGCGGCGATCGGTGACGGAAGTGACGCCAGCGGCTCGGCTCGGTGGGAGAGCCCGGCCAACCTGCTGATGATCCCATCGTCCCGATCCAGCCTACGTGTGGAACGGAGCTCCTCTTCGCCATGGACGGTTACGCGCTTCGGCCCCGAGCCCGGGGCCGGGCTCCCCGCCACGGTCCTCCCGGTCTCCCCGGTCCCCTACCCTTGAATCAGTGATGGAGGCGGCGAGCCGTGGCGAAGGGCCGCGCAGCACCGGCTCGTCGAGGCCCTCCGGTCACCCAGGCTCTCGGCCAGGGATGGCCGTCGCCCCCCATCCATGACCGCTCGGCTGCGGACGGCGCTGCCCGCTGCGGACAGGGCGGGTCCAGGGCGTGCTCTGCGCACCGGCATGCCGTCCATGCCCTCCTCGATTCTGCGAGCTCGGCGGGCTCGCAGCCGCCCGCCCGGGCCCGGATGAACGGCGCCTACCGGGTCGGGATCGACGTCGGCGGCACCTTCACCGACCTGGTCATGCTCGACGAGGCCGGCGGGCTGCGCTGGCACAAGGTGCCGACCACCCCCAGGGACCCGACCGAGGCGGTGCTGCAGGGCATCGACCAGCTGCTCGCGGCCGCCCAGGCTCGGATCGAGGACTGTCGGGCTTTCGTGCACGGCGCGCCCACTGGCCTGCTCACCCACCCGGGGCTTCCGGGACGTCCTGGAGATGGGCCAGGAGCAGCGCTACGACATCTACGATCTCTTCCTCAGCTACCCGCAGCCGCTGGTCCCGCGGCGGCGCCCGCTGGAGGTTAGCGAGCGCATCGCGTCCGGGGCGGCCGCCCGGCGCTGGCGCCGACGATGGAGGCGGCGCGGGTCTACCGCTTCAAGCCGGGCAGCGGGCTCCCGATCCAGGTGCCAGTCCTCGATCTGATCGAGATCGGCGCTGGGGGCAGCTCGCTCGCCCGACCTCGCCGCTTGGCCTGCTCCAGGTCAGGCCGGAGAGCGCGGGGGCGGAGCCTGGCCCCGCCTGCTACGGGCTGAGCGGCACCGAGCCCACCGTCACCGACGCCTGTCTGGCCCTCGGCTACCTCGATCCGCCTCGCTTCCTGGGCGGCGCCATGCCGCTTGAGCCGGAGGCGGCACGGCGGGCGCTGCGCCGCCTTGCCCGGCTCGGTCTCTCGGAGCGGGAGGCAGCCTGGGGCGTGTATCGGGTCGCCTGCGAGAACATGGCCGCGGCCGCCCGGGTGCACGTGATCGAGAAGGGCGAGGACCCGAGGCGCTTCCCGCTGATCGCCTTTGGTGGAGCCGGGCCGCTGCACGTGGCCCGGGTGGCCCGCATCCTCTCGGTTCGCCGCGCGATCGTGCCGCGCCTCTGCGGAGTCGCCTTGGCTTTGGGCTTCCTGGTCGCCCCGGCCAGCTTCGAGTTCTCCTGTTCCCACCCCGGCGAGCTGCGCTGGCTGGACGAAGAGCGCGTGGGGGCGCTCTGGGCAGAGCTGGAGGCACAGGCCCGGGAGGCCCTGGCCGAGGCCGGCGTACCGGCGGCGCAGGTTCGCCTCGAGCTCCTGGCCGACATGCGGCTCGCCGGCCAGTTCCACGACCTGGAGGTGCCAGTGCCCGGGGGCGGGCTAGGCCCCGGCTGGAGGGAGCGCCTGGCCGAGGCCTTCAGGACCGAGTATGAGCGCCGCTATCACGCGGTCCTGGAGGGTTTCGAGCCCCTGGTCCTGGGCTGGCGACTCCGCGCTCGCGGCCCCGAGGCCGATCCCCAGCTGCTGGGCTGGGTAACCACCTCCCGACGGCTGGCTGCCGCTCGCCGGCCGACGCCAGGCCTTCTTCCCCGAGACCGGCATGGTAGAGGTGCCAGTCCTGGATCGAGGTTCGCTCCCAGCCGGCGAGTGCGTCACCGGCCCGGCCATCGTCGAAGAGGCGGAGAGCACCACCGTGATCAGCCCCGGCGACCTCTTGACGGTGGACCGCCTCGGCTATCTGCAGGTGGAGGTGGGAGTCCGATGACCCTCGACCTGGGGGATCTAGTCGGGCTGGAGGGTGCTCAGGCACCGCCTGATCACGATCGCCGAGGAGTGCTGGGTAACGATCTGGCTGACCGCCTTCAGCATGATCGTGGGCGAGACCCAGGACTTCGGCTGCGAGCTGCTCGACGCCGAGGGCCGCTCTCTGGCCCACTCTCCCCGGTCGATGCCGGTCTTCACGCGGGCATCCACGGCCGTGATCCCCTGAACGGCACTGACCGGTGGCTGGTCCACCAGGATCAGCCGGCCGGCGGGGCGCGCGGGAACTGGGAGTTTGCCTTCCCGGAACCAGCGGTAGGCAGTCATGGGATGAACGCGCTGCTGCCTCGCCCAGTCCTTCAACTTCACCCCCACATACTACCATAGGTTCAAGCGCAACAGTTACCAACCTCCGACACCCCCTCCAACGCCGGCTGCTTCCGACCGATCTCGGTCCGGGCGCCCGCCGGCAGCATCCTCAACTGCGACCACCCAGCGCCGGTGAACGTCCGCACCATGACCGGGTGGTACCTGGCGCCTGCCCTGTTCCAGGCCCTGCAGCCGGTCCTGCCCGGGGGCGTGCAGAGCTTCACCGGAATGGCAATGTCGGTCGCCGCCTACGGGTGGAAGACGGAGACAGGACCTTCAACGACCATCTCTTCCAGGACGGCGATCAGGGGGCCAGCGCCGCCGCTGACGGCAAGAGTGCCCTCCTCTTCCCCACCTCAGCGGCCAACACGTCGGTCGAGATGTTCGAGGCCCGCACCCCGGTCGTGGTGGAGGGAAAGGAGCTGATCCCGGACACCGGTGGCCCCGGCCGGCACCGCGGCGCCCTAGGCCAGCGGGTGGTAGTGCGCAAGCTGGTCGACGACGGCCGGCCGATGCTCTGCAGCCTGCTTCCTCAGGGCATTCGGTTCGACACCCCCGGCCTGGCCGGCGGCGGCAGCGGGAGGCGAGCTACGATCTTCCTCGAGGCCGACGGCCGCCGTCTCAGCAACGAGGAGGTTGGGGGCTGGCGGTGCTCTGCCGGCCGGAGGAGCGGCCGATCCTCGAGCTGGCAGGCGGTAGCGGCTACGAGCCTCCGCTCCAGCGGCCGCTGGTGGAGGTTCAGGCCGACCTGGCGCAGGAGCTCGTGACCGAAGCCGGCTGGAGCCCTACAGCTGTGTTCCCGATGGCAAGGGAGGGGTGTTGCCCGGGCCAGCTCGCACCACCTCTTGAAAGTCAGTGAGCATGAGTAAGCTCACGACTCACAGCCACCAGTTGCCGGTGGCGGTCCCGTTCTTACCGCTGGCGCTGGCGCCGGATTCCTGTCTCATCGCCGTGTGCCCAGCAACGCCGGGTCTGAGCTCGGCAGAGGAGGCGACTGGTCCGGCGGGTGCCCCGCCAGTCCTCAGGGAAAATCTGGCACCCTTGCCAGGTGGCACGTCAGCTGGTCCAGGATCATTGGCCCTGGCAGCTGTGCAGGGGCAGGCGAACCGCTGCTGGTGCTGCATGAGACCAGCAGCCCGGCGATGATCGCGATCACCTGACGGTCGGTGCCACCTCGATCAGCCGTACGGGCCGCCGCGTTGGGTCCAGACCTGTATCGGATCTCCGCTGCACCCGGAGCGGTCGAGGCCAGCCGGAACGGCAACACGGTGGTGGTCCGAGGCCGCGGCAGCAGCTCGCTCGGCATCGAGGTCGATGACAGCCGCAGCTGGGATCTGCTCATGAACGGGGGCAGCACGACCGAAGCCGTGGACATGTGCGCCGGCGGTCTCGCTGCCCTCCATCTCGACGCCGGTGCCTACCGCGTGGACCTCCTCCTGGGCAAACCCCGGGGAGCGGTCCCGATTGTGATGAGGGGCGGAGCCGACCTGCTCCAGGTCACCCTACCCGAGGGAGGATCGGCCAGCATCCGCCTCCGCAACCCGGTGGACACGGTGGTCGTCGACGGGGCCAGGAGGAGCGGCTCGGCCGGGCAGGTCCTCCATGTAGGACCACCATCGGTGGATCGCTACGACATCGACTGTCAGGCGGGCCTCTCCGAGCTGTCGCTCGCCACCTCCTGAGACGGCACGGCCTTGAGGAGCCGGAGCACGAAGTCGAGCCCGAGGTGTCGGGCCAGGAGCCGGCCGCACCTCAGCCCGGACCAGGTCGGTACCCTCGGCTCGGGGCTCCGCCACTGACCTCGAGCACCCCGCGACGCAGATTGGCCCCATCGCACCCCACCTCCAGCAGTCTGGAGAGGATCTCGATCATCTCCCGCCGGTCACGGCCTCCCACCCGGCCTCGGACCGGCCACAGCACCGATCCGATCCCGGTCGTTCCGTTGCGGGTCAGTGAGCATTAGCCAGCCGACCCGCAGCCACCGGTTGCCCGGTGGCGGTCCCGGTCTTACCCGCTTGCGCGGTGCCGGGTTCCTGCTTGGGGTCCCCACGAAGCCTGCTTCGTGGGGTCCCCTCCTGCTTCACCGCCGTGTGCCCAGCACGGCTGGGTCTTACCTCGGCTCCACAGGCCCCTCTGCCACTGACGGCGAGCTCGAGGAGAAGATTCTTCGCAGCGTTCACGTCCCGGTCGATGACCAGGCTGCAGCCCTCGCAGCGGAAGATGCGCTCGGCAAGGGACAGCTTGGCTTTCACCGTCCCGCAGCCAGAGCACGTCGTGGAGCTGGGGAAGAACCGCTCGGCAACCAACAGCCGTCCGCCGCGCCAGACGGTCTTGGAGCCGAGCTGGCTCGGCAGAGGCGCCGCAGCGCAGCCTTCAGCGGCTTGGGACCAGGGAACCTGATCACCTTGCCTTGGTGGTCCACCGCCGTGATCAGGGAAGCGATCCCGAGATCGATGCCGACCGCCGTCTGGGGCCGCCGATGATGATCCGGGATCTCACGCTCCACCTCCACGGTGAAGGACACGAACCACCGCTGGGCGGTCCGCGACACGGTGGCAGAGAGGATCCTGGCCTTTCCTTCCGCGATCTTGCCCGCCAACGCCTCGGTGG
>CADDZO010000225.1 GCA_902812395.1 bacterium | reverse complement strand
GGTCGTAGATCAGCTGGGCCAGGTCCTCGATCGAGTAGATGTCATGGTGGGGTGGGGGGGAGATCAGGGACTGACCGGCCTGAGCGTGGCGCAGGCGGGCGATCAGGTCGGTGACCTTGATCCCCGGTAGCTGGCCGCCCTCGCCCGGCTTCGATCCCTGGGCGATCTTGATCTCCAGCTCGTCGGCCCGGCGCAGGTACTCAGGCGTCACCCCGAAGCGGGCCGAGGCCACCTGCTTGATGCGGTTGTCCCGGCGGCTCTCCCTCGGGCCGTACAGGGTTGGATCCTCGCCTCCCTCGCCGCAGTTGGAGCGGGCCCCGATCCGGTTCATCGCCGCCGCCAGCGCCTCGTGTGCCTCAGGCGAGAGCGCCCCCAGGGACATGGCGGTGGAGATGAACCGCCGCCGGATCTCGGCCGCCGGCTCCACGTCCTCGAGCGGTGCCGGCCGCTCGGCCGGGACGATCTGCAGCAGGTCGCGCAGCTCGGCCGGAGGCTCGAGTCTGGACAGCTCCCGCCAGCGCTGGTAGTCCTCCTCGGCACCGGTCTCGGCCGCCCGCTGGGCCGCCCGCACCGCCAGGGGGTTGTTGGCGTGGAACTCCCCGGTCCTGCGGAAGCGAACCCGGCCGTGGTCGGGGAGGGCGTCCTTCCCCGCCGGCTCCCGCTCCGGCTCCCAACCCAGCCGATGCCATTCCCGCAGCCGGCGCTCCAGGTCGGCAAAGCCGGCCCCGCCCACCCGGCAGGGGAGCATCGGCAGGCAGAGCCGCATCACCTCGGGCTCGAGCCCCAGTGCCTCCAGCACTCCGGCCCCGCAGTAGGACTCGACGCAGGAGATGCCCATCTTGGCCATCACCTTGAGCAAGCCCTCCTCCAGGGCGTGGCGGTAGCGGCGCTCGCCCGCCTCGCCGCCGTACTCGCGGGCCGCGGCCAGGGCCAGCCAGGGGTGGACCGCGCGCGCCCCGAGCGTGACCAGACAGGCGAGGTCGTGGACGTCGACCACGTCCCCGCTGGCCGCGACCAGGTCCTTGCGCAGCCGCTGCCCGACGGCGATCAGGTGCTCGTGAACGGCTCCCACCGCCAGCACCATCGGCACCGGTAGGCGGCGGGGGCCGGCCCGACGGTCGCTCAGCACCAGCACTCCGCACGCCGCCTGCTCGGCCTCCCGGCAGAGCCGTCGCAGTGCTCCCTCCAGGCCCTCCGCCTCCTGCCAGGTGGCATCCAGCAGCGTCGCTCCCTCCATCACCCGGGCCAGCTCCCCCGCGCCCAGCACCGGCGATGGCAGCTCCCAGAGCCGGGGACCGGCCTCGGCGACGGCGGGGTGGTGGCGGCGTCCCAGGCGCTGCCCCGCCCGGTTCTCCGCGCCCAGGGTGGAGCAGCGGTCTCCCACCATTGTCCGGAGCGACATCACCGCCCGCTCGCGCAGCGAGTCGATGGCTGGGTTGGTCACCTGCGCGAAGCGCTGGCGCAGGTGGCCCGGAAGCCGGCGATCGGTGAGCCCGAAGGGAGCGATCGGGGTGTCGTCGCCCATCGAGTAGGTTGGCTCGTGGCCGCTCTCGGCCATGGCCTGGACCACCATGCGCAGGTCCTCCGCCCCCCAGCCAAAAGCGCGCTGGAGCCGAGCCGGCGCCGCCGGCCGTTCCGGCTCCAGGTGCCGGGGCTCGGCCGGGACCAGCACCGCGTCGGCGAGCAGCCCGTAATCGTGGGCGGCGGCCACCCGTCCCTTGGCCTCGGCGTCGCGGAGCACGCCTCCTGCCGACAGGTCGCAGAGCAAGAGCTGACCCGGCCCCAACCTGCCCCGCTCGACCACCCGAGCGGGCTCCAGCGGGACCACGCCCGCCTCCGAGGCCGCCACCACCAGCCCGTCGTCGGTGACCAGGTACCGGAGCGGCCGCAGCCCGTTGCGGTCCAGAGCCGCGCCGGCGACGAGACCGTCGGAGAAGGCGAGGGCGGCCGGGCCATCCCAGGGCTCGAAGCGGGTGGACTGGAAGCGGTAGAAGTCGCGGATCTCGGGCGAGAGGTCGGCTCGGCCCTCCCAGGCGGCGGGGACCAGGGTCATGGTCGCCTCGGCCAGCTCCAGGCCCCGGCGCCGGAGCAGCTCCAGCACCGCGTCCAGGCTGGCCGAATCCGAAGCTTCGTCCCAGATCACGCCGCGCAACTCGGCCGGCAGCTCCGCTTCCCGGGCCCGCATCCAGGCCCGGTTGCCGGTCAGGGTGTTGATCTCGCCGTTGTGGGCCAAGAGCCGGAAGGGCTGGGCCAGGCGCCAGTCGGGCAGGGTGTTGGTCGAGTAACGCTGGTGGAAAACCGCCACCTGGCTCTCGGTGCGAGGGTCGCCCAGGTCGAGGTAGAAGTCGGCCAGGTGGGGGCCAGCCATCAGCCCCTTGAAGACCATGGTCCGGCACGAGCAGGAGGGCAGGTAGCAGCGCACTCCCTCGGCCGCTGCCCGTCGCTCCACGCGTCGCCGTGCTCGGTAGAGCCGGTCCTCCCAGGCCTCGTCGTCCAGTTCCCCCGGCCGCGGCACCAGAGCGTGCCAGATCTCAGGCATCCGCTGCCGGGCGCGGGGCCCGAGGCAGGAGGGGTCGAGCGGGGGCCGGCGCCAGCTCTCGATCCGGAGGCCGACCTCCGCCAGCTCCGCTTCCACCAGGGCGAGGGCGCGCCGATCCCACTCGAATAGCACCGCCACCCCCACTTCTCCCAGCAATCGGCGCGGGATCTGGATCAAGAGGCCGGCACCGTCGCCGCTGCGACCGTCGGCGTCCAGCCCACCGCGGTGGGCGAGGCGGGCGAGCGCGACCAGGCCCTGCTCGACCACCCGGTGGCTGGGCGGGGCGCCGGGGGAGGCGACGAACCCCATCCCGCAGGCGGCCCGTTCCGCCGGGAGCTCACCCGCCCAGGCGCCAATGGCGTCCGGGAACGGCGGCACGGCGTGAGCATAGGGGGTCCTGCTCGCCACTGACTAGTCGGAGAGACCTAAAAGTGGGCGCTCGACGTGGTGGGATGGCGACAAGCTCAGAGGCCGAGTAGGCTCTGGACCCTCAGGGCAACCATCAAGTTGAGGCGGCAGTCGGCGTCGGCCAGGTCCGCGCCCGACACCTCTCGGATCCGGTCCAGCCGGTAGCGAAGCGTGTTCGGGTGTACGCCCAGACGGCGCGCCGCCGCCTGCTGCTCCCCCTCCTCCAGGTAGGCACGCAGGCTCGCCACCAGCTCCGAGCCCCGGTTGCGATCGTGCTCACGAAGCGCTCCCAGATGACGTTCGGCGAACTCCACCAGGCGCTCGTCGGAGACGGCCGCGAGCAGCCCGGTCAGGCCCAGCTCAGGCACCGCCACCACCTGGCTCCAGCGTCGGAAGCGAGCTAGGGTGCCCATCACCGCGCAGACCTCGCGATGGGCGGTGGCAATGCCCTCGGGAGCGGCAACCGGGCTGGAGTAGCCGACGGAGACGGTGAACCCGGGTCGCCAGTCGGCGATGGCCTGGCGGGCCTGGAGGGCCAGCGCGTGGACCTTCGACTGCTGGTCGGGGGTGTCCACGCCCAGCGGCAGCAACGCCAGTACGCTGTCGGAGCGGCTGCCGACCAGGGCTCGAGGGTAGCCGCCCCGGATCACGGCGGTCAGCCGGCGCGCCATCTCCCGCTTCAGCGCCTGGATCGCGTCCTCCCCGATCTGGCGGGAGCGGAGGAAGCCGCGGAAGTCGTCCACGTCCACCCGCAGCAGGATGTGGCGGCCGGCCAGCGGGTAGCCGAGGTGACGGGCGCGGCGCTGGGCGGCAGCCTCGTCTCCATACGTCCCCTGGACCAGGTCATCGAGGTACTCCCCCCGGACCCGCCCCTCGACTTCGGAGACCTCGCGCTCCTTGATCAGGGCCAGGGCGGCGACGATGGCGGCCTGCTCGACCGCCATGAAGGCAAGCTCCTCGTTGTCTGGGGGGAAGTCGAGGATCGAGATGTATCCCATGACCTGGCCCGCGGCCAGGACCGGAGCCACGATCCGCTCGTGACGCATGCCCAGGTGGGGGAAAGGTGGCATCTTGATCGGGGCCCGCCTCCGCTCGACCTCGCGCAGCACGCGCTGGACCTGGGGATCGAAGAGCACTCGCTGGGGCGTGCCCTGCTGGGCGATGGTCTCCCGCCGGTGGGGGTCGCTGCCCGAACCTCCGGCGTGAGCGAGGAGGTGGAAGGAGGCGTCCTCCAGGGCCACCGCGCTGCCCAGCAGGTCGGCCAGGGTGCGGATGATCTCGGTCACCCCCTTGCCCTCCAGGACCAGGTTGGCGAAGCGTCGGTGGATCTGGAGCGATCGCTTGAGCCGCCAGTGTTCGGCGTTGATGATGCGCTCCAGTAGCGGCTCCATGAGCTCGCTCCAGGCCACCTCGACCCCGATCGTGAACAGGGGCAGGCCTAGCTGGTCGGCCTCCTCGACCATCTCCGGCGGCACTTCCTGCAAGTAGCGGCCGAGCTTGACCACGATCCCCGAGCCGCCACTCGCCGCGACCGCCTGGACCAGGCGGACCTGGGCCGCCAGGTCGTCCCGGATGGGAAAACCACTGGTCAGCAGGAGCTCGCCCGGGCGCAGCCGGTGGGCGGTCTCCGGGGTGTCCATCAGCCGGACCCACTCAATGGGTCGCTCCAACCCTTGGGCCCCCCCGATCAGGCGGGCCTTGGCGAATCCCCCAAAGCTCATCGCCTCGCGGACGCTGGGCGGTGGGACCTTGACCCCCGCGTCGTCCTTGGGAACGGTTGTGACGGCCATGGCCATGAGCCTACCAGTGAACTAGGCCCAAGGTAGGGGCCATCAGCTTGTGGGCAATGCACTAGTGGCAGGGCACCGGGCGGTCGTAGCGTGACCAACGTGGCTGTTGAGGAAGGGCCGGTCTGCCCCTACCACCCTGTCCCGGTCGGCATGCGGTTGACGATGCTGCGCTCGGACCTGCTCCGCAGGGGTCTGCTCGGCGTCTACCGCTGCCCCCGCTGTGGCTTTGAGCGGCGGCTGCCGGTGGGCGATGGGGAACCGGCCGGACAGTCCCGGCCGGCGTCGGCGCCGCCACCGGCAGCCCTCTGAGCCCGGTTCGGATGAAAGGAGGAGTGCCGTGACCAAGCAGCAGGAAGCTCCCGGCGACGAGCGCCACCGGTTCCCGGAGCTGGACGACGCCGCCCGGCGGCGGGCGGAGGCACAGGCCGAGAAGAACGGCGACCGCCATGCCGCCTACGCCGCCGAGTCGGTGGCGGTCCAGATGCTGCGCGCCTACAACTGAACGGCCGTCAGCACCCCGCGAGGTTGACGTTGGCGCCGCTGATCGACATCGATCCGGCGGCGATGGAGCGGGCGAGGATCTGGACAGAGAGCAGGCTGGTGAGGGTGAGCGGCACCAGGGAGAGGGAGGCCGGGTTGTCGATGCTGACCGTGATCACCACTCCGGCCAACGTGAACTGAAGCCCGACCAGATCCAGGGTAAGGCCGCCCGACGCCTGCACCCGGCTCCCCTTGACGTCGACCCGGTGGCCGTCGGTGCAGGGCAGCTCGACGTCCACCGAGGTCATGACCGCAGAGGGCACTGCCAGCCGGATCACGGTCGCAGGCCCGCTGGGAGTCTGGATGTTGACCAGGCCGATCGACGTGATGCCGCCGATCAGGATGAGGCCGGAGGAGAGCAGGATGTCGGAGGCGCTGGGAGCGGGGAGCTGAGACGTGGTCGGCGTCGGCGAGGGGGCGGGGC
>CADDZO010000224.1 GCA_902812395.1 bacterium | reverse complement strand
GGTGAAGTCATCGCAGGTCACCGTCCCTCCGAACGGCATCTCAAGGTGGGTGTGCGGGTCGATCGCTCCGGGGAGCACGTATGCGCCGGCGGCATCTATCACCCGATCGGCGGAGGCCCGGAGCCTGGTGCCGATGGTGGTGATGACCCCATCCTCGACAAGGACGTCGCCCACGTAGTCATCGGTGGCGGTGATGATCCGCCCCCCACGGATCAGCAGTGAAGGCATGCTCCGACCTCCTGGGCTTCCTTTGGCCCAGCATGCAGGCAGACGACACGGGCGCTCCACCCTTCACGGCAGCAGCTGGGTGAGCTCCCCATACAGCTCCGGCCGACGATCGCGCAGGAACTGCCAGGTGTTGCGCACCTCGCGGTTCAACTCCAGGTCGACATCGCAGACCAGGACCTCGTCCTCGCTGTCCGAGGCCTGGCAGACGATCCTTCCCCTGGGATCGCAGAAGTACGAGGAGCCATAGAACCGGGCAGTGCTGAGGGGCGCCTCGACGCCAACGCGGTTGATGGCCGCGATCCAGTAGCCGTTTGCCACCGCGTGGGCCGGCTGCTCCAGCTCCCACAGGTACTTCGACACCGACTCCACCGTGGCCGAGGGGTTGAAGACCAGCTCGGCACCCTTGAGCCCGAGAGCGCGGGCGGGCTCTGGGAAGTGCCGGTCGTAACAGATGAGCAGCCCCACCCGACCAACTGAGGTCTCGAAAACCGGGTACCCGAGGTTGCCCGGCTTGAAGTAGAACTTCTCCCAGAAGCAAGGACCGACGTGGGGGATATGGGTCTTGCGGTACTTCCCGAGGATGGTCCCATCTGCCTCGATCACAACCGCCGAGTTGTAGTAGACGCCCGGTTGCGCTTCCTCGAAGAAGGGGACGATCAGGACCATACCCAGCTCCCGCGCCACCTCCCGCATCCGGCACACCGTCGGCCCGTCCTCGGGCTCGGCCAGCGCGTACCAGCGGGGATCCTGCTGGGCCGGAAAGTACGGCCCGTGGAAGATCTCCTGGAGACAGGTGATGCGGGCACCCTGGGCGCTGGCGCGGCGAACCAGCTCGACGTGCACCGCCACCGCCTCTTCCTTGGGCAGATTAGCGTGGGCCTGGATGACCGCCGCCCGGACGGTGGTCATGACGCCTCTGCGCCTCGCGACGCCGGCGAGGCACCCTCCCGCCAGATCGGGATCAGCTCCGATCCGAAGATCCGCATCTGTCCGGCCGGATCCTCGCCCATATCGTAGTTGTTGAACTGCGTCATTCCCACCGCCTCCAGCTGACGCAGCTTGGCCCTGACCTCGTCGACCGAGCCGATGACGCAGAAGCGGTCGACCACTTCGTCGCTCACCCAGGAGGTGTGGCGAGCACCGACTCGTCCGTGTTCGGCGTAGTCGTAATGGTCGCGCACCCGCACGTAGTCGATGAGCTCCTCCGGCAATTGGTCGGGGGCGTACCGCCGCACCAGATCGATGACGTGGTTGGAAACCAAGGCGGGGAACCAGCGAACCTGGTCCCGGGCCCGCGCTCGATCGGGGCTGACATAGGCCGGCGCTGCCACTTGCACCTCGATCTCCGAGCGGCGCCGTCCGGCTCGGCGGGCCCCCTCCTCCACGTGGCCAAGGAACCAGGGGATCAGGTCGGGGTCGGCCACCTGGAGGATCACCCCATCGGCCACCTCGCCAGCGAGCTGGAGGGCTCGGGGACCGTAGCCCGCGATCCAGATGCGTACCTCGTGGCCAGACGACCAGGCCAACCGGACCGTGGCACCGTTGATCTCGACCGCGCGACCCGCGGCCAGTTCGCGGATCACCTGGCAGGCCCAACGCAGGCGATCCAGCGAGACGGGACGGTGTCCGATCACCCGCTGGGCGCTGTCACCCCGGCCGATCCCCACCTCCATGCGACCCCCGCTGAGCTCGTTGAGGGTGGCGACCGCGCTGGCGGTGACGGTGGGATGGCGGGTGGCCGGATTGGTCACGCAAGGGCCGATGCGCACCCGATCGGTCTGGCTAGCGATGAGGGTGAAGATCGGATAGACGTCCTGCCAGAGGACGTGCGAGTCCCAGAGCCAGACGTAGTCATGACCGGTCTCCTCCGCGATCCTGGCCAGCTCGACAGTTCGACGGATCGGCGGATCGGGCTGGAAGGTGGCCCCAAACGTCAACATCACGATCGCCCCCCGGAGGATCACTCCGTGGCCGGGCTGGGTTGCCGGCGGGCATGGGCCGGGAAGAGCACCGTGAGCAGGTAGTAGACGAGGAACGCCGCGACCAGCCCCACCACCCAACTGTAGTCGTAGAGGGGCCTCAAGGGCGCGATCAGACCTGCCGCGGGGAAGGGTCCGGGGGTCCCCGAGGCGGTGTAGGCTCCTCCCACTGCCAGCACCGCCCCGATCGCGAGCGCGATCAGACCGCGCGGGTTCCAACCCCCGACGTAGCTGTAGAAGCCGTTGGTCCGGTAGAGATCGAGAAGCCGCAGGTTGGTGCCGCGGACCAGCCAGTAGTCGGCGATCAGCACCCCGGCCACTGCTCCTAGCAGCCCGCCGTAGAAGCCGAGCCAGGTGTAGATGTAGATGTGGGGGTTGGCCAGCAAGCGCCAGGGCTGGATGACGATGCCGATGATGCCGGTGAGCAGACTGCCGGTCCGGAAGCTGATCAACTTGGGGATGGCATTGGAGAAGTCGTAGGAGGGGGCCACGGTGTTGGCCGCGACGTTGACCGAGATCGTCGCCACCGCCAGGGTGAAGAGGGCCGCCACCACCACGATGGGATTGGTGAAGCGGCCGGTCAGCGCCACCGGATCCCAGATCGGGTGCCCGAACACGACCGCCGTGGCCGAGGTGATGAGCACCGCGATCAGGGGGAAGAAGGTCATGGTGGTAGGGAGCCCCAGGATCTGGCCCAGCATCTGCTGGCGCTGGCTGGCGCCGAACCGGGTGAAGTCGGGCATGTTCAAGGAGAGGGTCGACCAGAACGCGATCATCGCCATCAGGGAGGGGAAGAACAGCACCCAGAAGCCCGGGCCCCAGCCGACCCTGCCGCCCTGACTCAGGATGGGACCGAAGCCGTGGGCGGCGACCAGCATCCACACCAGCAGGAAAATCGCGACCACCAGCACGAAGGGAGCGGCCCAGTTCTCGAATCGCCGCAACGTCTCCATGCCGCGGAGGATGATGGCCATCTGGATCACCCAGAAGATGGCGAAGCTCAACCACTGGGTCCAAGGCACGCTGGCCAGTGGCGTCGCCTTCAGCCAGACGCTCCCAAAGAGCGCCCCAGCCAGGGTGTACACGGCCTGCCCCCCGATCCAGCTCTGGATGCCGAACCAGCCGCAGGCGATGAAGGCGCGGAGCAGGGCGGGCACGTTGGCACCGACCACGCCAAACGAGGCCCGGGCCAGGACCGGGTAGGGGATCCCGTACTTGGTCCCGCCGTGGCTGTTGAGCAGCATCGGGATCAACACGATGAGGTTGCCCAGGGCGATGGTGATGACCGCCTGGTACCAGGCCATCCCCAGCGCGATCAGGCTCGAGGCCAGTAGGTAGCTGGGGATGTTGTGGGCCATGCCGATCCAGAGCGCGGCGTAGTTGTAGGTGGTCCAGGTCCGCCGCTCGATCGGCACCGGAGCCAGATCGGGGTTGTACAGGGGGCTGTCCCGGATGTCGTCGTCCGTCTCCAGCGCCACCCGGCCGTCCGGCAGGAGCAGCTGCCCCCGGTACGCCTCAGCCGTTGCCACTTCCTCGTTCCTCCTTCCTTCGTCTCCCAGGTTCAGGCCGGCGACAGTTCGTCGGCGAGGCTCAGCACCTCGTCAAGCACCCCCAGGCCCTCCTCCAGCTCGGACCGGCTCACGATCAGCGGGGGCGCCACCATGACCACGTTGAAGTGGGTCATGAGGAAGAGCCCGCGCTGCAGCGCCGCCCGCCGCAGCCGGGCCATCGGGGTGTCCGCCTCTCGACTTGCGTTGAAGGGGACCAGCGGCTCGCGGGTGGCACGATCGCGCACCAGCTCCAGGCCCCAGAACAGGCCCAGGCCCCTCACCTCCCCGACGCTCGGGTGCCGCTCGGCCAGCTCGGCCAGTCGCCGTCCCAGATGCAGGCCCTGGCGGGCGGCGTTCTCCACCACCCCCTCCCGCTGATAGGTTCGGATGGTGGCCACGGCGGCGGCGCAGGCCAGCGGGTGCCCACTGTAGGTGAGCCCGCCCTGGAAATCGTGGTCCTGCAACCAGGCAGCGATCGGCTCCGAGACCACCAACGCTCCGAGCGGCACGTAGCCGGAGTTGATGCCCTTGGCCACGGTCATCATGTCCGGCACCACGTCCCAGTGCTCGCAGGCGAACCACCGGCCCGTGCGGCCGAAGCCGGCCATGACCTCGTCCAGGATCAGCAGGATGCCGTGCCGACGACAGACCCGCTGCACGTTCTGGAGGTAGCCGGGGGGAGGGACAATGATGCCGTTGGTGCCGGTAACCGTCTCCATGATCACAGCGGCCACGGTAGCCGGGTCCTCGTACTGGAGGATCTCCTCTAGGTGCGGTGCACCGGTGCAGACCGGGCACGGATCGGGATGGCCAGCCGGGCAACGGTAGGTGTAGGGATCGAACATCCGTATGATCCCAGGGATGCCTGGCTCGGCCGCCCAGCGCCGCGGGTCACCGGTCAAGGAGATGGCCCCGGCGGTCGCCCCGTGATAGGAACGGTACCGGGCGATGATCTTGTGCCTGCCCGTGTACCAGCGGGCCAGCTTGATGGCGTTCTCGTTGGCCTCAGCCCCACCGCTGGTGAAGAAGGACATGAACAGGTTGCCGGGCGTGACCTCGGCCAGTAGACGCCCCAGCTCGGCGCGACGGTCGTTGCCCAGGCTGGGGGCGATGTAGCAGAGCCTCCCCGCCTGCTCCTGGATGGCCCGTACCACCGCCGGGTGCTGGTGCCCGAGGTTGAGGTTGACGAGCTGAGAGGCGAAGTCGAGGTAGCGGTTACCCCGATAGTCGAAGAAGTAACAGCCTTTGGCTCGTTCGATCGGCAACGGGTCGACCCGGCCCTGCACTGACCAGGAGTGGATGACGTGGCGACGCTCCTCCTCGCGGATCCGCTGAGCGGCGACCTCAGCTGCGTCGATGCTGGCAACCTTCGCACCGCTGTGTCCGAGCACTCTGGCCTCTAGCCTGGCCGCTTCCGGAGGCCTGGTCAAGCGACAATCCGTCAGATCAAGGCGAGTCTTCTGTACGCTTCGTCAATCCCCGATCAACCGGTGGACCGCAGACGTTGGCTCTCCTCCAGCGCCAACAGGGCGGCGTGGAGGGAGAGGCGCGACTCCGGCGACTCCAGGTCCACATCCAGGATGCGGGCGATCCGGGCCAGCTGGGCGTAGAAGGTGGGTCGGCTCAGCCCCAGCAAGCGTGCCGCTTCCGTCTTGTTGCCCGCCTGGCTCAGGTAGGCGACCAGCACCGGCAGCAGCGGGGGGCGACGCTGCCGGTCGTGGCGGAGGAGCGGACCGAGCTCTCGCTCGCAGAAGGTCTGGACGCGGGGGTCGTCGCGCAGGACGTGGAGCAGCCCGCGCAGGCGCACGTCCGGGAGCTGATAGTACGGCTTGGGGGGATCGGCCTCGGTGATGGCTGCCGCCACCTGCTCGGCCTCGCGCAGGGAGCGCCGCGCATCCCGCAGCCAGGCCACGGGCGCGCCCACCGCCACCAGCACCCGCCGCGGCTCGATCGCCTCCACCAGGCGGTGCACGGCGACGGCGAACCGCTCCACCGCCGCCGGCGCCGGTTGCTCCGAGGGC
>CADDZO010000223.1 GCA_902812395.1 bacterium | reverse complement strand
ACCCCCTCCTCCACCACCTCGGGCAGCGCACCCCGCCGATAACCAGCCACCGGGCAGCCGGCCATCTGGGCCTCGGCTGCCACCATCCCGAACGGCTCCTCCCAACGCACCGGCATCAGGGTCACGGCCGAGCCGGCCATCAGACGCCAGAGGCGGGGCCGCTCCAGATGGGCCACCGGCAGTCGGACCTCCCGTTCCCAGTAGACGCGATCGTAGACGCTGCCCACCACAGCCGGCTCCAGCCCGGCGCGGTGGGCGACCGCCACCGCTACCTCGGTGCCCTTCTCGGGTGAGACCCGGCCCGCGATCACGGCCCGGGCCCGGACCCGGACCGCCGCCGGCGGCACCGGAGGGACCCCGTTGGGGATGACGGCGGTGGCCACCCCCACCATCTCCCAGGCGCGCCGGGCCGCCCTTGAGACTGTGATCAGCGGATCGCGGGCACGGCGCGCCGCCTCCACCACCGCCGGGACCAGCGGGGGGAGGTGGAGGGTGTGCAGCACCGGGAGGCCCCGGGCCAGGTCCAGGGCCTCGGCGTCGAAGGCATGCTGGGAGACGGCGTCGGGCCGGCCGGCCCGGACCCGCTCGAAGAGAGCGGCAAAGGCAGAGGCCAGCTCCGGCATCGGCGCGGGCGCGACCCCCGCCGGCATCACCAGCGCCCGCTCAACCCCCTTCGGCGCCGGCGTCGTCACCAGGTTGAGCCCGGCCACGGCCGAGCCCTCGGCGCAGTAGAGGGTGATCTCGTGGCCGCGTTGCTGCAGCTCCCGGGCCAGATCGGTGAGGAAGGCCTGGGCCCCGCCCAGCTGGGCCTCCCGGATCGGAGACACCAGCGAGGCGACGATGGCGATCCGCACCTCAGCGGTGGTTGCGGAGGAGCTCCAGCACCTCGGCCCGGCTGCGGGCGTCGTCCCGGAAGCAACCGAGCATGCAAGAGGTGACGGTCTGCGACCCCGGCTTCTCCACCCCGCGCATCTCCATGCAGAGGTGACGCGCTTCCACCACCACCGCCACCCCGGCCGGCTGCGTGACCTCGTCGAGCCCCTCCGCGATCTGGCGGGTCATCCGCTCCTGGAGCTGGAGCCGGTGGGCGTAGATGTCGACCAGGCGGGGGATCTTGCTCAGGCCAACCACCCGACCTCGAGGCAGATAGGCGACGTGGGCGGCCCCGAAGAAGGGCAGCAGGTGGTGCTCACAGTTGTGGGCAAGGTGGCCGCCGACCAGGAAGGTGGGGTGGGGACGGCAGGTGAAGGCACAGACCTCGAAGGGCTGCCTCGGGGCCTCGACCAGGTCGACCTCGCCGACCGGCACCCATTCCGAGTGCTGGAGGGAGGTGGTATGGGCGGCGGGGAACCCGTGCCGCGCCACCCAGACGGATTCGCCACCAGCGCGGGCGACCGGCATCGCCGGGACTGGGGCCGGCCGGACGCGGTCAGGATCCGTCCACTCGACCAGACGCCCGGCCAGGTCCTGTGCCTCCACCCAGCCCTGGGGTGTGGCGAAGGGGTGGTCGGGGGTGCTGAGCCAGCCGCCCCTGGCTGTCCGGACCCGCACCAGGTACCGAGCCCGGCGGCGGCTGACGGCGGTCACCTGAGTAGTCCCGATCTCCCCACTGGCCAGCGTCAACAGGCGGTCCCCGACGCCGATCCGGCCGGCCGGGCGGGGGCCGTCGACGGCGTCCACGGGCTGATCCGCGGGTAGACAGAGGCTGTAGAAGGGAATGTCGCGGACCGCCACCACCTCGTCGTAGTCGTCCTCGAACAGCGCCTGCCCGATCGCCTGGCGGGCATCCATTCGGTAGCCGTCGGTTAGGGAGCGCAGGGAGCGCGCCACCCGGTCCGGGGTCCGAACCAGGCCCTCGCGGGCGGGATCCTCCCCCAGCAAGCGCAGGACCTGCTCCACCAGGCCGGGAAGCTGGTCTTCCAGCCGCCGGGGGATCTTCACCTGGTGACCTCGACCGCGTTGTTCTCGGATTCGACCAGCCGCAGCCGCTCCAGCCTGGGCGACCCCGGGAGCCGGGCCAGGCGCTCCTCCAGCTCGGCCCAGAAGGCCAGGGCCACGTTCTCCGTGGTGGGGATGCGGTCCCGGAGGAAGGGGACGTCCCGGTTCAGGTGGCGGTGATCGACCTTGGCCACCACCGCCTCCCGCACCGCTCGGTCCAGGTCCCTCAGGTTCACCACCATGCCGGTCTCGGCCCTGACCGGCCCGCTCACCGAGACCTCGAGCACGTAGTTGTGGCCGTGGTCGCCGACGCACGCCCCGAACACCTCGCGGTTCCGGTCGTCGTCCCAATCGGGCCGCCGCAGGATGTGCCCGGAGGCAAAGGTGACCCGCCGGGTGACCAGCACGGTGGCCGGGGCGCCGCCCCCCGGCGTGCTCCGGGGAGGCCCGGTCTCCACCATCTTCTTTACTTATACGGTGCGCTACCAGCAGGCGGTGGCTGCCGCCCCGCCCGGCAGCGAGCGCTTCCGGGCCACCGACCTGGCCCGGCTGGCTCAGGCCACCCTGAACCTCCTCCTCCAGCCCGGCCCAGCAGCCCCCCCGCTGGAGGACGTGGCCGCCGCTCTGGCACCCACGCCCGACGCCCTCCACCGGGTTGCCTCGGCGCTGCCCCCGGCCCGAGGGGAACGCCTGCTCAGGCTGAGCCAGCGTCCGGTGCCGGCGGAGGCGAGGGAGGCGGCGGCCCGGCGCCTGGTGCGGGGGCTGTTCTGGTTCTTGGCCTACGAGCTGGAACCGCTCTTGTGGGACCGTCTGGCACTGGCCGAACCGATCCACCCGGCACTGCTGGAGGCGCTGCCCGTGCACGGCCGGGTGCTGGAGGTGGCGGCCGGAAGCGGCCGACTGACCGCGCTCTTGGAGGGCCGGGCCCGGATTCTGGTCGCGATCGAGCCCTGCCGGCCGCTGCGCCGGTTGCTGCGCCAGCGCTGCCCTACGGCCCACGTGGTGGCCGGGACGGCCCACCGTTTGCCCGTGGTCGGGGGTTGGGCCGATCTGGTCTGCTCCTGCGCCGCCCTGGGGCCCGACCCGCCCCTGGGCGGGGAGGTGGTCCGTGGCGAGCTCGAGCGCTGCTGTCGGCCCCTGGGGACGGTGGCGTTGGTCTCGCCGGAGGATCCGGCCTGGTGGCAACAACGGGGCTACGAGATGACCGAGTTCCCGATCCTCGAGGTCAAGCTCGACCCCGATCTGGAGGCGTTCTTCGGGCCTCCTCAACCGCCCCACGTCCTGCTGCTCAAACGTGTGGCGGCGTGAGCAGCGATGCCTTGCGCGCGGCCGGGAATTTGGCCGAGATCGCCTATCGGCTGCGTCTGAGCGGAGACCCCTACCGGGGGCGTGCCTATCTGCGGGCGGCACTGACCCTGGCTCGGCAGACGCCCGACCTGGAGGCCCTGCGCCGCCAGCGCCGCCTGGCCAGCCTGGAGGGGGTGGGCGAGAGCATCGCCGGCACCCTCGAGGAACTACTGGGCAGCGGGACCAGCTCCTATCTGGAACGGCTCCGCCGAGGGCAGCCGGAGCCCAGCTCGCCCCTGGGCTGGGGGCCGGCGGCCGCGCTCGGCTACCAGGGCGACCTTCACGCCCACAGCGATTGGTCAGATGGCCATGCCACCGTGGGCGAGATGGCGGTGGCGGCCCGAGCCCGTGGGTACCGCTACCTGGCCATCACCGATCACTCGCCCCGGCTCCGCATGGTGCACGGCCTAGGACCGGAGCGCCTGGCCGCCCAGCGGAAGGTCATCGACGAGGTCAACCGGGAGCTGGACGGGCTCACCCTGCTCCAGGGGGTGGAGGTCGACATCAACGAGGACGGCAGCCTCGACGAGCCGGATGCCACCCTGGCCGGGCTCGACGTGGTGGTCGCCTCGCCCCACGTCAAGTTGGGCACCGAGCCAGCGGCCATGACCGAACGAATGCTGGGTGCGGTCGAGCACCCGCTGGTGGACGTGCTCGGCCACCCCACCGGCCGGCGGCCCGGGGAGCGCGCGGGGGCCAGCTACGACCTGGAGGCGGTGCTGCGGGCGGCGGCTGCGCACGGGGTGGTGGTGGAGATCGACTGCGACCCGAGCCGGACCGACCTGGGGCCGGAGGAGGCACGGCTGGCCGCCTCGCTCGGCTGTCGGCTGGCACTGGACTCGGACGCGCACGCGCCCGACCAGCTGGTCTACGTTGACCTGGGCCTGTGGGTGGCCCGGCAGGCGGGACTGGGTGAGCAGGACATCGTCAACTGGCTCCCGCTGGAGCCGCTCAAGGAGGTGTTCGAGAAGCGGCCATGGCAGAGATCGGTGTCATGATCGAGGCTCAGGAGGGCCTGACCTGGGAGCGGTGGCGGCTGATCGTGAGCGCCGCCGAAGAGCTGGGCTTCGCTTCCCTGCGTACCAGCGACCATCTGATGTCGGTGATGGGGGTGGAGGGAAGACCCTCACTCCCGACCTGGCCGGCGCTGACCCTGGCGGCGGAGTTGACCCGGCGGATCGAGCTGGGTCCGATGGTCAGCCCGATGACCTTCTACCGACCGGCCGTGCTGGCCCGGATGGCCAGGGCGGTAGACGAGCTTTCGGCAGGACGGCTGCTGCTGGGCGTCGGTGCCGGCTGGAACGTGGCCGAGCACGAGCGTTTCGGGATCCCGCTCCCGGGCTGGGGTGAGCGGTTCCGGAACCTGGAGGCCGGCATCGGCCGCATCCACCAGGTCTTCGCCAACCGGCCGCTGCGGCTCCTGATTGGCGGAAGCGGCGAGAGGCGGACGTTGCCGCTGGCCGCACGCGAGGCGGTCGAATGGAACCTCAACCTGGGCGATGCCGTCGTCTTCCGAGAGAAGTCGCAGCGCCTGGACGAGCTGTGCCGCGCCGTCGGTCGGGCGCCAGAGCAGGTCCGTCGGTCGGTGATGCGGCTCTGCCTGGTGGGCCGCGATCGCGCCGAGCTGCTGGAGCGGGTACGCCGGCTGGCCCAGGTGATCCCGGGGCTGGCGGATGTCGAGCCCGACCGGGCGCTGGATGGCCTCCGGGCCAGCGACCAGCTGGCGGGGACGGTGGCCGAGGTCGTGGAGCAGATGCGGCCGCTGGCGGAGGCGGGCGTGCAGCTCTTCTTGCTCCAGCACTTCCTGCTCGACGACCGGGAGCACCTGGAGCTCTGGGCGGAGGGGCTGCTGCCGGCGGTCAGGTCGATGCGGGCTGCAGCCTGACAACGCTTCCGCTCTCCCGGCCCGGTTGGACAGGTGGAATGTGTGCCAACCTCGAAGCCACCCTCGACGAGTTCGAGACCGACTGGGACCACGCCCACCTGTCGGTCTCCTACCTACTGAAGCTCGCCCTGTCGGTGTTGGTGAAGCGGCTGAAGACCGTCTCAAGCTACCGGGTCCGGCAGCGGCACTGGCCCGAGGTCGAGCGGGCGCTGTGGAAAGACCACTTCTGGTCGCCCTCCTCTGCAGTGGTCTCTTGCGGCGGTGCACCCGTGGAGAGGGTCCGCGCCTCCATCGCCAACCAGCAGACCTTCAATCGCAAACCAAGCTTTCAGAAGGGGCACAGGGCGACGACGCCCGCTTGAGGTCGCTAACCCCCGCCCTTACGGACGGGGCTTGCGCTCCCAACTTCGGTCAACCCGGACAGGCGGGAGCAGGGCCAGTGCTTCCAGCCGCCGATGCGCTTCCGTGGGATCGCCTGAGGGCGCCTACCCTGGCAGGCTCTGGGACCGAGGGCTCCCATCTCCGGTCACGCTGCCCCGGCTGGGGACCATCCGCACCCACGAGTCCACCGAGGCGTTGGCGGGCAAGATCGCGGAAGGAAAGGCCAGG
>CADDZO010000222.1 GCA_902812395.1 bacterium | reverse complement strand
CACCGGGGCGGGAGCCACCGCCCCGGTGATGGCGGGGACGAGACAACTGCTCTGGGGATTGGACGGGGTCCGGTCGAGGGTGTCGTAGCAGAGGTCCACCACCACGAACTGGCGCAGGTAGTTGCCGTTGGCATCCTGCTGGCTGATGGCGCTGGTGATGAAGGGGATCAGGTAGTCGAAACCCCGGACCAGCTCAGACTGGCTCGCCGCCAGCTCGGGGTTGGTCGCCTCCAGGGTGCCGTTCAGCTGGACCAAGAAGGGCTGGAGCTGGTTGACGGTCGTCTGCAGGTTGGCCTCGTTGCCGTTCAGGGTCTGGTCCAGGTCGTCGCTGACCGCGGCCAGGTGCACCAGCAGCTCGTCCAGCTGCTCGTCATCGGCCTCCAGCGTCCCCGTCACCACCGCCGTCTGCTGGACCAGGTCACCCAGCTGCTCATGGCTGCTGGCCAGGCGGCCGCTGACCTGAGCCAGGTCGGAGGTGATGGAGGCCAGCTGGGGGTCGCGCGCTCCCAGCGTGTCCAACGTCGGCTGCGAGTCGACCGAGAGCCCGGCCAGCTGGTTGAGGAGCTCCTCGATGGCCGCGTGCTCGCCCCGAACCCCGCCCCCCAACTGTTGCACCAGCACCCGCACCTGCTGCCGGGTCTGGGGGTCGAGGCTGGACAGGAACTGGTCGAAGTCGACCGGCGTCACCGTGTCCGTGCTCGGGATCGTCGCCCCTGGCGGAAGGGGTAGGGTGCCGACGGCGGGGGTCAACTCCACGTACTTCTCCGCCAGCAGCGTCGAGTAGCGGATGCTGGCGATCGTGCCCCGGTGCAGGGGAGCGTAGGCGTGCTGGATCCGCATCGTGACCAGCGCCCGGCCGCGGTCGGGTTGGACGGCCGTCACCTGGCCGACCCGAGCTCCCCCGATCACCACATCCGCCCCCGGTAAGAGCCCAGCGGCGTCGTTGAAGACCGCACGCAACGGATAGTCGCGGGTGGGCGGGATGCCCGGGCTCAGATCGAAGGGCAAGCCGAAGCTCCGCTCGATGCCGGCCGCCGCCAGCAGCACGGCGGCGATCAGGGCCAGCAGCGCGATCCCGGCCACGTACGGGTTGCCGCGGCTGAGCCTCATGGCATCCCCCCTGAGCAGGTGGCGGTCGGGTTGAAGCTCCCCGTGCTCGGGCCTGCCAGCACCGGGTCTACCCGGAGCATGAAGCCGGCCCCGTCCACCGACCCGGCCGGGTCCCGGTAGGAGGTGGCGCTCTGCATCTCCTGGAGGACGATCAGGAGGTTCTGGATGCAGGGATCGATGATCCGGAACGAGCCGGCGCTGTGCTGCTCGAAGGCCTGGAGCTGGGCGAGGAGCGCGGGCAGGTCCTGGAGCACCTGGTGGAGGTCCTGCTGGTGGCCGTCCAGGGCCTGGTTCGTCTCCGCCAGCGACTGGCTGGCGTTGGTCAGCAGAGACTGCAGGCTCTGCTGGTGCTGGGCCAGGGTGTCCAGGACCGTGGCCCCGTTCTCCAGGTCGCCGCGCAGCGACGTGTCCTGGCCGGCGACCATCGAAGCCACCCGATCGAACTCTGCCTGCAGCTCGTCCAGCTGCTGGGTCTCTTGATCGAGGGCACCGGTGGTGCCGGACAGGTTGGCCGAGATCACGGGCAACTGCTGGAGAAGCTGGTTTACGTCCTGGCTCCGACCCTGGAGCGCTGCCCCTCCCTGGCGGACCAGGGTCTGCAGCTCCTGGCGAGTCCGTGGGTCGAAGATGTCGGTGACCTGGTCCAGCGTCACCATCGAAGAGGTGTCGGAGAGCGGGATGGTCCCGCCCGAGGGGATGGGGGGACCGGAGGCGGGCTCCAGCTCGATGTACATGGTCCCGAGCAGGCCTTCCGGCCGGATCATGGCCCTTGTCCCTTGCCGCAGCGGCGCATAGCGGCCGTCGATCTCGAGGTCGACGACGGCGCCGGCGGCACCGGTGTCGGGCGCCAGCTCGACTCCGGCCACCTGGCCCACCGCCACCCCGCCCATGGTCACCTGGTTGCCGGCCACTAGCCGGTCGGCGGAGAGGAAGTAAGCGTGGACCACATAGGGACGGGTCCCGATCCAGACCCCGAGGCCGGAGATGCCGATGGCCAGCCCGGCCGCCACTGCCACCAGCCTGGTCATCCCGGCAGCCCCAGGAGCATCTGGACCACGGCCGGGATCACCTCCCCGGCGGCGTCGGTGGTGGGCACCGGCCCGGCCGGGCTGGGGGTCGGAGGTGTGGGCGTGGCTGGGGTACGGCCCGCCCCCACCACCGAGGGCAATTGGACCGGCGTCTGGACCGCCGTGCTCAGGTTGAGGATCGGCGTGATCCGGAACGAGTGGCCCAGGCTGTCCTGTTGGGAGAAGGCGGAGATCCACTCCTCGGCCAGGGTCAGGGCCTGGGGATAGGCCACCTCCAGCTGGTTGTTGGGGTAGTTGATCTGTGCCAGCAACAGCTCGGGCAGGAGCCGGTCGACGGTGGGATCGAGCTCCGAGAGCAGGGTCTGCCCGCTCTCCAGCGTGCCCGGGGCCTCCTGCAGGGTGGCGCGGTCGGCCGGAGTCAGGCCCTGGAGGATCTGGTCGAGCGAGGCCAGGAGGGTCTGTGCCTGCTGGACCGTGCCGGCCAGCTCCTGATCCCGCTGCGCGATCGCGCCCATGGTGCGGTCGCCGCTGTCCACCACCTGGCCCAGCGCCTGTTGCTCGTCGGCCAGCACCTGCATGATCTGAGCCAGATCGACCAGGATCCGGTCCAGGTCCTGCTGCCGCCGGTCGGTCACCTGGACGATGGGGCGGAGGTTGGCGGTGACCTGCTCAACCTGCGGGATCGAGGTGTGGACCGAGGCTGCCTGGCCTGACACGGCCACCCCCAGTTGGCGCAGCGACTCCGACACCGCGGCCCTGGTCCGGGGGTCCATGGTGTTCAGGATCTGGTCGATCTCGACCGCCTCCCCGGTCCGCGAACGGGGGATCAGGAAGTCCTGGGGCACCGGCGGCGCGGTCGAGCCCGGGATGCGGACCAGGTCGACGTAGCTCTCTCCCAGGAGCGACTTGGGAGCGACGTTGGCCTGCACATCGGTTCGCAGCCGGACCCCGGGGTCGATCAGCATCGTCACCAGGGCGCCTCCGTGGCCGTCCGGGACGACGCTCAGGACGTGGCCGACGTGGACCCCGGACACGTAGACGTCGGACTGGGCAACCAGTCCCTCGGAATCCTGGAAGTCGGCCCGGATCACGGTGCCTCGTTCCAGGCCGGGTAGCTCCAGGCCCATCCCGTTGGCGAGCCAGCCCAGCCCCCCCAGGCAGACGACGGCGAAGCCCACCACCAGGGCCAGGTCCACCGCCCAGCGCTGCCTCATCCGCCGGCTCCTCCCAGCAGGGGCTGGCTGATCGTGCCCAGCCCTCCGCTCACCGGGTAGATGCGCCACTCGTGGTTGCCCTGGGAGTCGGTGGCGCTCATCACCGAGGCCAGCTCGCGGAACAGCTGGCTGATCGAGTCGGTGTGTTGGGAGACCTGGCCGAAGATCACGTCCGAGTTGGCGGTGTAGGCGTTGGCGCTCTCCAGCAGGGCCGGCGACTGGGCCAGGGCCCGGCCCAGGCCGGGCGCGTTCCGGGACAGCGCGGCGTCCAGCACGGCCATCACCTGTTCCTCGTTCTGGATCAGACCCTGCAGACTCTGTTCGTGGGCGGCCAGCGCCCTCATCACCCCGTCCCAGTGCTGGATCAGCTGCCCAAGCTGGACGTTCCAGGCGGCAAGCGTCTGCAGGACCTTGTTCAGGTCGGTGAGCAGGGGGCCCATCTCCCCCTCCTCTCGGGCCAGCGCCGCCGCCACCTGCTCCAGCGAGGTGGCCACCTGCTCCAGCGAGGCCGTCTCGGAGTTGATGTCCGGCCCCTGCCCGCTCACCGACTCGCCCAGGTTGTCGATCAGCGAGACGAGCTCTGCCCGGGTGCTCTGGTCGAGCACGTCCAGCACCTGGTCGATCTCGACCGGGGTCAGGGTCTGGGAGCTGGGGATGGTTCCCCCCTGGGCCAGCGGACCGCTGCCGGGAGTGCCCCGTTCCAGCTCGACGTAGGTCTCCCCGAGGAGATTCTTGACCTTGATCATGGCCCGGGCGTCCCGGTACACGGGCGCGTGTTCCTCCTGGATCTCCAGGCCCACCTGTGCTCCCTGCGCGCTCGGTGCGACCGACGCCACCTGCCCGACGGTGACCCCGCTGATGGTGACGTCGTCGCCGGGGACCAGGTCCACGGCGGTGGCGAAGACGGCCGTGATGTGGTATGAGGGCTGGACCCAGAAGCGGCCCCCCATCTGAAAGGCGAGATAGAACAGGAGGGCGAGGGCGCAGGCGGCGTAGGCGCAGCAGAAGGGCAGGTTCCAGCGGCTCCTCACGGGAGCCCTCCCAGCAGGAAGCCGAGAAGGCCCTGTCGGAGCAGGGCCTGGTCGCTCTGAGTCTGCACCTGGCTGGGGACGGTTGCCGCTGGCGCTGCCGCCGGCTGCACCTGGGCCGCCGGGGGCTGAAAGCAGGCGCCGGCGGTGCTGCAGCCCACCACCAGCGAGATCCGGGTCGCATAGCCGGTGGCGTCCTCGCCCCCGAACACGATTGGGCCCTCGTCGATGCTCCGGATCAGCTGGTCCAGGTGGGGAAGCAGGGCGCCGGAGTCGGTGGCCAGGCCCTCCAGCAGCAGCTCCCCCTGCGAGACCGTGGTGGGGAGGGCGGCGAAGACGCCGGCCAGGCTGGGCTCGGTTCCGCCCAGCCCCCGGGCGGCTCGGGCCAGGGCGCCGTCGCTGGCGGCGATCGCCTGCTGGAGCTGGGCCTGCTCGCGGTCCAGGTTGGCCAGCAGCAGCTCCGTGTTCTGGATCAGCTGGGCCACCTCCTGGCGGCGATCGCTGCGCGCCAGCTCGCCAAGAACCACGTTCAGGTCCTGGATCACGGTCTGCAGATCCTGTGAGCGCTGGGCCAGCGTGGTTGCGATCGAGGCCAGCTGGTCGAGGTCGTCCTTCCCGTAGGCCAGGGTCGTATTCAGGTCCTGGCCCTCGCCGGCGAGCCCGCCGCCGAGCTCGTCGATCAGGGTCTGCAGCTTCTGGCGGGTAGGAGCGTCGAAGGTGTCGATCACCTGCTGCAGGTCGGTAGAGCGATCGACCTGGAGCCCGGGGAGGGTCGAGCCCGAGGGCAGGGTGCTGCCGCCCTGGCCCGGGTCGAGGGCCACGTACATCTCGCCCAGCAGGCTCTTGGGCCGGATGGCGACGGTGGCGTCACGGTGGACCGGGGCGTACTCGGGCTGGAGGTCGATCGTGACCATGGCCAGCCCACCGGAGCCGACGCTGACGTTGGTGACCAAGCCCACCTGGGCGCCGGCGATCATGACCTCGCTGCCCGGGTAGAGGCCGGAGGCGTCCTGGGTGGGGAAGCGGAGCACGTAGGCCGTGGGCGCCAGCGATCGGCCGAGTCCGGTGGCGGCGGCGATCAGGGCGGCGAAGCCCACGGCCCAGCCGATGCCCCGACGCAGTCGGGAGCGCATGGCTTTAGGTCCTCACCATGGGGATGTCCCGTCGCCGCCGAGCTGTGGGAATGTGGGCAACCCGGAGGGTTGTCCAAGCGACGGCGCAGCGGCGCGTCATTTCCACAGCCGTCCTGCGCCCGCCGGCGCCAGTGTTGCGGCTCTGGAGGAGTCCCTCCACACTCCTGAAGCAATTACCAACCAGGAGGAGGGACTCCCGATGAAGGGTACCCGCGGTATGCGTCGCAGGACCGCCAAGCTGGAGCGCCGGGCGCGGCTCATCACTCCGG
>CADDZO010000221.1 GCA_902812395.1 bacterium | reverse complement strand
GCGTTCGCCGCCGCCGTTGCCGCCGGCCTGGCGGCGGTGGCGTTCAACTTCGCCCTGGTTCACACCGGCGCCGATGTGCTCTTCCAGCTGCCGGACTGGGTGCCGGCGCTGGGTGGTCCCTACACGGTGGAAGCGGTCGCCTCCGGGATGTCGACCGGGCTGGTCCTGGCCGGCGCCCTGCTGGCGGTGGCACCGCTGACGCTGCTGCTGGAGCCGGCACAGGTGGTTGAGGCGGTGCCTCCCGTCCTGGCCCGCACCGGGGCGGCCGCGGCCGCGGCCCTGAACCTGGTTCCGGCCCTGGCCCGTTCCTTTCGCAGCGTGGCCGAGGCCCAGCGCCTGCGCGGCTGGCGGCCCCGTGGCCCCGCCTCCTGGGCGGAGGTGGCGGTGCCGGTAGTGCTGACTGCGATCGAGGACTCGATCCAGCTGGCCGAGGCGATGGAGGCCCGGGCCTTCGGCTCCGGCCCTCGCACCCACCTGCGCCCCCCGGCCCTGGGCGTGACCGGGTGGGGGGTGGCGGGCCTGGCCTTGGCCGCGGTGCTCGCCTTCGTCCTCTCCCGGGCACTCGGCTGGGCGGCCGACTGGTATGCGTACCCGGTCTGGCAGCTGCCGACGTTCAGCCCACTCCCGGCCCTGGCCTGCTCGGCGCTGGTCCTGCCCGCGTGGCTGTGGCGCTCGCACGCCTGGACCGCCTGATCTATTGGTACCCGGAGGCCGGAGGGCCGGCGCTGGAGCGGGTCTCGGTCGAGCTAGAGGAAGGGCTCACCCTGGTCGCCGGTCCCTCCGGTGGCGGCAAGTCGACTCTGCTCCGGGTCCTGAACGGGTTGGTGCCTCACTTCCACGGGGGGCGGGTGGCAGGGTCGGCCGAGGTCAAGGGCCTCAATGTCCTGCAGACTCCTACCCGTCTTCTCGCCCGCGAGGTCGGGTTTGTCTTCCAGGATCCGGAGCTGCAGGCGGTGCGGGCCACCGTGGAGTCCGAGGTCGCCTTTGGCCCCGAGAACCTGGCCCTTCCGCCCGATGAGCTGCCGGGCCGGGTTGAGGAGGCGCTGGCGGCGGTGGGGGCCACGCACCTGCTCCACCGCCGCCTGGCCAGCCTGTCGGGTGGGGAGCGGCAGCGGGTGGCGCTGGCGGCGGCGCTGGCCTTGCGGCCCCCCATCCTGGTCCTGGACGAGCCCACTTCCCAACTCGACCCGGCCGGGGCCGAGGCGCTGGTGACCGCCTGTCTGGAGCTCGCCCGGACGCGGGCGGTGGTGGTGGCCGAGCACCGCCTGGAGCGGCTGCTTCCACGTGCCGACCGGCTGTGGCTGGTGGAGCGGGGGCGGGTCTGCTCTGGCCATCCGCGACGCCTGGCAGCGCGCCTTCCTGCGCCCCCCCAGGTGGTGGCCCTGGGCCTGGCCCTGGGTTGGGAGCCGCTCCCGCTCGGCCCCGAGGAGGTCGTGCCTCCGGCCCTGGCCCCGGCTCCGTGCACCTCGCCGCCCGCCGGCCCCGAAGCCTGGTCGCTGCGCCGGATCCGGGCCGGGCCGGCAGGGACTCCGGTCCTCGAGGGGGTGGACCTGGCCGGGGCCGGCGGCGAGACGGTGGTGCTGATGGGGGCCAACGGCAGCGGCAAGACCACCCTGCTCCGGGTCCTGGCCGGTCTCCTGCGCCCGCTGGCGGGGCGGGTGGAGCGGCGGCCGGGGCGCGTGGCCTATCTGCCTCAGGACCCAACTGCGCTGCTCCATCGGCCGACCCTGCGCGACGAAGTTGGGCTCACGCTCCGTCGCGCGGGCGACCCCGAGCCGCCGGAGGTGGTGCTGTCCAGCCTGGGGCTAGTGGAGGTGGCGGATCGGTACCCCCGGGACCTCTCCAGCGGGGAGCGGCAGCGGGCGGCGCTGGCCGCGGTGCTGCCCGGGACGCCGGCGCTGGCCCTGCTCGACGAGCCGACTCGGGGCATGGACGCGTCCGCCCGCAAGGCCTTGACCGGGCTGCTGGCAGAGCTCAGCTCACGGGGCACGGCGGTGGTGCTGGCCACCCACGACGCCGAGCTGGCGGCCGAGGTCGCCGACCGGGTGGTGCTGGTCCAGGATGGTGGCGTGCGCGAGCTGGGCCCGCCCGCAGCGGCGTTGTCCGGGACGTCGCCGCTGGCCACCCAGCTCGGTCGACTCTACCCGGGCGGTCCGGTGACGGTGGCCGGGGTCCTGGCCCGCCTGGCAGCGGGGCGAGGGGTGGGGTGAGGATGTGGCTGATCTCGCTGGCCGGGTTGGCGCTCTTCGTGTGGCCATTTGTCGGCCTGGGCGGACTGCCGGACGCGCCGGCCCTGACCCTGATGGGCGGCTCAGTGGCAGGGCTGCTGGCGGTCGAGGTCGGGCTGCGAGGCTTGGACGCGCGCCGGCTGGCACTGCTAGCGGTGCTATCGGCGATCGACGCGGGGCTCCGGCTGGCGGTGGTGGAGGGTATCGGGGGCTTCAGCCCGGTTTACTTCGGGGTCCTCTGTGCGGGCTTCGTCTTCGGCCCCTCGTACGGCTTTGCAGTGGGAGCACTGTCGATCCTGGTCTCGGCGGTGGCCGAGGGCGGGATCGGACCCTGGCTCCCCTACCAGGTCTTCACCACCGGCTGGGTCGGGGTGGCGGCGGGGCTGGCCGGGGTTGCCGTCCGCTCGATCCGCGGTCCCCACTGGCTGCCGGTGGCGACGCTGGCGGCAGTCGGTCTGCTTTCGGGCTGGCCGGTGGGCGCGCTGCTCGACGTGCAGACGTGGGTCGCCGGCTACCGGGGGGTGCCGCAGCTGGGCTGGCTGCCGGGGATGGCACCGGGGGCAGCCCTGGCCAACTTCGCCCGCTTCTACCTCGCCACCTCGCTCCTCTACGACAGCTTCCGCTCGGGCGGCAACCTGCTCATGGTGGCCCTGTTCGGCGCACCGGTGGTAGCCGCACTGGAGCGGCTGCGAAGACGGCTAAGCTTCGAGGTGGTGAGGGCCGAATGATGCAGGCCTCTACCTACCCGCTCTTGGATGCCAGCGAGGTGGCGTCCCTGGTACTTGAGCGCACCCCAGTCCTCGGGGCGGAGGAGTTGCCGCTGGCGGATTGCTGGGCTCGGGTGCTGGCCGAAGACCTGGTCGCACCCTCGGACCTGCCAGCCTTTCCCTCTAGCGCCGTGGACGGATACGCCGTCCGGGCAGCCGACGGGGGAGGCCGACTGGAGGTGGTGGGGGAGTCGGCGGCCGGGCGTCCCTTCCCGGGTCCGCTGCCCGGCCACGCCGCGGTCCGGATCCTGACCGGAGCCGTCCTGCCCGTGGGGGCGGATTGCGTGGTCATGGTCGAGGAGACCAGCGAGCACGACGGGTGGGTCGAGGTGCCGACCCGCCTCGAGGCCGGGCGGAACTTCCACCGGGTGGGCGACGACGTGCGGCGCGGGGAACTGGTGCTGCAGGCCGGGGAGGTGCTGGGGCCGGCTGAGCTGGGCCTGGCCGCCGCTCTCGGCTTCCCCCGGCTGCGGGTCCACCGCCGGCCCCGGGTAGCGCTGCTGACGACCGGGGACGAGCTGGTCGAGGTGGGAAGGACCCCGGGTCCGGGTCAGATCGTGGACTCCAACCGCTGGGCCCTGCTGGGCGCGCTGCAGGAGGCGGGAGCGGAGGTGAGCCTGCTCGGGATCGCCCCCGACGACCGCGTCGCACTGCGTTCCCTGGTCCAGGACGCGCTCCTCGACCACGACGTGCTGGTCAGCTCGGGGGGCGTGTCGGTGGGCAGCCACGACCTCGTCAAGCCGCTGCTCGAGGAGCTGGGGGAGGTCCACGTCGGCCGAGTGCGGCTGAAGCCGGGCAAGCCCTTCACCTTCGCCACCCTGCCCGAGGGGCGACTGGCCTTCGGCCTGCCCGGGTTCCCGGTGTCCTCGCTGGTGACCTTCGAGGTCTTCGTGCGCCCAGCCCTGCGCAAGATGCAGGGGCATCGGGCGCTCCAGCGGCCGCGGCTGCGAGTCCGGCTGGGCTACGAGGCCAAGGCTGCCGGCGACCGGACCGAGTACCAGCGGGTGACACTGGTGCGCGAAGACGGTGAGTTCGTCGCCCGGACCACCGGGTCGCAGTCCTCCTCCCGGCTGCTGTCGCTGGCCGGTGCCCATGCCCTGGTGCGGGTGCCGCCTGGCGATCGCGGCATCCCGGCCGGCGCGATGGTGGAGGCCATCGTGCTCTCCTTGCCCGCCTGAGCGAGGTGGGCCCGTACGCCCTGCTCTGGTCGGGCGGCAAGGATTCCGCGCTGGCGCTGGTGCGGGCGCGTCGAGTCGGGCTGGAGGTGGCGCGTCTGGTCACCTTCTACGACGCTCCCAGTGGAAGGGTGCGCTTCCACGCCACCCGGGTGGAGCTGATCCGGGCCCAGGCGGCGGCGGCCGGGATCGAGCTGACGGCGCTGGGCACGACCTGGGAGGAGATGGATCGAGAGCTGCGCCGGGAGCTGGCGCGGCTGAAGGCCGAGGGCTTCCAGGGGGTGATCGGGGGGGACATCCACCTCGCCGACGTCCGCGCCTGGTACGGCGAGCGCATCGGTGCGGCCGGCCTGGAGCACGTCGAGCCGCTCTGGGGCGAGCAACCGACGGCGCTGCTCCAGGAGTTCGTGATCGGCGGCGGCCGGGCGGTGGTGACCTGCGTCGAGGTCGGCCGGATGGGGCGGGGGTGGCTGGGCTGCGAGGTGGACGGGCGGTTCCTCCAGCAGGTGTCGGCCCTCGGCATCGACCCCTGTGGGGAGCTGGGCGAGTACCACACCTTCTGCTTCGGCGGCCCTGCCTTCCACTGGGAGGTGGGCTGGAGGGCAGGAGCGCGGAGGGAGGCGGGGCGGTTTTGCCAGCTCGACCTGCTTTCGAGGCCCGACCTCCAGCCCCAACGCTGACCTTGTATCCGCGACCAAACCGTTGCGGGTCAGTGAGCATGAGTCAGCCGACCCGCAGCCACCGGTTGTCCGGTGGCGGTCCCGGTCTTACCCGCTTGCGCGGTGCCGGGTTCCTGCTTGGGGTCCCCACGAAGCCTGCTTCGTGGGGTCCCCTCCTGCTTCATCGCCGTGTGCCCAGCACGGCTGGGTCTTACCTCGGCTCCACAGGCCCCTCTGCCACTGACGGCGAGCGCGAGTAGGTTCTTCGCAGCGTTCACGTCCCGATCGATGACCAGGCCGCAGCCCTCGCAGCGGAAGGTGCGCTCGGCCAGCCTTGGCTTTCACCGTCCCGCAGCCAGAGCACGTCTTGGAACTGGGGAAGAACCGCTCGGCAACCAACAGCCGGCCACCGCGCCAGACGGTCTTGGAGCCGAGCTGGTGCCGCACGGTCCCGAAGGACTGGTCCGCTGCGGGCCAGCCTCCGGTTGCGGAGCATCCCGGCCACGTTCAGGTCCTCGACCACCACCGCCTCGTATCGAGCAGCCAGCCAGGTCGTGGCCTTGTGCACGGCATCGAGACGGCAGTTGGCGATCCGGGCATGGATGCGCGCCAGCCGCCGCGCGCTCTTCCTGCGGTTGGCAGAGCCGGTCTTTTTGCGGGAATGGGCGCGCGCGGCTCGGCAGAGGCGCCCCAGCGCAGCCCTCAGCGGCTTGGGACCAGGGAACCGGATCACCCGACCCCGATGGTCCACCGCCGTGATCAGGGAAGCGATCCCGAGATCGATGCCCACCGCCGTCTGGGGCCGCCGATGATGATCCGGGACCTCACGCTCAACCTCCACGGCGAAAGACACCAACCACCGCTGGGCGGTCCGGGATGCGGTGGCAGAGAGGATCCTGGCCTTCCCCTCCGCGATCTTGCCCGCCAACGCCTGGGTGGACTCGTGGGTGCGAATGGTCC